>NZ_JAUSXL010000002.1:2895542-3198585 GCF_030815975.1 Variovorax paradoxus
GTTCCGCGACGAAACCAAGCTGCCGCTGCGAACCGATGTGTCGCTGCAGCAGGTCGGCCCCGCTTCCGAGGGGTTGCAGCGCGACTGGCCGGCCCCCGCTCTGGGTCTGGAGAAGCACTACGGCTATGCATTCCAGTGGTTCGGGCTTTCGGCTCTCGTGGTCATCCTCTATGTCTGGTTCCAAATCATTTCCCCCTACCGCCGCTCGAGACGCCGCGCACGCGATGAACGCAGCCTCTGACGAACCACTGGGCCTGACGGTGCATTCGATGCCGTCGCCCAACCAGGCGCTCGATGGCGCCGAGGGCCGCCGCACGGTGGTCGGACGCTGGAAGATGATCGCCGTGATGCTGATGTGCGCCGCGCCGGTCGTCGCGTCCTACTTCACCTACTACGTGATCCGGCCCGAGGGGCGCAGCGTCTACGGCGAGCTCATCGATCCGCAGCGCACCCTGCCGGCATTCACCGCGACGGACCGCAACGGTGCGCCGGTCGACTCTGCCACGCTCAAGGGCCAGTGGCTGCTGGTGGCGGTGGCCGATGCGGCCTGCGACGCGCTCTGCGAGCAGCAGCTCTACCTGCAGCGCCAATTGCGCGAAAGCCTGGGCCGCGAGAAAGACCGGCTCGACCGCGTCTGGCTCGTGAGCGATGCGGCGCCCGTTCCGGCGCGGCTGGACAACGGCCTTCGCGGCGCCACCGTGCTGCGCGTGCCGGCCGAGCAAATCGCCAAATGGCTCGCGCCGGTCCCGGGCCATGGGCTGGCCGAGCACCTGTACGTGGTCGACCCGATGGGCAACTGGATGATGCGTTTTCCGGCCCGCATGGACGCCGCGGGCGCCGGCCGCGCCAAGCGCGACCTCGACCGCCTGCTGCGCGCCTCCGCGTCCTGGGACGAGCCGGGCCGCTGATCTCTCCATGGACACGAGCGCCCTGTACGACCTCACCCCCATCGCCTGGCTCATGGCGGCCGGCGTGCTGATCGCGCTCGGCCCGCTGGTGTGGGTGTGGCGCCGCAACGCGGGTGCCGGGCCGGCGCGCCGGCTGCACGCGCTCACCGTGCTGACGCTGTTCCTCACCTTCGACCTCACATTGTTCGGCGCCTTCACCCGGCTCACCGATTCGGGCCTGGGCTGCCCCGATTGGCCGGGCTGCTACGGCAACGCGAGCCCGGTGGGCGCGCGCCACGAGATCGCCATGGCGCAGTCGGCCCAGCCGACCGGTCCGGTCACGCACGGCAAGGCCTGGGTCGAGATGGTGCACCGCTACCTGGCCACCGGCGTGGGCGTGCTCATCCTCGCGCTGGCGGGCGCCACCTGGATCGTGCGGCGGCGCCAGCGCCGCGCGCCGCCGGCGGACGGCGAGCACGCCACGCTCAGCGCCTGGTGGCCCGTGCTGACGCTGGCCTGGGTCTGCCTGCAGGGCGCGTTCGGGGCCCTTACGGTGACCTGGAAGCTCTTTCCCGCCATTGTCACGCTGCACCTGCTGGGCGCCGTGGTACTGCTGGTGCTGCTGTGCATCCAGGCGGTGCGCTATCGGCAGGCCGCCGCGGACCGCCTGCCCACGGTCGTACCGCCCGCATTGCGCAACGGATTGATCGCCACTTCGGCACTGCTGCTGCTGCAGATCGCGCTCGGCGGCTGGGTCAGCACCAACTATGCGGTGCTGGCCTGCACCCAATTCCCGACCTGCCAGGGCAGCTGGTGGCCGCCGATGAATTTTGCGCAAGGCTTCGAGATCTGGCGCCACCTGGGCGTGACCGGCCATGGCGCGCCGCTCGATTTTTCCGCGCTCACCGCCATTCATTACGCGCATCGGCTGATGGCGTATGCCGTCTTCGCCGCGCTGGGCGTGCTCGCCTGGCAGCTGCACCGCATCGAGCCGCTGCGGCCGCAGGCGCGCTGGCTGACGGGGCTGGCCCTGCTGCAGCTGGCCACCGGCCTGGGCAACGTGCTGCTCGGCTGGCCGCTGGCTGCCGCGGTCCTGCACACGGGGGGCGCCGCGGCGCTGGCCGTGGTGCTGACATGGGCGCTGTGCGAGAGCCGCCGCAGGGCTGCCGCTACAGTCGCATGCGACAGAGACACGGCGCTTGGCGCCGCACACAACAACCAGAGGGAGGCCACCGCGTGAGCACGCCGATTTCCGTGCAGCACACAAGCACCGCCAACGTGCTGCGCCAGTTCTATGCGCTGACCAAGCCGCGCGTGGTGCAGCTGATCGTTTTCTGCGCCTTCATCGGCATGGTGCTGGCCGTGCCCGGGCTGCCCTCGTGGGCCGAGGTGCAGCGCGGCGTGCTGGCCTGCATCGGCATCTGGCTGGTGGCGGGTGCGGCGGCGGCGTTCAACTGCCTGGTCGAGAAGGGCATCGACGCCAAGATGAAGCGCACCGCCTGGCGCCCCACGGCGCGCGGGCAGCTCAGCGACCTGCAGGCGCTGGCGTTCTCCGCGCTGCTGTGCGCGGCCGGCTCGGCGCTGCTGTGGTTCGAGGTGAATCCGCTCACCATGTGGCTGACCTTTGCCACCTTCGTCGGCTACGCGGTGATCTACACCGTGATCCTCAAGCCGCTGACGCCGCAGAACATCGTGATCGGCGGCGCCTCGGGCGCCATGCCGCCGGTACTGGGCTGGGCCGCGATGACCGGCGACGTGGGCCCCGAGGCAATGATCCTGTTCCTGATCATCTTCCTGTGGACGCCGCCGCACTTCTGGGCGCTGGCGCTCTACCGCGTCGAGGACTACCGCAAGGCTGGGCTGCCGATGCTGCCCGTCACGCACGGCAACGAGTTCACGCGGCTGCAGGTGCTGCTCTACACCTTCATCTTGTTCGCGGCCTGCCTGATGCCTTTCATCTACGGCATGAGCGGCTGGCTCTACCTGGCGGTGGCGGTGGGCGTGAGCATCGGCTTCACGGGCTATGCCTTCGCACTCTGGCGCAACTACTCCGACATGCTGGCGCGCAAGACCTTCCGGTTTTCGCTGATTCACCTGAGCGTGCTGTTCGCGGCATTGCTCGTCGACCACTACCTCCGCTGATTGATTGACTGATCGAATGCCCGAGCCCATGAACAAGCGAAACGCCCTGAAACTGATTGCCGGCGGTGCGGGATGGGCCGGCATCGCCGCCACCCTGGGCCTGGGGCTTTCGGCCTGCAGCGAGCCCAAGCCGAGCTTCAATGCGGTCGACATCACGGGCGCTGACTATGCCCGCGACTTCTCGCTGAAGGATGCCGACGGCAAGGTCCGCACCTTGGCCGACTTCAAGGGCAGGGTGGTCGTGCTGTTCTTCGGCTACGCGCAGTGCCCCGACGTCTGCCCCACCACCATGACCGAGATGGCGCAGGTCAAGCAGCAGCTGGGCAGCGACGGCGACAAGCTGCAGGTGCTGTTCGTCACGGTCGACCCGGCGCGCGACACGCCCGAAGTGCTCAAGGCCTACATGGGTGCGTTCGATCCGACTTTCGTCGCGCTGATTCCCACGGCCGACCAGCTCGCCACGGTCGCCAAGGACTTCAAGGTCTACTACAAGAAGGTCGAGGGCAAGACCCCCACGAGCTATTCGATGGACCATTCGGCCGCGAGCTTTGTCTACGACACCGACGGCCGGCTGCGGCTCTACGCGCGCTATGGCGCCGGCGTGGCGCCGATGGTGTCGGACGTGAAGGCGCTGCTCAAATCCTGACCGGCCCCATGGACGCCGCCGTTGCCCTGGCCTCCATCGACCACCTGAAGGCGCGCAGGGGCGCCTTCCGCATCGCGCTCATTCCGCCCGAGGTGCTGCACGCGCTCAACGACGGGTTGCTCGAAACCGTCAACCTCAATGAATTCCTCGCACTCGAGCTGCCGCGGCTCGCGCGCGCCGTGGCGGACCACATCGGCCTCGATCCGGCGAGCGAGCGGCTGGCCGACACCATCGCCATGCTCGGCGCGTTCAAGCCGATGCAGCGGCACGGCCACATTGCGCGGGCGCTCTACGACCTGGCGGCGCTGCATGCCGAGCGCGATGCCGTCGCCCACCGGCTGGCCACGCACGCCAGCGACGTGGCGCGCTGCTGGGCCGCGCAATGGGTCACGCTCTCGGGCCTGCCGCTGGCGGCGCAGCTGGAGGCGGCGCGGCGCTTTGCCGCCGATCCGCACTTCGGCGTACGGGAAATCGCCTGGATGGCGGTGCGCGACGCGGTCATCGCCTCGCTCGACGAGTCGCTCGCGCTGCTGCAGCCATGGACGGCCGACGCCGATCCGAACATCCGCCGTTTTGCCAGCGAACTCACACGTCCGCGCGGCGTCTGGTGCACGCAGATCGATGCACTCAAGGCAGAACCCTGGCGCGCCTTGCCGCTCATCGAGCCGCTGCGGGCCGACACCAGCCGCTATGTGCAGAACTCGGTGGCCAACTGGCTCAACGACGCGAGCAAGACGCAGCCCGAATGGGTCGACCGGCTCTGCGCGCGCTGGGTGGCCGAATCGGACACGCCGGCCACCCGCTATATCGCCAGGCGGGCGCTGCGGACGCTGGCCAAACAGGCATGAAAAAGCCCGGCACGCGGCCGGGCTTGTTCTGGAGAAGCGGGGGCTCAGGCGTAATCGGCCAGCGCCTTCTTCATCTTCTTCATGGCCGCGACTTCGATCTGGCGAATGCGCTCGGCGCTCACGCCGTACACCGCCGCCAGATCATGCAGCGTCATGCCGCCCGAACCGTCGTCGTTGACCTTGAGCCAGCGCTCTTCCACGATGCGGCGGCTGCGGTCGTCCAGCGCTTCGAGGGCGGTGGCGATGCCGTCGCTCGAGAGCCGGTCGCGCTGCTGCGACTCGAGCAGCGCGGTCGGCTCCTGCGTGGCATCGGCCAGGTAGGCGATCGGGCCGAAGGCTTCATCGCCGTCGTCCGACGGACCCGGGTCGAGCAGCACGTCGCCGCCCGACAGGCGGGTTTCCATCTCGAGCACTTCCTCGGGCTTGACGTTGAGCCGGGCCGCCATCTGCGACACCTCGTCGGGGCTCAGCGTCTCGCGGTGCGTGCCGTTGTCGGCTGCGGCCGAGTCGGCCTTGAAGCTCTGCTTCATCGAGCGCAGGTTGAAGAACAGCTTGCGCTGGGCCTTGGTCGTCGCGACCTTGACCATGCGCCAGTTCTTCAGGATGTACTCGTGGATCTCGGCCTTGATCCAGTGCATGGCGTAGCTCACGAGCCGCACGCCCTGGTCGGGGTCGAAGCGCTTCACGGCCTTCATGAGGCCGACGTTGCCTTCCTGGATCAGGTCGCCGTGCGGCAGCCCGTAGCCCAGGTATTGGCGCGAAATGGACACCACGAGGCGCAGGTGCGAGAGGATCAGCGCACCGGCCGCTTCGAGGTCGTTGTGGTCGCGCAAACGGCGTGCGAAGCCCTGCTCTTCTTCGAGCGTGAGCATCGGCAGGCGATTGGCGGCCGAAATATAAGCATCCAGGTTACCCAGCGGCGGCACCATCGACCATGGATTGGCGACAGCGAGCTGGTTGGCAGAGGCTCCAGACAGCGTGGTCATCAGGGGAAACTCCTTTGTAGAGGGCATGTTAGCACTCGATTAGAGGGAGTGCTAAGCTAAGGGTTCCCCCTAAGTTTCTATCGCACCGATAGCCAAAGCTGTCAGCCGGGCGGCGATCCGGCCTGCGGCGCCGTCCGACCCGAGGCTTACCAGCGGATACCGAGGCGCAAAAACAGCTTGGAGAGTACGAACAGGGGCCCCACCCAGAGGTATTGGATGTCTTCGAAGAAAGAAGGTTTCCTGCCTTCGATCTTGTGGCCGATGAACTGGAAGATCCATGCCACCACGAAGATGGCGGCGGAAACCGGCAGTACAAGGCTGCCCATGGCGTGAACCAGCGCCAGCACCAGGGCCGTGCCGGCCAGCATGGCGACGAGGAAGGCAGGGGAGCGGAGCGTGGCGTAGTAGACCAGGCTCGCCGCCACGAAGATGTAAGCCACCCACGGATGCAGCACAAACAGCAGGCCGACGATGCTCAGCATGATGGCCGGAATCGCGGCGAAGTGGATCAGCTCGTTGGTGGGATGGCGGTGGCTTTCGCCGTAGTGGGCCAGCAGCCTGTCGACCTTGCGTCCGCCCGCAGCCAGCGGAGCATCGGCGGTGTGCATCATGTTCCTGTCTCCAGAAGCGCCGTTCCGTTCGGTGCGGCGGGGTAGCGCATGGTGCTCCCGCCCGCAGCGGATGGCAAGTGCTATGCAAACGGTAGCAAGCGCTTCCCGAATCCGGTGGCCGCACCATGACTTTGGGCACTGTTGCGCGCGGGGGGCATCGCTAAGATCGACCGCGTGGCCTCGCTCGAATCTTCCTCCCATCCGCCGCCGCCGCTTCTGGGCGGCGGTATCCCGGCGCACCCGCCGGGCGCGATCCTGGTGGTGGACGACCACGATCTGCTGCGGCTCGGGGTGCGTGCGCTGGTTCAGGCGCAGACCGCTTCTTCGGGCGCGAGCATCGAGGTCTTCGAGGCCGGCAGCGCGGCCGAGGCGCTGGCGCTCTACGAAAAGCACCGCGAGTCGATCCGCCTGGTGCTGCTGGACCTGGCGCTGCCCGACACCCACGGCCTGAGCGGCCTCGCGGAATTCCGCCTGCGCCATCCGTCCGCCCGCATCGTGGTGCTTTCGGGCACCGGCAGCACGTCGCTGGCGCAGGGGGCGGTGGCGTTGGGCGCGAGCGCCTTTCTTCCCAAGTCGGCGGACCTGAAGGAGGTGGTGGGATTCATCCGCGCCTGCGGCCTGCTCGAGCCCGGCGCATCCGGAATCTCCCCTCTCGCCACGGTGCCGAAGGCGCTCGGCAGCTGGGCTGAATCCGCCCAGGCCAGCGCCTGGCAGGAACTCACGCCGCGCCAGATGCAGGTGATGCAGTGGGTGCTCGAAGGCAAGGCGAACAAGGAAATCGCCCAGCTCGCGAACCTGAGCGAGGGCACGGTGAAGAACCACGTATCGACCATCCTGCTGCTGTTCGGCGTGCGTTCGCGTGCGCAGCTGATCAGCAGCCTGCGTTGAGCCCGCTGCGCATGGCCGACGCGCCGCTGAGCCAGCAGGTGCTGCGCGAGCACGTGGCGTCGGTCTATTTCAACTACAACGCGACCTTCCTGGCCCGCGTCGTCTTCGTGCTGGTGCTCGGCGCGTTCATGTACCTGCAACTGGGCGACCCGATGGTGCTGCCCTTCGTCGTGCTGCATCTGACGCTGTACCTGGGCATGTACTTCACGCCGCGCTGGAATCCCTCGGTTCGGGCGGCCGACAGCGCCTGGTGGGCGCGCAAGATCACCCGCATCGTGACCCTGCTCGGGTTTGCCGATGCCTTGGCGCCGTGGATCTTCGTGCCCGCGGGCAACCTGCCGGTCACCGCCGCGCTGATGGTGGTGATGATGGGCAACTGCGCCCGTGCCGTGCAGTCGCTGCGGCCGCTGAAGGCGGCGCTGTTCGGCCACACGCTGCCCATGATGGGCGGGCTGATCATTGCCCTGGCCTGGCAGCGCGACTCCATCCATCTCTTCCTCGCGGCCTTTGCCGCGATCTACCTTTTCCTCATGCTGCGCGTCGGCGTTCAGGAGCACAGGCTGCTGGCCGATTCGCTGATCCTGCGCTTCGAGAAGGAGGCCCTGGCCGTGCGGCTGGAGGAACAGATCGCCGCCACCGAACGGGCCAGCCAGGAAAAGACCCGCTTCCTGGCCAGCGCCAGCCATGACCTGCGGCAGCCGCTGCACGCCATCGCGCTGTTCGGCGCCGCGCTCGAGAACGAGCTGCGCGGCCGTCCGGAAGGAGTCAATGCCGAGCGCCTGATGCGCGCCGTGAATGCGCTGGGCACGTCGCTGGACACCATGCTCGACGTCTCGAAGCTGGATGCGGGGGTGGTCTTGCCCGAGCTTCAGGCGGTGCAGCTCGACGGCTTGTTCCTGCCGCTCAACCACATGTTCTCGGCACGCGCCGAGCAGAAGGAACTGCAGTTGCGCGTGCGCGCGAGCGGGCTGTGGGTGCACAGCGATCCGCAGCTGTTGCATCGCCTGCTTTCCAACCTGATCGACAACGCACTCAAGTACACGGCGAGCGGCGGCGTGACCGTGACGGCCCGGGCGCGTGCAGATGCCGTCTGGATCGAGGTGCGCGACACCGGCATCGGCATCGCCCCCGAGCAGCTGGGGCGCATCTTCGAGGAGTTCTACCAGGTCGGCAATCTCGGCCGGGACCGCTCGCAGGGCCTGGGTATCGGCCTGTCGATCGTGCAGCGCCTGTCGCGGCTGCTGGACCATCCGATGCAGGTGCATTCGCGCCCGGGCCGGGGAACCTGCTTTCGCGTGGTGCTGCCTGCGGCCGGGCCGCGGGTGGGCGCACCGCCGGCCGGCCCGATCCTCCAGGGTGTGGAAGCACATCGGCGCCGCGATGCAGCGGCACAGGCGCTGCCCGGCCGCGTGCTGCTGGTCGACGACGAAGCGGAAATCCGGGAGGCCATGGGCCAACTGCTTCGCTCCTGGTCGATCGAGGTGCAGGCGGTGGCCGACGAAGCGCAGGCCGAAGAGGCCATGGCACAGGCGCAGGGCCGGGCCCAGCCCTTCGATCTGCTGATCTGCGACTACCGACTGGCCAACGGCACTGACGGACTCGATACCGGCCTGCGCCTGCGCCAACGCTTCGGCTCCGGCATGCCGTTGTTGCTGGTCACCGGCGAAACAGCGCCGGAACGCCTGAAGCGGGTCCGTGCATCCGGCGTCGCCGTGCTGTTCAAGCCGGTGGACGCCGGCAAGCTGTTCCAGACCCTGGCCGAACTCGCGCCCTCCGGCGCACAGTGACTTTCGGCACTGGCGGGCCAACCCGCCGGGCTTTACCGTTGCACGGTCGCACACATCAACGTTTCTCGGGGGGAGATTCTCATGCAAGCAAGACTCTGGATTTCGGCGCTCGCCGCAACTTTGGCTGCCTGCGGCGGCGGTGGAAATGGTGGCGGCGGCTTCGCCGGCTTGCCGGTGGCACCGGCACCGGCGCCCGCGCCCGCGCCAGCTCCTGCACCATCGCCAGCACCCGCGCCCGCTCCGGCCCCAGCTCCGGCGCCGGCGCCGGCGCCGGCCACGCGTACCTTCCTGTACGAGGCCCTGCCGCCGGTCGCCGATGCTGCGGCATTTCTCGATCAGCTCAATGCGCAAGGCGCAAGGTCGTTTCGCTTCTTCAGCGGCCTGGCCTTCACCACCAGCCTGACCAGCGTGGAGGTGGTCGAGGCTTACGTGAAGGATGCCGAGACCGCCTATGCCTTCGAGCTGCTACCGGTCGCCAGTTCCGCGGCGGAACTCCAGGACCAGCTCAACGCCCAGGGCGCCAGGGGCTTCAAATGGGGCGGGCCGTACGCGGTGGGCGGCCAGGTCCGGACGCTCTACCGCAAGGACAACAAATCCGCATCGACCTACACCTATGCCGTGCTGGCCTCGCCGGCCGACAGCGCCGGCTATCTGTCGCAGGTCAACGCCCAGGGCGGCAACGGCTACTACAGTGTCGGCGGCGGCTACATGGTGGGCGGGACCACGGTGCTGGTCTATCAGAAGGACGCGCAAGGCAACGCCACCTACGGCTATGAAGCGCTGGGCGAGCCCGGCAGCGATGCCGACTTCCTGGCACAGCTCGAGGCCCAGGGCGCGCGGGGCTTCCGGTTCAAGACCGGCTACGGCTTCTCGGACGGCACGAGGCTGCTCTACGAGAAAGACCTTTCGCAATCGGCCACCTTCAGCTACCTGAACCTGCAGCCCGCCGGCAACAGCGCGGACTACATTGCGCAGGCGAATGCCGAAGGTGCCAAGGGCAACGCGCTGGTGGGCGAATACGGCCTGCCGAGCGGCCAGGTCAGGACGCTCTACATCCGGCCCGCCAACTGCACCGGCTTTCTCTGCGATACCCGTTCGCTCTTCGGCCTTTGAGCGCCTTTGAGCGGCAGCGGGTTGCGCTGCTGGCGCGTCAGCCCAGCAGCGCCAGCGCGAACTCGCGCGCGTTGAAGGTTTCGAGGTCTTCCAGCTTCTCGCCCACGCCGATGAAGTAGACCGGGATCGGCCGCTCGCGCGCAATGGCGCAGAGCACGCCGCCCTTGGCCGTGCCGTCGAGCTTGGTCACCACCAGGCCGGTGAGGCCCAGCGTCTCGTCGAAGGCCCGGACCTGCGCCAGGGCGTTCTGCCCGGTGTTGCCGTCGATCACCAGCAGCACCTCGTGCGGCGCGGTGGCGTCGGCCTTGGTGACGACGCGCTTGATCTTCTTGAGCTCGTCCATCAGGTGCAACTGCGTCGGCAGCCGGCCGGCGGTGTCGACCAGCACCACGTCCTTGCCGCGCGCCTTGCCGGCCGTGACCGCGTCGAAACTCACTGCCGATGGATCCCCGCCTTCCTGGCTCACGATCTCGACCGTGTTGCGGTCGGCCCAGACCAGCAGCTGCTCGCGCGCAGCCGCGCGGAAGGTGTCGGCTGCCGCCAGCAGCACCGAGGCACCCTCGTTGGCCAAGTGCTTGGTGAGCTTGCCGATGGAGGTGGTCTTGCCGGCGCCGTTCACGCCCGCCACCATGATCACCGTCGGTGTGAACTGACCGATCACCAGCGGCTTTTCCAGCGGCTGGAGCAGGTCGGTGATGGCGTCGGCCAGCAGCCGCTTCACTTGCGCCGCATCGGTCGCCATCTGGCGCTTGACGCGGCCGCGCAGGTCGTCGAGCAGGAACTCGGTGGCCTTGACGCCGGTATCGGCCATCAGCAGGGCCGATTCGAGCTCCTCGTACAGCGCGTCGTCGATCTGGGCATTGACGAACACCGCCTGGATGCCGGTGCCAGTCTTGCGCAGGCCGGTCTTGAGCTTGTCGAACCAGCCCTTGCGCTCGGCTGCCATGGCCGCATCGGTGATGAGGGCGGGCAGGGGCTCGGCCAGGTCGGCGGGTGCGAGGGGTGATGCAGGCGCTGGTGCTGGTGCTGGTGTCGGTGTCGGTGTCGGTGTGGCGTTCGGCGCAGCGGGGGCGGCCGGTGGCGCAACTGCCGGCGGCGGCGGCGGCGGAGGCGCTACCGCGGGCGCTGTGGCTGGCGCTGCAGGCGGGGGCGCCGCTTCCTCCGCGGCAGGCTTCGAGCCGAACCAGCTCGACGGAGAGAACACCGAGCGTGCCGGCGCAGGCTCGGGGGCCGGTGCCGGCTCGGCGGCCGGGGGGGGCGCCGGCGCGGCCGGTGATTCGGCAGGCGGTTTTTTCTTGAAGAAACTGAACATCAGGAGCTTTTTACAATCGGACCCATTCTATGAAACACCCCTCGCCACGCCGTGCTGCGTCCGGTGCGGTGCTGGCAGTGGCGCTTTCCGCGCTGTGGGCCATGCCTGCGCAGGCCCAGCCCACACCGGTTTCCGCCGCTCCATCCACCGCCGCTCCAGCCGACGCTGCCGCTGCGGCGTCCACTCCCCAGCAATTCACCCTGGCCAACGGCATGACGCTGCTGGTGCAGCCCGACAGGCGTGCGCCCACCGCGGTGCAGATGGTCTGGGTTCGCGTGGGCTCGGTCGACGAGGTCGACGGCACTTCGGGCGTGGCCCACGTGCTCGAGCACATGATGTTCAAGGGCACCAAGGACATCAAGCCCGGCGAGTTCTCGCGCCGCGTGGCGGCGCTGGGCGGCCAGGAAAACGCCTTCACCACGCGCGACTACACCGGCTACTACCAGCAGATTCCCGTGGCCAGCCTGGAGCAGGTCATGAAGCTCGAATCGGACCGCTTCGCCAACAACCAGTGGTCCGACGACGAGTTCAAGCGCGAGATCGAGGTGGTCAAGGAAGAACGGCGCCTGCGCACCGACGACCAGCCGCGCGCATTGCTCGGCGAACAGCAGAACGCGGCCGTGTTCACGGCCTCGCCCTACCACCGCCCCGTGGTCGGCTGGATGAGCGATCTCGACGCGATGACGCCCGACGACGCGCGCGCCTTCTTCCGCCGCTGGTACGTGCCGGCCAATGCCGCCCTGGTGGTGGCCGGCGATGTCGACGTGGCCCAGGTGCGTGCGCTGGCCGAGAAGTACTACGGCCGCATTCCCGCGCGCGCCGTGCCCGCGCGCAAGCCGCGCACCGAGCCCGCGCAGCGCGGCATCCGCCGCATCGAGTTCAAGGCGCCGGCCGAGCAGGCCTACGTGTCGCTCGCGTTCCGCATTCCGCAGCTGGAGAACCTCGAAGCCGCGGACAGCGACGTGTGGGCGCTCGAAGTGCTGTCGGCCGTGCTCGACGGCTACACGGGCGCGCGGCTCGACCGCGCCCTGACCCAGGGGCCCGACCGCGTGGCCGATTCGGCCGGTGCCTACTCGGGCCTGGCCGGCCGCGGGCCGCAGCTGTTCACGCTGGTGGGCGTGCCGGCACACGGCAAGAGCGCCGAAGCGGTCGAGGCCGCGCTGCGCGCCCAGGTGGCGCGCGTTGCGAAGGAGGGCGTGAGCGACGCCGAACTCGCGCGCGTCAAGACGCAATGGGTGGCCAGCCAGACCTACAAGCGCGATTCCGTGATGGCGCAGGCCCGCGAGCTCGGCAGCAACTGGGTGCAGGGGCTGCCGCTGGATACCAGCGAACGGATCATCGCGAAGCTGCAGGCCGTCACGCCGGCCCAGGTGCAGGCGGTGGCCGCCAAATACTTCGGCGACGACCAGCTTACCGTGGCCACCCTGCGCCCCCTGCCGCTCGAAGCCAGGCCCCGCGGCCGCGGTTTTGCCGCCCCCGAAGGTGAACTGCGCTGAAGGCCCGGAACCCATGACAACAATGACAAAAATCCTGCGCTCCGCGCTGTTCGCGGCCGCCACTGCCTTCGCAGGCCTGAACGCCGCGCAAGCCGCGCTGCCGATCGAGCACTGGACGCTCGCGAGCGGCGCCAAGATCTACCTGGTGTCGACCCAGGCGCTGCCCATCGTCGATGTGCAGATCGATTTCGACGCCGGCAGCCGGCGCGACCCGGCAGCCCAGGCCGGCCTGGCCAGCGCGAGCGCGACCATGGTCGAGAAGGGCGTGCGCGCCGGCAGGAACGGCGAGCCGGCGCTCGACGAGAACGCGCTCGGCGAGGCCTGGGCCGACCTGGGCGCCGAATTCAACGCCAGCGCCGGCACCGACCGCGCCAGCTACTCGCTGCGCACGCTGTCCGATCCGGCGCTGCTGGCCAAGGTGGTGGCGCTGGCCTCGCGCGAGATCGGCGAGCCGGCCTTTCCGGACGATGTCTGGCAGCGCGAGCGCGAACGCATCAATGCGTCGCTGAAGGAAGCCAACACCAAGCCGGCGACCATCGCGGGCCGCGCCTTCGCGCACAGCGTCTACGGCAGCCATCCCTACGGGCAGGAAGTCACCGAAGCCACGCTCGCGCGCATCGACACCGCCGCCATGCGGCAGCGCTACCAGCAGCTGATCGTGCCGTGTCGCGCCAAGCTCAGCATCGTGGGTGCCGTGACCCGCGCCGAGGCCGAAGCCATGGCCACGGCGCTGCTGTCGCGGCTGCCCGGACCCGAGGCGTGCACGCCGCTCCCGGCGATCGCACCGGTGGCCGCGCTCGGCGCGCCCAAGGACGAGCGCATTCCGTTCGCGTCGGCCCAGGCCCACGTGCTGATCGGCCAGCCCGGCTATCCGCGCAAGGACCCCGACCATTTCGCGCTCACGCTCGGCAACTACGTGCTGGGCGGCGGCGGCTTCGTCTCGCGGCTGACCAACGAAGTGCGCGAGAAGCGCGGCCTGGCCTACAGCGTCTACAGCGGCTTTGCGCCGGGGCTGGACGCCGGTGCGTTCCGCGTCGGCTTTCAGACGCGTCCCGACCAGGCTGAAGAAGCCGTGAAGGTCTCGCGCGACGTCGTCGCAAAATTCGTGGCCGAAGGCCCGACCGCCAGCGAACTCAAGGCTGCCAAGGACAACCTGATCGGCGGCTTCCCGCTGCTGCTGGACAGCAACCGCAAGCTCATCGGCAACGTGGCCAACATCGCCTGGCACGACCTGCCGCTCGACTATCTCGACACCTGGACCGCGCGCATGAACGCGGTCACGGCGGCCGACGTCCGGGCCGCCTTCGCGCGCAAGCTGCAGCCCGATCGCATGGTGACGGTGGTAGTGGGCGGCAAGTAGCAGGCAGCGTGTTCAGCGCAGCGCGTGCGTGCCGCTTGCGGCGGCCGTGCGCACCGCCGCCTTGAGGCGTTCGAGCAGTTGCGGCGCGGCGCGCGCCTGCTGCCAGTAGAGCGGCACCTGCAGCACCGAGCCGGGCACCAGTTCCACCAAGGCGCCCGTGCGCATCGCGTCGGCCGCCATGCTGGCCGGAAGCATGCCCCAGCCCATGCCGGCGCGCGCCGCTTCGACGAAACCCTGGGCCGAGGGCAGCCAGTGCCGCGGCGTCTCGATGCTGCGATGGCAGATGCGCCGCACCCAGCGCGCCTGCAGCCGGTCCTTGCGGTCGAACACCAGGCTTGGCGCATGGGCCAAGGTGCGCGCGCCCACGCCCCTGGCGAAATACCGCTCGACGAATTCCGGACTTGCGGCGGCCACGTAGTGCATGCTGCCTAGCGCCTCGCTGTTGCAGCCGGCCACCGGCTGCGCCAGCGCGGTGACGGCCGCCAGCACCGCGCCGCTGCGCAGGCGCTCGGCGGTGTGGTCCTGGTCGTCCACGGTCAGGTCGAGCAGGGCGGATTCTTCCTGCTTCGAGAACGCCGCGGCGGCCGCCATGAACCAGGTGGCCAGGCTGTCGGCGTTCACCGCCACCCGCACCGTGACGCGCTCGGCCATTTCACCGCTCCTGCCGCCCATGCCGAGCGCGGGAAGCGCGTCGCGCAACTCGTGTTCCAGCATGCCCACGCGCTCGATGTGCCGGCAGAGCTGCTGCCCGGCTTCAGTCGCCACGCAAGGCTGGCCGCGCACCAGCAGCGCGCCACCCGTGCGCTCCTCGAGCAGCTTCACGCGCTGCGAGACGGCCGATGGCGTGACGTTGAGTGCGCGGGCCGCGCGCTCGAAGGTGCCTTCGCGCACCACGGCGGCCAGTGCATTCAGGGCGGCGTAGTCGAGCATGGTTTCGTGTGAATTAGAAAAACTGAATGTGGCTTAGGAAGTTTAGTTTGAGTTAATTAGGACGGGGCGGCAAGCTGGCGCCATGGTCATCGAACAAATCACTGCCGCATTCGCCAACGGGCTCTTGATGAGCCTGGTGCTCATCGTTGCCATCGGCGCACAGAACGCCTATGTGCTGCGGCAGGGCCTGCGGCGCGAGCATGTGAGCGCCGTGGTGCTGTTCTGCGCGGCGAGCGACGCGGTCCTGATCTGTGCGGGCGTGGCCGGAATGGCACAGGCGCTGGAAGGGCGGCCGGCCTTCGCCACCGCGCTGGCAGGGCTTGGGGCGCTGTTCCTCGGCGCCTACGGGCTGCGGGCACTGTGGCGTTCGCGGCAGCCCGGCGCGCTGCACGCAAAGGCCCAGGGCGCGTCGCTTTCGCGCACCGCGGTGCTGGCGCAGGCGGCGGGCTTCACCTTGCTGAATCCGCATGTCTATCTCGACACCGTGCTGCTCGTGGGCGGCACCGGCGCCCAGTACGGCGGCTCGCTCAAGGCCTGGTTCGTCGCGGGCTCGGCGCTCGCGAGCGCGCTGTGGTTCTCGGCGCTGGGCTTCGGCGCGCGCTGGCTGGCGCCGGTGTTCGCGCGCCCGCGTGCCTGGCAGATGCTCGACGCGCTGATCGGCGGCACGATGCTGGTGCTTGCCGCGCTGCTGGCACGGCGGGCTTTCCTCGGCGCCTGAGGTCCCGGCCGGCGGCGTTAAGCTTGCCGCATGCCCCAGAAGAAAGCCGCAGCCGCCAGGCGCTCCTCCTCGACGCCGTCGCCGTCGCCGTCACCAAGATCGAAATCGCTGCCGCACGAGGTGCGCATCATCGGCGGCCTGTGGAAGCGCAGCCGCCTTTCCGTGGCCGACAAGCCGGGCCTTCGCCCCACGCCCGACCGTGTGCGGGAAACGCTGTTCAACTGGCTCGCGAGCATCGCGGGAGTCGGTGGCGGCGAGCTGCCGGGCTGGCATTGTGTCGATGCATTCGCGGGCACCGGCGCGCTCGGCCTCGAGGCCGCATCGCGCGGCGCGGCGAGCGTGCTGCTCTGCGAGCAGGACGCCGCGCTGGTGGCCCAGCTGCAGGCCGCGAAGACGAAGCTTTCCGCCGAAGCCGTTCGCATCGAGCGCGGCAACGGGCTCACCGCGCTCGAGCGCGCCCCCGCCGGCAGCCTGGATGTCGTGTTTCTCGATCCGCCTTTCGAGAGCATCGCGCTCTACGAACCCGCGCTGCGCGCCGCCGCGCGCGCCCTGAAAGCCGGGGGCTCCGTTTACCTGGAGGCGCCGCGCCGCTGGAACGACGAAGAGCTTGCCGCGCTCAGCCTTGTAGGTTTTCGTTACCTCAAGGCAGGGGCGGTGCACGCTCACTTGCTGCGGCAGGCCGCAAACGGGACTGCATAATCCGCCGGACAAGCCGCACCGGCTGCATGAGGAAGAAGCACCATGGCCAGCAACGTGATCGCGGTTTATCCCGGCACTTTCGATCCCATCACCCTCGGCCACGAGGACGTGGTGCGGCGTGCAACCCAGCTTTTCTCCAAGGTCATCGTCGCGGTGGCGGCGGGCCACCACAAGAAGGCGCTGTTCAGCCTGCAGGAGCGCATCGAGATGGCGCGCGAGGCCGTGAAGCCCTACAGCGACCAGGTCACGGTCGAGAGCTTCTCGGGCCTGCTGCGCGACTTCGTGGTGGCGCGCGGCGGCAAGGCGATGGTGCGCGGCCTGCGCGCCGTGACCGACTTCGATTACGAGTTCCAGCTCGCGGGCATGAACCGCTCGCTGATGCCCGATGTCGAAACCGTGTTCCTCACGCCCAGCGACAAGTACCAGTTCATCTCGAGCACCTTCGTGCGCGAGATCGCCATGCTCGGCGGCGAGGTCCACAAGTTCGTTTCGCCCGATGTGGAGAAGCAATTGGCAGCCAAGGTGCGCAGCCTGGGTCGTGAGTAGCCGATTTCCCTTGCCGCGCCTGCATCCGCTGGGCGATGCGGCGTTGCTTTGCGAGCTGCCGCCGCCCGCCACGCTGGCGCATCAGCAGCAGATCTGGGCGCTGGGCGCCGAGGTGCAGCGGTGGGCCGGCGTGGGCGAGGTGCTGCCGGGCATGAACAACCTCACGCTGACCTTCGATCCGATCGCCATCGGCATCGATGTGCTGATGGCGCGCGTGAACGAAGCCTGGCCGCGGCTGCGGGCCGCCACGGTCGAAGGCCGCAGGGTGGAGATTCCGGTGGCGTATGGCGGCGAGCACGGCCCCGATCTTGCCGATGTCGCGGCGCACACCGGGCTCACGCCGGCCGAAGTGGTGCGGCGCCACAGCGCGGCCGAGTACGTGGTCTACCTGCTGGGCTTCCTGCCCGGCTTCGCCTTCATGGGCGGACTGCCGCCCGAGCTCGCCACGCCGCGCCGCGCCGAGCCGCGCGCGGCGGTGCCCGCGCGATCGGTCGGCATCGGCGGCGAGCAGACCGGCATCTATCCGCTGGTGTCGCCGGGCGGCTGGCAGCTGATCGGCCGCACCTCGCTCGAACTCTTCGATCCGGCGGCCGAGCCGCCCACCCTGCTGCGCCCGGGCGACCGCGTGCGCTTCGTCGTCGAAAGCGTGCAGACATGATGCTCGTGCAGAAGCCCGGCATGCTGGCCTCGGTGCAGGACCTGGGGCGGCACGGGCATCGCCAGTTCGGCATCTGTCCCGGCGGCGCGCTCGACGTGCTGGCGCTTACGCTGGCGAACCGGCTGGTCGGCAATGCCGACGGCGCGGCCGGCCTCGAGCTCACCATGGGCGGTTGCGAGATCCGCTTCGAGACCGACACGCGCATCGCGCTGGCGGGCGACGGCTTCGGCGCCCGGCTCGACGGCACGCCCATCTGGCCTTGCTGGAGCATCCCGGTGGCGGCGGGCCAGACGCTCAAGCTCGCGGGCGCCAACGCAGCTGGCGTGAAAAAAGCCGGGTTGCGCAGCTGGCTCGCGGTGGCGGGCGGCATCGACGTGCCGCCGGTGCTCGGCTCGCGCAGCACCGACCTGAAGGCCGGCTTCGGCGGCCACGAGGGGCGCGCGCTGCGCAAGGGCGACCGGCTCCCGCTCGGCGCCGCGGCGCTCGGTGCCACCCAGCTCGCGCGGCGCCCGTTCGGCCTGCGCGGTCCAGACTGGGGCCCCGAGGAAGGCGATTCGGCCATCGCGCTGCGCGTGTTGCCCGGCCCCGAGTTCGACCAGTTCACCGTGGCTTCGCAGTCGCTGCTCTGGAGCGAGCGCTGGCGCATCACCGCGCAGAGCAACCGCATGGGAAGCCGGCTCGCGGGCGCCGAGCTCAAGCGCCGGCGCACAGCCGACATGCTCTCGTCGGGCGTCATCCCCGGCACGATTCAGGTGCCGCCCTCGGGCCAGCCGATCATCCTGATGGGCGACGCGCAGACCACCGGCGGCTATCCGCGCATCGGCGTGGTGATTCGCGCCGACCTGTGGAAGCTCGCACAGGCGCCGCTGGACGGCCGGTTGCGGCTGGTGCAGGTCGACATGGCCGCGGCGCTCGAGGCGTGGGCCGAACAGCAGCGCTATCTTGCGCAGGTGGCGCAAGGGCTTGCGGCAGCGGGTTGGACGAGACCGGCATAGACTGTGCGAGCAGCCATGCGCGCAGGCTGGGCTCCGATGTGCCGGCTGTCTTGAAGAAGGAACCCACCCAATGCAAATCGACCTGAATGCCGACCTCGGCGAAGGCGCCGGCAGCGACGAAGCGCTGCTCGGCCTCGTGAGTTCGGCCAATATCGCGTGCGGCTGGCATGCGGGCGACGCCAAGACCATGCGGCAATGCGTGCGCTGGGCCATCGAGCACGGCGTGGCCATCGGCGCCCATCCGAGCTTTCCCGACCGCGAGAACTTCGGCCGCAGCACCATGCACCTGCCGCCCGACGAGATCGTGGCCAATGTGCTCTACCAGGTCGGCGCGCTGGCCGCGATTGCCAAGGCCGAAGGCGGCCAGCTCTCGCACGTGAAGGCGCACGGCCAGCTCTACAACCAGGCCGTGAAGGAGCCCGAACTCGCCGACGCGCTCTGCGAAGCGGTGCGGCGCTTCGACCCCTCGCTCCGGTTCTTCGGCCTCGCGGGCAGCGGCATGATCGACGCCGCGCGCCGCGCCGGCCTCACGCCCGTCGAGGAGGTTTTTGCCGACCGCGGCTACATGCCCGACGGCAGCCTGGTGCCGCGCAGCCAGCCCGGCGCGCTGATCGAGGACGAAGAGCAGTCGCTGGCCCAGACGCTCTCGCTGGTGCGCGACCGCAGGGTGACGGCCATCGACGGCAGCATCGTGCCGCTCAATGCCCAGACCGTGTGCCTGCATGGCGACGGTGCCCACGCACTGGCTTTTGCGCGCCGCATCCGCGACCGCCTGCAGCAAGAGGGCATCGCGGTTCGCGCGATGGCCTGAGCGACTTTGTTCAAGCCGTGGCGCAGCGAACGAATGTCCTGCTGACCGGATTCGATCCTTTCGACCGCGAAGCCCTCAATCCCTCATGGGAGGCCGTGCGCGCGCTCGACGGCTGGACGTGCGGCCGCGCCACCGTGCACGCGCGCCGGATGCCCTGCGTGTTCGGCCAGGCCATCGAGGCGCTGGCGAGTGCGATGGACGAACTGCGGCCCCAGTTGGTGCTGTGCATCGGACAGGCCGGCGGCCGCGCCGAGATCACGCCCGAGCGCGTGGCCATCAACATCGACGACGGCCGCATGGCCGACAACGCGGGCCGGCAACCGATCGACGTGCCCGTGGTGCCCGGCGCGCCCGCTGCGTATTTCTCGACGCTGCCGATCAAGGCCATGGTGCGCGACCTGCGTGCGGCCGGCATTCCGGCGGCGGTCTCGAACACGGCAGGCACTTTTGTCTGCAACCACATCTTCTACGGCCTGATGCACCACATGGCCACGCATCCGGTGCCGGGGCTGCGCGGCGGCTTCATCCATATTCCCTACCTGCCCGAACAGGCGGCGCGATTTCCCGGCGCGCCGAGCATGCCGCTGGCGACCTTGGTCGAGGCGCTGCGCATCTCGGTTGCAACCGCGCTGGCTGTTGAAAAAGACGTGGCCGAAACCGGCGGTCAGCTCCACTGAGCGAGCCAGGCGAGCAGCGCCGCGTTCACGGAAGCGGGCTTCTCCATCGTGAGCATGTGGCCGCATTGCGCCACCCACACCACTTCGGCATGCGGCACCAGCGCCGCGATCTCGCGCGTGCAGTCGGGCGGTGTCAGCCGGTCGGTATCGCCGCACACCAGCAGCACCGGCGCGCGCAGCGAGGGCAGGTGGGTGCGCGCATCGGGGCGCCGCATCACCGCACGGTTCTGGCTGACGAGCTGCTGCGTGCCGGCATCCAGCACGATCTCGACATAGCGCTGCACCAGCGCCTCATCGGCGGCCTGCGTCGGATGAAAGGCGAACACGACGTTCGGCTCGATCACGTCGCGCAGTTCGCCCCGCTCGAACAATTCGATCGCGCTTTCGCGCAGTTCGTACATCTCGGGCGCCTCGGGCCGGGCGTTGGTGCCCAAGAGCGCGAGCCCCGCGATGCGTTCGGGCGCCTGCCGCGCGGCTTCCATCGCGACCATGCCGCCCATCGACGCGCCGCACAGCACGAGCGGGCCGGGGTTCTCGCGCAGCACGGCCGCGGCCATGGCTTCGATGGTGTCGTGCCGCATGTGGGCATCGGTCACGCGCGTTTCGAGCAGAGGCGCCAGCGCGGGAAGCTGGGCCTCCCAGATGCGCTCGTCGCAGGCAAGGCCGGGCAGCAGGACAAGGTGGGGCATGGCGGGATTTTGCGCCATCGTCGGCGCGGGCGAGCGCGACGCTGTTCGAGCTGCAGGTGGCGGCCGTGCAACAGATGCTGCCATCGAGGTCCTGAGCGCCACGCACGCAGTGGAGAATGGGCGTTCCATGCCCACGCCTCCACCCGACTCCGCGACCGAACTCATCCTGATCCGCCACGGCGAAACCGCCTGGAACCGCGAACTGCGATTCCAGGGGCATGCCGATGTGCCGCTCAACGACATCGGCCACGAGCAGGCGCGCCGCCTCGGCCTGCGGCTGGCGAGCGAAACCGCGCAGCACATCATCAGCAGCGACCTCATGCGCGCGCAGCAGACCGCCGCGCCGGCTTCGCTTCAGCTGTCGCTGCCGGTGGTCACATCGGCGGGCTTGCGCGAGCAGTATTTCGGCATTGTCGAAGGCATGCGCGCCGACGAGATCCAGACGCTGCATCCGCGCGCCTGGGAGCAATGGCTGGAGTTCCGCGAAGACCACGCCATGCCCGAAGGCGAGACGCCGCGCGAATTCCACACGCGCATCGTCGCGGCCATCGGCGCCCTGGCGGCTGCGCACCGGGGGCAGCGCCTGGTGGTCGTCACGCACGGCGGCGTGCTCGACATGGTGTGGCGCACCGCGCGCGGGCTCAGCCTCAGCGGGCCGCGCCAGAGCGACATTCCCAACGCGGGCTTCAACCGCATCCGCATTGCCGACCCGGCCACGCCCGATGCCATCGAAATTGTCGACTGGGCCGACACGCGGCATCTGGCCGACCTGCCGCCGCAGCCGATCTACGACCAGCGGCGGCATCTCCAGAAGAGCTGACGAGCCGGGCCATGGCCGCGGTCGCTTCGCTCAGGGCATCCGCGTCGGCACGCCCCCGGCGAGCTGTCCGAGCCCGAGCCGCGCATAGACGGCTGCCGCCTGCCGGCGCAGGCGCAGCGATTCGGGCTGGCTGTTGAGCTGCTGTTGCAGCACGCCCTGCGCCGCGGCGAGCGTGGAATCGGTGCCGGCGCGCACCAGCGCATCGACGTACAACTGCTCGAACAGATCGCGCTGCGCATGGCTGCCGCCGATCTCGATCATGCGTGGCAAGGCCGCGCCCAGGCCTTCGACGGCGGCCGCGAAATCGCCGCGCGCATGCGCGACGAGGCCGTGCGCGGCGGGCACGCAGACGCGTTGCCAGGCTGCGCGCGTGGCGGGTGGCGCGTTGGGCGCGAAAGCCTCGATGTTGCGCAGCAGCACCTCGGCTTCGGGCCGGCCGGCGCGCGCGAGACCGTAAAGGTATTGCAGGTCGAGAAAAGGCAGCACGTGGTCGGCCTGGCGCTGCCGCAGGTGGTCCGCCACGTCGCTCCAGCGCGCACCGACGTCGATGCCCGCGAGCTCGAGCCGCGCGAGCAGCGACACCGCGCCAATCTGGTCCTGCGAGTAGTCCTTGACCACGCCCCAGGCGTGCCGGTCATACACCGCGAGCGCTTCGGCGTCGCGGCCCAGGTCGATCAGGAACAGCGCCACGTGCCACCAGTTGTGCGTGACCATGAAGGAATTGAGCCCGGTCCAGGTGTCGCTCACGCTTTCCATGAACGCAAGGCCTTCGGCGAGCCGGCCTTCGGTGAGCATCACGTGCGCCAGCGCATGGTGCGCCCACGGCTCCTTGCGGCACATGGCAATCGCGCAGCGCGCGCTCGCCTCGGCCTCGCGCATCAGGTGGCACTGCTCGTAGCCGAAGGCCGCCATGCCATGCACATAGGCCACGTCGGCCGCGGCGGGCAGCACCGCGAGCGCGAGCCGCAGCATGCCCGGGCAGTCGCCGGTGTTGAAGCAGTGGTACTGGCCGAGCTTGACCGAGACCAGGTCGCGTGGATGTTCGCGCGCCTGCTCGGCATGCAGCGCAATGGCGCGGGCGATGTCCCCCGCGGCCCAGGCCTCGACGGCCGCGATGAAGCGCTGCTCGCGCGGCGTGGCACGCGCGGCGCCGGCGCGGGCTTTTTCCAGGAACGGCCGCGCGTTGGCGGCCGCCTCGCGCGACTCGGCGAACAGATGCAGCGCGGCGCAGTACGCCTGCACCATCGGGCTCGCGTCGCTCTCGGCCAGCGCGAGCAGGTTGACGGCGCGCGCCTCGGTCGAGACGAAACCCATGACGAAGTCGTCGACCAGCGGCAGGCTGGTGGCGTCATCGAGGGTGAGGGCGTTGCCGAGCCGGTCGGCAGGCGCATGCGATTTTCCGGAGGACATGGTGGCATGGTGCCATGCCCCGGCGCCGCTTCAAACCCCGGCCTGCTGGTGGCGGTGCTCCTGGGTCTTTCCGCCATAGCCGTAGGCCGCGGCGCGCGCATCGATCACATGGATGTAGGACACCTCATGCAGGTCGGGCCGGATCCTGGCCATGGCCGCATGCACCTCGCGCAGGTAGCGCGCCTTCTCGGCCTTGGTGTTGGTCTCGTCGGTGACGCTGATGTCGAGGTGGAAGGCCGACTTGCCGAGCGAGGCCAGCGACTGCCCGCCGATGAACCAGGCGTCGGCGGCGATGTACTGCACCGTGATGGCGATCACCGGCAGCTGCTTGCCGAGCACGCTCTGGGTCAGCTCCGCGACGGTATCGACAGTCTTGCGGGTGAGGGCGGCATCGGGTTGGCCGGAGAGGTGGACGACGATGTGGGGCATGGCGGGCTCCTGGTGAGGAAATGAATGAACGATGGGGCCATTGTGGGATTTCGATAGCCATCGGAAAAGCGGGAAGATATGATGGAATCCATCGGATAACCGGATGGATGGGCCATGCAGACCTTCGACCTCGAACAGCTTCGCACCCTGGCGGCCGTGATCGATGCAGGCAGCCTCACGGCCGCCGCGCCGCGCGTGTTCCTGTCGCAGTCGTCGGTCAGCGAGCAGATACGCAAGCTGGAGCAGCGGGCAGGGCAGTCGCTGCTCACACGCAGCAAGGCCGGCGTGGCGCCGACTGAGGCCGGCACGCGGCTCCTGGCCTATGCGCGCCGCATCCTCGCGCTCAGCGACGAGGCGTTCCGCGATCTGCATGGCGAGACGCTGCAGGGCGAACTGCGGCTCGCCGTCACCGATTACTTCCGGCCCGGCGATCTCACGCGGCTGCTCGGGCGCCTGGGCGAGAGCTATCCGCAGGTGCGGCTGCATGTGAGCATCCTCAAGAGCGATGCGCTGCGGGCCGCCTATGCGCAAGGCGATTTCGACGTGGGGCTGGCGATGAGCATCGCGGGCACAACGCCATCGCCGGAGCAGGGCGCCAAAGCCCCGGTGATACGGCGCGAATCGCTGGTGTGGCTTGGCGCCACCGGCATGCGGCTCGCGCGCGGCGAACCGGTGCGGCTGCTGGCGCTGCCGGACACCTGCTCGCTGCATCAGTACACGGTCGCGCTGCTGCGGCGTCGGCGGGTGCCCTACGTGCTGGCGCACGTGGCATCGGGCGTGGCGGGATTGCAGTCGGCATTGGCCGCGGGGCTCGGCGTGGCTTGCCTGAACGAATCCGCGATATGCGACGGCGTGGGCCGCGTGGCACCGCCGCACGGGCTGCCGGCGCTCCCGCGGGTGGCGTTCCAGTTCCTGCCCGGGCGCCGGGGGGAGACGGAGTTCGTGACGCGGGCCCGGGAGATGCTGGCAACCCACCTGGTCTGATGCCGCCAGGTGGCGCGGGATTTGCGTCAAGCCTGCCATGGATGCGCCACAACAACCCACCACGCGGCCCGAACTGCTGCGCCACTCCCGCTTCGACGACGCGCAGGCCATCTTTTCGGGCACGCTGTTCGTCGCCATCGCCATGATGCTGTTCGGCCAGGCGGGGCTGCTCACGGGCGGCACGGCCGGTATCGCATTTCTCTTGCACTACGCCACGGGCATGAGCTTCGGAAAGCTGTTCTTCCTGGTGAACCTGCCGTTCTACTGGTTCGCCTGGCGCCACATGGGCCGGGCCTTCACGGTCAAGACCTTCTCTGCCATTGCGCTGCTCTCGGTGATGACCGATTGGGCGCCGCGCTACATCTCGATCGATTCGCTGCACCCGGCCTTCGCGGCGGTGCTCGGCGGCCTGCTGCTGGGTACGGGCTGCCTGTTTCTTGCGCGCCATCGCGCGAGCCTGGGCGGCGCGACCGTGCTGACGCTGTACCTGCAGGAAAAGCGCGGCTGGCCCGCTGGCAAGGTGCAGATCGGCATCGACTGCACGGTGGTGCTGCTCGCGTTGTTGGTGATCCCGCCGCAGCGCGTGGGGTGGTCGGTGCTGGCTGCGGTGGTGATGGGGCTTTTTCTGTGGATCAACCACAAGCCTGGGCGTTACGCTGCTACTTGAGTTTGTTCAAGTGCTGGTTTGTTCAAGCGCTGTTTTGTTCAGGGCGCGTGCACAGGACACCGGGTACTCCCCTCCGCGAATGTCCCCCGGCCTGCGGCCTCCTCCTTGATTTCGCTGCGGGGAGCACCCGGTGCCCTGTGCACCTGGGCACGCTGCTGGTGAACGGCTGATCAACGACCACTGCGCATAACGCTCCCGTCGATGGGGTGCCTTGCGCAGCGAAATCAAGGAGGAGCCCGAAGGGCGGGGGACATTCGCGGAGCAAGGTACCCCATCGGGGGGAGCGCGCCCCGAACAGCAGCGCCCAAAAAAACAAGTTTTCAAGGCGCCACAGGCCAAGGCCGCTGCGGCTCCCGGATCTGCTCGAACGCACGCGACACGCGCAGCACGCCGAGGTCGTCGAACCGGTGCCCGGCGATCTGCAGCCCGATCGGCAATCCGCTCGCCGAGTACCCGCAGTTCACCGAAGACGCCGGCTGCTCCGACATGTTGAACGGCACCGTGAAGCCGATGTGCTCCAGCGGCCGCAATGGATCGTTGGTGGGCGAGGGCGCCTCGGCCGCCGCGGGCATGTTCGGCGACACCGGCGAGATCACATAGTCGAAGCGCGCGCAGGCCTGCACCGTGGCCACGCGCGTGGCATGGAACTGGCTGAAGCCGCGGAACACGTGCTCGCCGCTGAACTCGGCCGCGCTCTCGGCCCATTCGCGGATGTAGGGCAGCACCTTGGCGCGCTGGTCGGGGCGCAGGGCCTTCATGTCCACCAGCGAGCGCATGCGCCACAGATGGTCCATGCCGTCGAGCATGGCCTGCGACATGAATGGCTGCATGGGTTCGACAATTGCACCGGCCTTTTCGAACAGGCGCGCCGCATGCTCGACCGCCGCCTGGATCTCGGGCTCGACCGCAAGGCCGCAGCCCGCGTCGAGCAGCAGGCCGATGCGCAGCCCCCGCAAATGATCGGGCGATACGTCGAAGCTCTCCCAGGCTATGTCCTGTGGCGGCAGGCTCATGCTGTCGTGGGCATCGGGCTTGGCGAGCACCTGCATCATCAGCGCCGCATCGCCGACGCTGCGCGTCATGGGGCCGGCCGCGCGGCCCATGTACGGCGGATCGATCGGAATGCGGCCCAGGCTCGGCTTGAGCGTGAAGATGCCGCACCAGCTCGCGGGCAGCCGCAGCGACCCGCCGATGTCGGTGCCGATGTGCAGCGGGCCGTAGCCCGCGGCGGCCGCCGCACCGGCACCGGCGCTCGAGCCCCCGGGGGTCCTGCTCAGGTCCCAGGGGTTGCGCGCCAGCGTGTGAAAGCTCGAGAGTCCCGAAGACAGCATGCCGTAGTCCGGCATGGTGGTTTTGCTCACGATCACCGCCCCGGCTTCCTTCAGGCGCGCGGCGGGCGGTGCATCGGCGGCCGCGGGCTTCAGGTCGACGGCGGCCGTGCCGGCCGGCATCGGATCGCCGCGGGTGGCGATGTTTTCCTTGATGGTGGCCGGCACGCCGTCGAGCGGACCGAGCGCGTCGCCGCGCTGCCAGCGTGCTTCCGAAGCGCGTGCCTGTTCGAGCGCGGCTTCGGGCCTGAAGAGCCAGGTGGCCTGCAGCTTCGGCTCCCAGCGCTCGATGTGCGCGATGACGGCCTGCGTGACCTCGACTGGCGACAGGCGCCGGTCGCGGTAGGCGGCGGAGAGTTCCTGGGCGGAAAGCTCGTTCAATGAGGAGGATGACACGTCGGCACTCATCCCCATGACAGCGCCGAGAGGTCGTTCACGAAGATCGGGTTTTCCTTCCAGAGGCCCTTCACGTTCTTCTTCGCGATGGTGGGGAACTGCGGCTGGTAGAGGAAGCCGTTGGCCGCATCGGCGGCCAGCATCTTCTGCGCCTCGCCGAGCAGCTTGTTGCGCTCGGCGGGGTTGGCCGTGGCCTTGATCTTGTCGAACAGCGTGTTGAAGGCCTTCGACTGGTAGCCCCAGTAGTAGTCGGGCTTGGCGTAGTTGCCGAGGTCGAAAGGCTCGACGTGCGAAACGATCGACAGATCGTAGTCCTTGTTGCCGTAGGTGCCGCTGAGCCACTGCGCCCACTCCACGTTCTGCACCTTGACCGTGATGCCGATCTTGGCCAACTGCGCCACGATCACCTCGCCGCCCTGGCGCGCGTAGGGCGGCGGCGGCAGCGTCATGGTGAGTTCGAGCGGCGTCTTCACGCCGGCCTCGGCCATCAGCTTCTTGGCTTTCTCGATGTCGAAGGGGTTGACGCCCGTGGTGTCGACATAGCCCGCGGCGCCCGGCACGTAGTGGCTGCCGATCGGCACGCCGAAGCCGTCGGCCGCGCCTTCGATCACGGCCTTGCGGTCGATGGCTGCAAGAATCGCGCGGCGCACGCGCACGTCGTCGAGCGGCTTCTTTTTATTGTTGATCGAGAGAATGGTCTTGGCGCGCGAGCCGGCCAGGATCACCTGGAACTGCGGGTTCATCTTGAACTGCGGCACCACGCGCGTGCCGATGCGCGTGAACACGTCGACGTCGCCCGCCATCAGCGCGGCGGCCTGCGCGGCCGTGTCGGAAATGAAGCGGAAGGTCACCTTGTTGATCCTGGCCGTGGCCGGGCTGCGGAAGCCCTCCCACTTGCTCAGCGTGAGCGACGAGCCCTTGGCCCAGCTGTCGAGCTTGTAGGGGCCGGTGCCGACCGGCTTGGTGGCGTTGCTGTCGGCGCTCTTGGGCTCGACGATCACGGCCGTGGCCTGGCCCAGCACGAAGGGCAGGTCGGGATCGATTTCCTTGTTGATGACCACCACCGTGTAGTCGTCGACCACCTGCGTGCTCAGGTTCGCGAAGGTGCGCTTGTCCTTGTTGGTGCTCTTCTCGCTGCCGGCGCGGTCGAAGGCGAACTTCACGGTGTTGGCGTTGAAGGGCTCGCCGTTCTGGTACTTGACGCCGCGCCGCAGCTTGAAGGTGTAGGTCTTCAGGTCGGGCGAGACTTCCCAGCTCTCGGCCAGAAGCGGCGTGACGCTGCCGTCGGCATTGATCTTGGTGAGCGTCTCGAGGATGTTGTAGTGCACCACCTCCGCGATGGCGGCCGCAGCGCCCGCGGTCGGATCCAGGCCCGGCGGCTCGAGCGCCATGCCGATCACGATGGCGTCCTTGCGCCCCTGGGCCATGCCGGCGATGGGAGAGGCCAGCGCCACGGTGGCGCCGGCGGTGGCAAGGAGGGTGCGACGGTTCAACATACGTTGTGATCTCCGGAAAAACGATGGTGCGAATGGCTGCTTCCCATGCGCGGCGCGCCCCGAATGGAGGCGCGGCGGCACGAAGGAAGAACACGCAGCACGAAAGATGCCACGCGCGGCAGCGGGCCATTCTCTCGCAGCGCAGGCTTCGGCGCCCGGCCGCGCAAGCGCTTTTTCCTCGGGACGTTCCCGGATGCCGGGCTCAGCTCCAGGAGAGGGCGGCAATGTCGTTGACGAAGATCGGCGTGTCCTTCCAGAGCCCGCGCAGGCCGCGCGCCGCCACCGTGATGAACTGCGGCTGGTACAGGAAGACATTGGCCGCGTCCTCGGCCAGCAGCCGCTGCGCGTCGCCCAGGTAGCGCAGCCGGTCGGCGGTGCGCGCGCTGTTGCGCGCCTTGTCGAACACCTCGTTGAACCTGGCCGACTGGTAGCCCCAGTAGTACTCGGGCTTGGTGTAGTTCACGAGGTCGAAGGGTTCCACGTGCAGGATCAGCGAGAGGTCGTAGTTCCTGTTGCCGTAGGTGCCGCTGATCCACTGGGCCCATTCGACGTTCTGGATCCGGGCGACGATTCCCACCTTGGCCAGCTGCGCGGCAATGAGCTCGCCGCCCTGCCGCGCATAGGGCGGGGGCGGCAGCACCAGCTCGAGTTCGAGCGGTGTCTTCACGCCTGCCTCGGCCAGCAGCTGCTTCGCCTTCTCGACGTTGTAGGGGTTGATGCCCGTGGTGTCGACGTAGCCCGGCGCGCCCGGCACGTAGTGGCTGCCGATGGCCACGCCGCGGCCGTCCGCCGCGGCTTCGATCACCGCCTTGCGGTCGATGGCCGCGGCGATGGCGCGGCGCACGCGCACGTCGTCGAGCGGCTTGCGCCTGTTGTTGATGGCCAGGATGGTCTTGCCGCGCGAGGCGTTGAACAGCACCTGGAAGCGCTTGTCGTTCTGGAACTGCGGCAGGCTGCGCGAGACCGAGGCGTGCGGAAACAGGTCGACGTCGCCCGAGAGCAGCGCCGTCGTCTGTGCGGCCGGCTCGGAGATGAAGCGGAAGCTCGCCTTGCGGATCTGCACCGCGTCGGCGCTGCGGTACCCCTCCCACCTGGCGAGCACGATGGCCGAACCCTTGGCCCAGCTGTCGAGCCGGTAGGGGCCGGTGCCCACGGGCTTGACGGCGTTCGTGTCCGCCGTCCTGGGCTCGACCATGATGGCCGAGGCCTGGCCCAGCAGGAAGAGCAGCTCGGGCTCGATCTCCTTGCTGATCAGCACCACCGTGTGCTCGTCCACCACCTGCGTGGCGATGTTGGTAAAGGTGCGTTTGTCCTTGTTGGTGCTGGTGGCCGCGGCGGCGCGGTCGAACGAGAACTTGACGGTGTTCGCATCGAAGGGCTCGCCATTCTGGAACTTCACGCCGCGCCGGAGCTGGAAGGTATAGGTCTTGAGGTCGGGCGAGATTTCCCAGCGCTCGGCCAGCAGGGGCGAAACACTGCCGTCGGAATTGATCCTGGTGAGCGTTTCGAAGACGTTGTAGAGCACCACCTCCGCAATCTCGGCACCGGCCTTGGCCGTGGGATCGAGCCCAGTGGGCTCCAGCGTGAGCGCCAGCACCAGCGCGTCCTTCTTTCTCTGCGCGAATGCGGTCGTCGACAGCGCGAAAGGAGCCAGGGCTGCGGCGCCGGTGGCGAGCAGGGTGCGTCGTTTGAACATGAAGCGGTGTCCTCGGAACAGGGGGCAGGCATCTTGCGCGAGGGAGGGTGGCCGCGCAACCAGATGCTTATGACCCACTCATCCTAGAACCGGTCCGCGAAGCTTCGATGTCAGGCCGCCGCCCGACGAGGACTCAGGCCGCCAAGAGCGTGCCGCCGGCGGGCGTGCGCGGCACCGCGTCGAGCAGCGTGCGCGTGTAGGGATGCTGCGCATTGCGAAAGAGCTCGCCGGGCGGGCCCTGTTCGACGATCTTGCCCTTCCACACCACGCAGACCTCGTCGCACAGGTGATTCACCACCGCGAGGTCGTGGCTGATTAGCAGGTAGCTCACGCCGAACTGCTGCTGCAGGTCTTGCATGAGGTTGAGCACCTGCGCCTGCACCGACACATCGAGCGCGCTCACCGGCTCGTCGGCCACGATGAGCTTCGGGCGCGTGATGAGCGCGCGCGCAATCGCGATGCGCTGGCGCTGGCCGCCCGAGAATTCGTGCGGATACTTGTCCATGTCGGTGGTGCGCAGGCCCACGGCGGCCAGGGCCTCGGAGGCCCGCTCGCGCTGAATCGCGCGGCTTGTTTCGGCCAGCGCTTCGAGCGGCTCGGCCACGATGCGCGCGACGGTCTGGCGCGGATCCAGCGAGCCGTAGGGATCCTGGAACACCATCTGGAAGTCGCGCCGTGCTGCGCGCAGCTCGCCCCTGGGCAGCCGGTGCAGGTCGCGGCCCAGCATGCGCACGCTGCCCGAGGTGGGCGTGTCGAGCGCCATCACCAGGCGTGCGATGGTCGACTTGCCCGAGCCCGATTCGCCGACGATGCCCAGGCTTCGGCCGGCCGCGACGCTGAAGCTCACGCCGTTGAGCGCCTTCACGAGCGGCGGCGGCCCGAAGAGCTTCTCGCGCGGCAGCGCGTAGTGGCGCACAAGATCCGTCACCTCGAGCAAGGGCGGGGTGTTGGTGGATGGGGTCATGATGCGAGGGCGCCTTCCGCGGCAATTTCCTCGAGCCGGATGCAGCGCACCGCGTGCTCGTGCCGCAGGATCGTGGGCGGCGGCCGGGTCGCATGGCAGGCATCGACCGTGTACTTGCAGCGGCCCGCAAAAGGGCAGCCCGGCGGCAGGTCGACCAGCTCGGGCACGCTGCCCTGGATGGTGGCCAGGCGAACGCCGCGCGGCGCGCCGAGCGCCGGCCGCGCCGCGAACAGGCCCTGCGTGTAGGGATGCGCGCGTTCGGCAAACACCGTATCGGTCGGGCCGCTCTCGACCACGCTGCCGCCGTACATCACCAGCATCTTCGAAACGGTCTGCGCGATCACGCCAAGGTCGTGCGAGATCAGGATCAGCGCCATGCCGCGCTCCGCGACCAAGCCCTGGATGAGTTCGAGGATCTGCTTCTGGATGGTGACGTCGAGCGCGGTGGTGGGCTCGTCGGCAATCAGCAGGTCGGGGCCGCAAGCCAGCGCCATCGCGATGCCTATGCGCTGGCGCTGCCCGCCCGAGAACTGGTGCGGATAGGCATCGAGCCGCGAAGCCGCATCGGGAATGCCCACGCGATCGAGCAGCGCCAGCACTTCCTTGCGCGCTTCGGCGCCCGTGAGCCCGCGGTGCAGCCGCAGCGGCTCGCCGACCTGGCGCGCAATGGTGTGCACCGGGTTCAGCGCCGTCATCGGCTCCTGGAAAATCATGCCGATGCGGTTGCCGCGGATCTGGCACATGGCCTTTTCGTCGCGCCCCACGAGCTCGGTGCCGTCGAAGCGGATGCTGCCCGTGACCTTGGCGGTCGACGGCAGGAGGCCCATGAGCGACATCACCGTGATCGACTTGCCGCAACCCGACTCGCCCACAATGCCCAGCGTTTCGCCGCGCTCCAGCGTGAAGCCGATTCCGCGCACGGCCTCGGCGGGGCCGCGCTGCGTTTGCAGTTCGACGTGCAGGTCTTTGACTTCGAGCAGTGGCATATCGCTTAGCGGGCGCGCGCAAGGCGCGGGTCGAGCAGGTCGCGCAGCCCGTCGCCGAGCAGGTTCAAGCCCAGCACCGCCATCGCAATGGCCATGCCGGGGAACACCGCGAGCAGCGGCGACTGGAACATCATGGTCTGCGCCTCGCTGAGCATGCGGCCCCACGAGGGCTGCGGCGGCTGCGTGCCCAGGCCCAGATAGGAGAGGGCGGCCTCGGCCAGGATGGCAATTGCGAAGCGGATCGTGATCTGCACGATCAGCACGGCCGAGATGTTGGGCAGCACATGCTGCATCGTGATGGCGAAGCTGCCCTTGCCGCAGGCGCGTGCGGCCGCCACGTATTCGCGCGACCAGATGGCGTTGGCCGAGGCGCGCGTGATGCGTGCGAAGGTCGGAATGTTGTAGATGCCGATGGCGATGATCGCGTTGACGATGCCGGCGCCGAACACCGCCGTCATCATGATGGCCGACAGGATGGCCGGAAACGCGAGCGAGAAATCGGTGAGCCGCATGATCGCTTCCTCGACCCAGCCGCGCCGCGCCGCCGCGAGCAGGCCCAGCGCGGTGCCCACGACAAGGCCGATGCCCACCGCGATCACGCCCACCAGGATGGACGCGCGCGCCCCCACCAGCAGCAGCGAGGCCACGTCGCGTCCGAAGGTGTCGGTGCCCAGCCAGTGCGCGCCCGAGGGCGGCTTGAGCTTGCTGGCCATGTCCATCTCGTAGGGCGACCAGGGCGTCCACACCAGCGAGACGGCGGCGGCCAGCAGCAGGAGCAGCGTCAGCACGCCGCCGAGCATGAAACTGCGGTGCCTGAGGGCGCGGCGCCAGAACCCGGGCACCTTGAGCGCCGCTGCGCTCGGAACCGCGATCGCGTTCATATGTCGCTCGCCTTGATGCGCGGGTCGATCACGGCATAGAGCATGTCGACCACGAAGTTCACGATGACCACCAGGGCCGCGAGCAGCATCACGCAGTTGCGCACCACGATCAGGTCGCGGTTGCTGATGGCCTGGAAGATCAGCCGGCCCAGGCCCGGCAGGTAGAACACGTTCTCCACCACGATGGTGCCGGCCAGCAGCTCGGAAAACTGCATGCCCATGACGGTGACCACCGGGATCATCGCGTTGCGCAGCACATGGGTCCAGAGCACCGCGCGCTGCGAAACGCCCTTGGCGCGCGCGGTGCGCACGAAGTCTTCGCGCATCACCTCGAGCACGGCCGAGCGCGTGATGCGCGCGAGGATCGCGGCCTGCACCACCGCCAGCGACAGAGCCGGCAGCAGCAGCGACTTGAGGCCCGCGAAGATGCCTTCGCCCCAGCCCTCGAAGCCGCCGGCCGAGAACCACTGCAGCTGGACCGAGAACACCAGGATCAGCAGGATCGCGAACCAGAAATTGGGAATGGCGATGCCCACCTGCGTGAGCCCCATCAGGCCCACGTCGCCGAGCTTGTTGTGGCGCGCAGCGGCGGTCACGCCCACCAGCAGCGCGAGCACCGTGGTGAAGGCCATCGCGAGCAGCGCCAGCGGCACGGTGAGCGCGAGCCGTTCCAGGATGAGGTCGAGCACCGGCGAGCTGTAGGCGTAGCTGTCGCCCAGGTTGCCGGTCAGGAGGCCCGCGATCCAGTGCCAGTAGCGCGTCCAGGCCGGCTGGTCGAGGCCGAGCTTGGCGGCCAGGGCGGCCACCGCCTCGGGCGCGGCGTCGGGCCCCATGAGCATCTGCGCGGCATTGCCGGGCAGGATCTCGAGGACGAGGAAAACGATGACCGAGGCGCCGATCAGCGTTGCGATCAGCGTGGCGAGGCGCTTGAGAATGAACAGGCTCATGGGGCGGGGCGCAGCATAACCCGACTCGTGCAACAACCGTGCCTTGTTCGCGATAATCGGGGTATGGCCCTCATCATCACCGACGAATGCATCAACTGCGATGTCTGCGAGCCCGAGTGCCCGAACGATGCGATCTACATGGGCGCGGAGTTCTACGAGATCGATCCGCACAAGTGCACCGAATGCGTCGGCCACTTCGACGAACCGCAGTGCGTGCAGGTGTGCCCGGTGGCGTGCATCCCGATCCATCCGGAACACGTCGAAAGCCGCGAGACGCTGTGGCAGAAGTTCGAGCGGCTCGCCGCAGCCAAGGCAAAGGCCCAGGCCGCGCAGCCGCAGGCGCCCTCAGCCGGCGCTTGAATCGTTTCGCTTCTTCTTTCTGCTGCTGCTGCCTCCTCCCGCGGAAGCGGGTTTGTCGATGGCCGCGCCGCTGAAACGCGGGCTCGACCTGCGGGGTTCGGAGCCGAGTTTCTGGGCGCGTGCCCGCGCCAGCTGCTCGGTAGACGCGAGCCGGCGTTCGGCGATGGCGGCTTGCCTCGCGTCTTGCGCCGACCGCCGGCTGCGCTCGTAGGCCTCCTTTTCCTGCGACAGGCGAATGCGCTCGAGCTGGTCGGCGCGTGCCTCGGCCCTGCGCGTGGCCGCATCCGCCGCGCGGCGGTCCGACTCGGTGCGCGCGTCGTCCACCGCCAACTGCCTTCCGCCTTCGCATGGCCGGTCGGTGTAGGTGTTGCCGCAGCGGTAGGTCTCGAACCTTCCTTGCGCCGCCGCGGGCATCCAGAAAGTGCCGCAGGCCACCAAAAACAAGGCGGCTCCTGTTCTCCCGGCCCTGGTTTTTCTTTTTTTCATTTCTTTTTCTCTCCCCTTCTTTTCTCTCCCGCACTCTCGTTGCCGGCTGACTAGGCGGTGGCGGGCGTGCCTCCGTCGCCGGGCTCCCGCCGCGGCGGTTTGGGCCGGGGCGGTTTGCTCGTGTGAATGATCAAGGTGGCCTTTTCCATCTCGCCCGCCACCAGCGCGGGCGCCGCATGCAGCGTGCGCACGATGGCGTCCTCGATGGCTTCGCGCTGCTCCTTCAGCGGCTTTTTGAGCACCCAATTGATGACCTCCGACTTCACGCCGGGGTGCCCGATGCCCAGGCGCAGGCGCCAGTAGTCGCCGGTGCCCAGCTGCGCATGGATGTCGCGCAGGCCGTTGTGGCCGGCATGGCTGCCGCCGAACTTGAGCTTGGCCTGGCCGGGCACCACGTCGAGCTCGTCGTGCACCACCAGGATTTCCTCGGGCGCAATCTTGAAGAAGTGGGCCAGCGCGCCCACCGATTTGCCCGACAGGTTCATGAAGGTCTGCGGCTCCAGCAGCCAGACGCTTTGCCCGTTGATGTTCGCGCGCGCCGCAAGGCCGTGATAGCTGCGCTCGGGCACGAGGTTGAGCTTCCAGTCGCGCGCCAGGGCGTCGATCCACCAGAAGCCGGCGTTGTGCCGGGTGGCTTCATATTCAGGGCCCGGGTTCCCGAGGCCGACAAACAGCTTGATCATGTGGGGAATTATCTCGCCGCCCAAAAAGCAGAAGGCCCGCTCGTGGCGGGCCTTCTGCAATGCGCGGGAAAAAGAATTACTTTTTCGCGGCGGGCTTTGCCGTCTTGGCAGCCGGCTTGCCGTTGGCAGCGGGTGCTGCTGCGCCTTCGGCAGGTGCCGCGCCTTCAGCGGCAGGTGCCGGTTCTTCGGCGACCAGCGGCGGCACGGCCGACACGATGACCGGGTTCAGCTTGCCGTGGCTCACGAACTTCACGCCCTTGGGCAGCTGGATGTCGCTCACGTGCAGCGTGGCGTTCTTCTTGAGGCTCGAGAGGTCCACTTCGATGAACTCGGGGAGGTCGGCCGGCAGGCAGCTGACTTCGAGTTCGGTCATGACGTGGGTCACCAGGTTGTGGTCGAGCTTGACGGCATCGGACTCTTCTTCACCCTTGTAGTGAAGCGGCACCTTCATGTGCAGGCGGGTCTTGGCGTCGACGCGCTGGAAGTCGATGTGCTGCACCAGCTGGCGGAACGGGTGGTATTGCACGTCGCGCAGCAGCACCTTGCTGGCGGCGCCGGCGATTTCCATTTCGAGGATCGACGAGTGGAAGGCTTCCTTCTTGAGGGCGTGCCACAGCGCGTTGTGATCGAGCTCGATCAGCTGGGGCTGGCCTTCACCACCGTAGACGATACCGGGCGTCTTGCCCGAGGTGCGGAGACGGCGGCTCGCACCCGTGCCCTGCTTGGCGCGCTCAAAAGCGACGAATTTCATATCAACTCCTGTAAGAGCCCACCGCGACCAGTGCGACTCCGGTTCAACAAGGACGCCATTCCAGAAAAAGGAAGGTGGCGCCCGCTTTTTGCCCGGATCAGAACAGGTTGTCCTGGTCCGAGAACAAACTCATCACCGACTCGCCCTTGGCAATGCGCTGGATCGTCTCGGCGATCAGCGGTGCCACGGAGAGCTGGCGAACCTTTCCGCACGCCAGGGCGCTGTCGGAAAGGGGAATGGTGTTGGTCACGACCACTTCGTCGAGCGCGGAGTGGGTGATGCGCTCGATGGCCGGGCCCGAGAAGATCGGGTGCGTGCAATAGGCGTAGACGCTTTTCGCACCGCGCTCCTTGAGCACTTCGGCCGCCTTCACCAGCGTGCCTGCGGTGTCGATCATGTCGTCCATGATCACGCAGTTGCGGCCATCGATTTCGCCGATCACGTTCATGACCTCGCTCACGTTGGCCTTCGGGCGGCGCTTGTCGATGATGGCGAGGTCGCAATTGAGCTGCTTGGCCAGCGCGCGGGCGCGCACCACGCCGCCGACGTCGGGCGAGACCACGATCAGGTCTTCGTAGTTCTTCTGGCGCAGGTCGCCCAGCAGCACCGGCGACGCATAGATGTTGTCGACCGGAATGTCGAAGAAGCCCTGGATCTGGTCGGCGTGAAGGTCCATCGTGAGCACGCGCTCGACGCCCACGGTTTCCAGCAGGTTGGCCACCACCTTGGCCGAAATCGGCACGCGGCTCGAACGCGGGCGGCGGTCCTGGCGGGCATAGCCGTAGTAGGGAATCACCGCGCTGATCCGCTCGGCCGAGGCGCGCTTGAGCGCGTCGACCATGATGAGCAGTTCCATCAGGTTTTCGTTGGTCGGAGCGCAGGTCGACTGCACCACGAACACGTCGCGCGCCCGGACGTTCTGGTTGATCTCGACGGTGACTTCGCCGTCGGAGAAGCGTCCAACGCGCGCGGCACCCAGCGAGGTACCGAGGTTCTGCGCGATTTCTGCGGCCAGGCCAGGATTGGCATTGCCGGTGAAAACCATGAAATCAGGGTGATTAGCCTGCATGAGCGCGTCCCGGCAGTGCGAAATGGCTTTTAGGAAGCCGCCAAAGAGTTTGATTCGTGGTGGCCCATGGGCCACCGATTATTGCAGCGGGCAGGCTGCAAAAGAAGCACTGCGGCCGTTGGGCCGCAGTTTGAATATTTGGCAGGGGAGAAAGGATTCGAACCTTTGCATGCTGGAATCAAAATCCAGTGCCTTAACCAGCTTGGCGACTCCCCTACACGGGTCGATGGCTTTCGCCACAAACCGATATGTCGCATCGGACCCATAACGATCCGATCATCTTCAGGTCGCCCATCCCCAAAGTGGATGAACGGCCAGGTTGCTGCATTGGCGAACCTGCCAGCCCGCGGGGGCTTCGGCCAGTTCCGCTTTTTGCGGCCCTTGCGGCATTTTTGCGAAAACCGAACTTCCGGAGCCGGTCATCCGGGCTTTCAATCCTTGGGCGCCGAGCCATTCGATGGCGTCGGTGACCGCGGGACAAAGCCGCTGGGCAACCGGCTGCAGGTCGTTGTGGCCGAAGTCGAAAACCTTGAAAGCGCTGCTTTCGAGGTTTGGAGCTTCAAGCTGTTCGCTATCTGCAGCAAAGCCCGAGATTATAGCAACAGGAGTAGCGCGTTGAAGGTCGGGCGCAGAAAAAATTAGCTTTGTATCGAGTCCCTGGGGTGGCTTGGCCACCACAAACCGTGCGGGCGGGATGTTCACGGGCCTGATTTTTTCGCCGATTCCCTCGACCCAGGCATTGCGCCCGCCCAGGAAGAACGGCACGTCGGCACCCAGTTTCACGCCGATCTCGGCCAGGCGCGACAGCGGCAGGTTCAGCTTCCACAGGCGGTTCAGCGCCAGCAGGCATGTGGCGGCATCCGAAGAGCCTCCGCCCATGCCGGCCTGCGCCGGCACCTGCTTGGCAATGCCGATGTGGGCGCCCTGGCCGGGCGCTGCATGCGCCTGGAGCGCCCGCGCCGCACGCAGCACGAGATCGTCGGGCGGCAGTTCGGTCGTCAGGTCTTCGCGGCTGAGCTGGCCGTCGCTGCGCAGTTCGACATGGAGCGTGTCGGACCAGTCGATCAGCATGAAGACCGACTGCAGCAGGTGGTAGCCGTCTTCGCGCCGGCCGGTGATGTGCAGGAAGAGGTTGAGCTTGGCCGGTGCGGGAAGGTCGTAGATCGCCTTCATGACCGCTCGAAGACGATGCGCAGGTCCGCCGTGGGGCCGGGATTTTCGCGGGTGGCCTGCAGGCGGCCGTTCGCGACCTGCGCCAGGTCGGGGCGCCAGCCGGGCACGCGCTCGTTGCGGCCCGCGAGCCAGCCGAAGAGCGCGCCGACCGGTATGGCCGCACCGGTGGCGGCTTCGATCAATGCATCGACCGAATCGAAGCGCCGGATTTCACTGCCATTCTTGAGCAGGGCCTCGCCGGGCGACCAGTGCAATTGAGCCAAGGTGCTGCCGATCGGGCTCGTGAGCGAGAGTTCGCCCGCTTCGGGAGAACCGCGCAATTCGAACAGCGCGGAGAAGGTCTGCACCGGCTGGCTGTCGATGCGCAGCGACATGCGGCCGCTCCAGCTGTCGGCGCTTCTTGAGGCGGAAGAGCCGCCCGCCAATTGGGCGCAGCCTGCGATCGAGAGAAGCGCAACCCCACCCGCGACCAGCAGGGCGCGGCGGCTGGCGCCGACAGGCCCGGGGGCGTGCATGTTCACGGCCTGACCCGCAGGCGCTTGAGCGTTTCCTGCAGGGTCTCGTTCTCGGCGTCGCTCAGAAGGGCTTCCTTCCAGATCGTGACCGCGCGGTCCTTCTGGCCGGTTGCCCAGAGCACTTCACCGAAATGCGCGCCGATTTCCGGATCGGGCCGGGTCTTGTAGGCCGCCTCGAGGATGCGGATGGCCTCGGTCGTGTTGCCCAGCCGGAATTCCACCCAGCCGAGGCTGTCCGCGATGAAGGGGTCTTCGGGCGCCAGCTGCACGGCTTTCTGGATCAGCGTGCGCGCCTCGTCGAGGCGGATCTTGCGATCTGCGAAGGAGTAGCCGAGCGCGTTGTACGCGTTCTGGTTCTCGGGCTTGAGCTCGATCAGCCTGCGCAGCAGCCGCTCCATTTCGTCGAGGCGGTTGAGCTTTTCGGCCACCATGGCCTGGTCGTAGACCAGGTCGCTGTCGGTCGGGGCTGCGGCGGAAGCCTGCGCCAGCATGTCGTAGGCCGCCTGGTACTGCCTGGCGTCGCGCAGCAGCTGCACTTCGGCCAGGAATTTCTGCTTCTTGTCCTCGGCGCTGCGCTCGGGCAGGCCGCGCACGAGTTCGCGCGCCTGCGGCAGCTTGCCCTGGCGCGCCAGGAGGCCCGCGCGGCGCGTCTGCGCAACGACGAGGTCGTCGGTGCTGTCCACGCGTGCGAGCCAGCGCTCCGCGGCCGTGAAGTCCTTGCGGCGCTCCGCCAGCTGCGAGAGAACGAGGTAGGCCTGTGTGGTGCCGCGCTGGCGGTCGTCCGGGTCTTTCTGGTTGGCCGACAGGTCGATGTAGCGCTTGAGAGAGGTTTCAGCCGCCGCGTCCTGCCGGGCCTGCGCCTGCAGGCTGCCCAGCAGCAGCCAGGGCTCGGCCAGTTCGGGTCGCGCGGCGGTGAGCGCCTGCAACTGCGCGGCGGAATCCGCGTAGCGGCGGTTTTCGACCAGCACCCGAGCGTAGGCGATGCGCAGGTCGGGCGGCGCCTTGGGATTGCTGGCCAGGTAGCGCGTGACGATCGGCTCCGCGAGCGGCTGGCCGGGGTCGATCATTTCGAGCGCCAGAGCGGCCGGAGCGTCGGAGGCGGGATCCATCTGCTGGCCCTTGAAGGCGGCGTCAAGGGCGCCGGAGGTGTCGCCGGCATTCAGGCGCATGCGGCCGATGGTGGCCCAGGCCAGCGCCCCGGTGGCCGGGCTCTTGAGCTCATCGGACAGCGCCTGCTCGACCACCGAAGCGGCCTGCTTCTTGTCGGAGGCGCGCGAGTAGTTGCGCGCGATCACCGCCATCAGCATCGGCTTTTCGATCTGCGGCGTGGCCGCGATTTCGGCGCGCAGCGGCTCGACAGTTTCGCCGATGCGGTTGAGCGCAATCAGTATCTGGAGTTCGATGCGCCGTGCATCGCGCGAGTTGGGCAGCGTCTCCTGCCATGCGCGGGAGGCCGCGAGCGCCGCGTCGCCGGAGCGCGACTGCAGCGCGATCTCGACCGCGCGCTGGAACAGCTTGCCGTCGCGCAGGCGGCGGGCCGCGTCGAGCACCAGCGCGTAGCCCGATCCGGGGTCGCCGGAGCGCGCGGTCATCTCGCCCATCAGAATTTCGTAGAACAGCTCGGCCGTCAGTGCAGAGGGCTGGGCGTCGGGGTCGCTGGCCGGCTTCGCGGCGGCTGCGGCGGCGGCCGGCGCCGGCTTGGTGCCCGGACGGGACGGTGCTGGCCGTTCGATGATGGGTGCCGGGCTCTTGGGCGCGGCGGGATCGGAGGTTTGCGCCTGAGCGGCACAAGCCAGCAACACGAGAGACGCGGCCGCCGCAAGGCGGTGTCGGCGGAGCGATGGAATCATCGAACCATAATAATCCAAGCTTTTGAGCGAGCACCGCGTGGGGCTTCGTCGCAGCCCGGAGTTTTTATTTCATGCCTGAGCTTCCTGAAGTCGAAGTGACGCGGCGCGGTTTTGCCGAACGCATTGCCGGTGCCCGCATAGCCGCGGTCCGCATCGGCAAACCCTTGCGCTGGGCATTGATGGTGGTGCCCGAGGCGCTGGTCGGACGCCGCGTGCTGCAAGTGCGGCGGCGCGGAAAGTACCTGCTGATCGACCTGGACCGCGGCCTCTTGCTGCTGCACCTGGGCATGTCAGGCAGCCTGCGCTTCGATGCGGCGCTTCCCCCGCCGGGCGTTCACGATCACTTCGATCTCGTGACCGAACTCGGCACGCTGCGGCTGAACGATCCGCGCCGCTTCGGCGCCGTGGTCTACGTGGAGGACGAGGCCGCGCCGTGGGCCATCAAGCTGCTCGGCGGCCTGGGCATGGAGCCGCTGGGTGACGCCTTCGACCTGGACGCGTTCCACGCCGGCCTTCGCAAGCGCCGGGCCGCGGTAAAGCAGGTGCTGCTCGCGGGCGACGTGGTGGTGGGTGTTGGAAACATCTATGCGTCGGAGGCGCTGTTCCAGGCGGGCATCCGGCCGACGCTTTCGGCCGCTCGCATCAGCCGGCCGAGGGCGGCCAGGCTTCATGCGGCCGTGCGCGAAATCCTGGCAAGGGCGGTCGAGAAGGGCGGCAGCACGCTGCGCGACTTTTCCAACGTGGACGGGCAGAACGGCTATTTCCAGCTCGAAGCAACGGTCTACGGCCGGGCCGGCGAGCCCTGTCGGGTCTGCGCAACGCCGATCCGGCAACTGCGCCAGGGGCAGCGTTCCACTTACTATTGCCCGAACTGTCAAAAATAGTGTCCGAGTCCCCGCGTTCGAATATCCTGCAATCGGTTGCTTCCCAGTTTGCAATGCTATATTTGTAAGTTATTTCTTACATATCCCCCTTGAGCCGCTCTTTCAATCAACAACTCGATCAGCACGGTGCCTGGCGAAGCAATTTCGCGCACCGCCTCCAGTGGCTGTCCCGCTGGCTGACCGAGAACGAGCTGCTCGACCAGGCGGTGGCCGAGCGCCTGCGCGGGCTCGAGCTGCAGATTCGCACCAGCAAGGTCATGGTGGCCTTCGTGGCGGAGTTCTCGCGCGGCAAGTCGGAGCTCATCAACGCGATCTTCTTTGCAGCCTACGGGCGTCGCATCATGCCGGCCAGCGCCGGACGCACGACGATGTGCCCGACCGAGCTGGGCTACGACGCCGCGGTGGCGCCGAAGCTGCGGCTGCTGCCGATCGAAACCCGGCTGGAACCCCATTCGCTCACGCATTGGCGCGAGAAGGCCGCGCACTGGACCGACATTGCCATCGATGTGGACGATGCCGACCAGTTGGCCCAGGCCATGAGCAAGGTCGCCGAGGTGCGCTGGGTCAGCAAGGACGAGGCGCATGCGCTGGGCTTCTGGAACGAAGAGACGCCGGACGATAACCCGGTGCAGGACGCCGAAGGCCGGGTCGAGATTCCGCGCTGGCGCCATGCCATCCTGAACATGCCGCATCCGCTGCTGGAGCAGGGGCTGGTGATCCTCGATACCCCGGGCCTGAACGCCATCGGCGCCGAGCCCGAGCTCACGGTGAGCCTGATCCCGCAGGCGCATGCCGTGGTCTTCATCCTGGGCGCAGAAACCGGCGTGACGCGGTCCGACCTGTCCATCTGGCGCGAGCACCTGGTCACCGAAAGCGAAGGCAGCGACACGCGCTTCGTGGTGCTCAACAAGATCGACACCATGTGGGACTCGCTGAGCACGCCCGCGCAGATCGAGCTTCAGATCGAGCGCCAGCGCGAGGTCGCGGCCAAGTTCCTGGAGGTTCCGCTGGTGCAGGTGCTGCCGGTTTCGGCGCAGAAGGGCCTGCAGGCAAAGATCCAGCATGATGCGCGGCTGCTCGGCGCCAGCCGCCTGCCGGCTTTCGAGGCACTGCTCGCGGAAGGCGTGCTCGGCAAGCGCGAAACCATGCTGCGGCTCGCGGTGGATGCCGGCATGGTGGCATTGCGGACCGAGGCCGAGCGCATTCTGAAAGTGCGCCAGCGCGACCTGTCGGAGCAGGCGCTCGAGCTGCAGGGCTTGCGCGGCAAGAACGTGTCGGTCATTCGCCACATGCGATCGCGCATCGACCAGGAGCAGACCGAGTTCGAGGGCAGCAACACGCGCATCCTCGCGCTGCGTTCCGTGCAGGGCAAGCTGCTGCGCGAGGTGTACGCCGTGCTCGGCCGCACCGCGCTGAAGGAAGACATGGTGCGGCTTTCGGCTGCGCTCAAGCGCCCGGGCGTCAAGTTCAACGTGCGCAAGGTGTACGGCGAAACCTTCGACTCGCTGCGCAACAACCTGCGCGAAGTGCAGGCGACGACGGCCGAGATCCAGTCGATGCTGCACGCCACGTTCCGCCAGCTCAACGCGGAGCAGGGCTTCACCCTGCAGGCGCCCGCCGAGCCCGACCTGACGAGCTTCGAGCAGGAGCTCAGCCAGATCGAGCGCAGCCACATCCACTACCTGGGCGTCGGCAATCTGCTGAAGCTGGCGCAGGCGGACTTCTGCGACAAGCTGGTGCGCGCGCTCGCGAGCCGCCTGCGGCTGGTCAACGAAGCGGCCATGACCGAAGTCGAGCGCTGGAGCAAGGGCGCGAGCGCGCAGATCGACGCGCAGCTGAAGGAGCGCCGCCGCAATTTCAGCAAGCGCATCGAGGCGATCGAGCGCATCCAGAATGCGGCAGGCAACCTCGACGAACGACTGCTCGAACTTGCCCAGCAAGAGAGCAGCCTGGCCGAGTTGCACCTTCGGCTCCATGAATTCACCTCGGCCATTGCGCAACAGGGAAGGCCGGCAGCCGCTGCCGCCGTCGGCGAACTGCGTGCGGCGGCCTGATCGTCCGGTGCCGGCTGCAGCCGTGCAGCCGCAGGCGCCGGCCGATTTTGCCGGGCGCATCGTGGCCTGGCAGCGCAGCCACGGACGCAGCGAGCTGCCGTGGCAGAACACGCAGGATCCCTATCGCGTGTGGCTGTCGGAGGTCATGCTCCAGCAAACCCAGGTTTCGACCGTGCTCGGATACTTCGCGCGTTTTCTCGAGCGCTTTCCGACCGTACGGGCGCTGGCCGACGGCACCGAGGACGAGGTCTTCGGACTCTGGAGCGGCCTGGGCTACTACAGCCGCGCACGCAACATGCACCGCTGTGCCCAGGAAGTGGTGGCGCGCTTCGGCGGCGAGTTTCCGCGCACGGCGGCCGAGCTCGAGACCTTGCCTGGCATCGGCCGTTCCACCTCCGCGGCGATCGCGGCCTTCTGCTTCGGAGAGCGGGTCGCGATTCTCGACGGCAACGTCAAGCGCGTGCTGACGCGCGTGCTCGGCTTTGGTGGCGACATGTCTTCATCGGCACAGGAGCGCGCGCTGTGGGACCGGGCCACGCAGCTGCTGCCGCCGGCCGAGCAGAAAGAGGCCATCGCGAGCTACACGCAAGGGGTCATGGACCTGGGCGCCACAGTCTGCCTGCCGCGCAAGCCGAGCTGCATGATCTGTCCGCTGGACAAGACCTGCGTGGGCCTGCGCGAGGGCCAGCCGGAACGCTATCCCGTCAAGACCCGCAAGCTCAAGCGCAGCGCCCAGTCGCTCTGGGCGCTGCTCGCGCGCGACACGCAGGGCCGCGTCTGGCTGGAGAAGCGGCCGGCAAAAGGCATCTGGGCCGGGCTCTATTGCCTGCCCGTGTTCGAGAGCCGCGAAGAGCTGCTGGCCGCGCTGCCATCGGCGGCGCTGGCCGACACCCGGGATCTGCCGCCCTTCGTGCATGTGCTGACCCACAAGGACCTGCACCTTCACCCGGTGCTGCTGAACGGCAGCCAGCCGCAAGGCGATGCCGCGCGCTGGGTGGATGCGCAGGAGTGGGGCCGACTGGGGCTGCCGGCGCCGATGCGCAAGCTGCTGGAGAGCGGCGCGGCTTAGCTTGGCGGGGGTGCGGGCTCAGCCCGCGTCGAGTTCGCGGTGGCGCTTGAGGGCGACCCAGCGGGTTCCGAACGCGCGCGCGAGCTGCTCGACCAGGAACACCGAGCGGTGCTGGCCGCCCGTGCAGCCGATGGCCACCGTCACGTAGCTGCGATGGTCACGTGCCAGCGCATCGAGCCAGCGCGAGAGAAACTGCTCGATGTCGTCGTACATGCGCGCGACGTCGTCGTGCCCGCGCAGCCATTCGACCACCGGCGCATCGCGGCCCGTGAGCGGCCGCAGCGTGGGCACGTAGTGCGGATTGGGCAGCATGCGCACGTCGAACACGTAGTCGGCGTCCAGCGGCACGCCGCGCTTGAAGGCGAAGGATTCGAAGACCAGCGTCAATGCGCTGCTCTGCGGCGCGGAGATCAGCGCCTTGATGTAGCTCTGCAGCTGGGCCGGCCGTATGAGGCTGGTGTCGATCACGTCGGCGCCATCGCGCAGGTCGGCCAGCAGCTCGCGCTCGAGCTCGATGGCCTGCACCAGCACGCGCTCCTGTTCGGGCACATCGTTGCGTCCCTCCTGGCGCGACAGCGGATGGCGCCGGCGGGTTTCCGAATAGCGCCGCAGCAGCGCGTCGGTGGTCGCCTCGAGGAACAGCGAGCGCAGCGAAACGCCGTCCTGCCGCAAGGCCTCGAGCTGCTGCGGAACGATCGGCAGCGACACGCCGCTGCGCACGTCCATCGCAATGGCCACGCGCGTGGCCTGCTGCTCGTGCTGCAGCGCGATGAAAGCCGTCAGCAGTTCGGGCGGCAGGTTGTCCACGCAGTAGTAGCCGGCGTCTTCCAGCGCATGCAGCGCCACCGACTTGCCCGAGCCCGACATACCGGTGATGAGCACCAGGTCGAGGTCCATCACAGCGCCGCCGAAGTCTTGTGGCCCAGCATTTCGCGGGCATGCGCCAGCGAGGTCTGCGAAAGCTTCTCGCCGCCGAGCATGCGGGCGATTTCGCGGGCGCGGGTGTCGTCGTCGAGCCGCGAGACGCCGCTTTCGGTGCGCGGGCCTTCCTGGCCAATGGCCGCCGTCTGGCGCTTGGCCACCACCAGGTGGTGATCGGCGCAGGCGGCGACCTGCGGCAGATGAGTGACCGCCAGCACCTGGCGATCGCGCCCGAGTTGCTTCATGAGGCGCCCCACGGTGTCGGCCACGGCCCCGCCGACGCCGGCATCGACCTCGTCGAAGATCAGCGTCTGCGCGGCACCCAGCTGGCTCGTCGTGACCGCAATAGCAAGCGCGATGCGCGAGAGCTCGCCGCCCGAAGCCACCTTGCCGATGGGGCGCGGCGTGCTTCCGGGATGGCCGCTCACGAGAAAGGCAATGTCTTCGAGCCCGGCGCGGCCCGGCTGCGCCAGCGGCTGCAGCTCGACCTCGAAGCGTCCGCCCTGCATGCCAAGCCCCTGCATCGCCTGGGTGACCGCCTCGGCCAGGCGCGGTGCCGCCTGCTTGCGGGATTTGGCGAGCGCCTTGGCTTCCTTCATGTAGGCCTGTTGCGCGCCTTGCTCGGCGCGCTCCAGGCCTGCGAGATCGCTCTGCGCGTCGAGCGCCTGCAGCTCGGCCTGCCAGCCGGCCAAAAGGGCCGGCAGGTCGTCCGGCGTGCGCTTGTAGCGGCGCGCGAGCGACATCCACAGCCCCATGCGCTCGTCGAGTTCGGCCAGGCGCTGCGGATCGGCCTCGGCGTTGCGCAGGTAGCCATGCAGCGTGTGGGCGGCATCGGAAGCCTGGGCGACGCTGGAGGCCAGCACTTCGCCGAGGGCGCGGAATTCGGGCTCGATGTGCTCGCAGTTCTGCAGCAGCGTGACGGCGCGCGACAGGGCTGCGAGCGCGCCGTTGTCGTCGTCTTCGAGCGCCTGGCTTGCGCCCTGCGCCGCGTCGATCAGCGCCTGCGCATTGGAGACGCGGGCGTGATGGGTGGACAGCTCTTCCCACTCGCCTTCGGCCGGTGCCAGCTTCATGACTTCGGCGATCTGCCATTGCAGCCGCTCGCGCTCGCGCAGCAGCGAGTCTTGCGCCGAGCGCGCGTGGTCGAGCGCGGAAAGTGCCTGGCGCCAGCTCTGCCAGGCGGCGTCCAGCGCATCGGTGCGCACGCCGGCATAGGCGTCGAGCAGGCCCCGCACGGCCTCGGGGCGCGTCAGGCTTTGCCATGCATGCTGGCCATGGATGTCGAGCAAACGGTCGCCGAGCTCGCGCAGCTGGGTGGCAGTGGCCGGACTGCCGTTGATCCAGCCGCGGCTGCGGCCCTGCAGGTCGACGGTGCGGCGCAGCAGCAGGGCGTCGCCGTTTTCGAATCCGCCCTCGTCGAGCCAGGCCGCGAGTGCCGGGTCGGCATCGAATTCGGCGCTGACGTCGAGCCGTTCGGCGCCTTCGCGCACCGCGCCCGCGTCGGCTCGGTTGCCGAGTGCCAGTTGAAGCGCATCGATCAATATCGACTTGCCCGCGCCGGTCTCGCCGGTCAATACCGTGAAGCCTGCCGACAGGTCGAGTTCGAGTGATCGCACGATCACGAAGTCGCGCAATGCAATGCGTCGCAGCGCCATGTCAGGAGCCCCCTTCGTTCCAGTGAAGTTTCTTGCGCAGCGTGTCGAAGTAGCTCCAACCGCGCGGATGCAGAAAGCGCACGCGGAAGTCGGAGCGGCGCACCACCACGCGATCGCCGATCGCGAGCGAGGCCAACGACTGCATGTCGAAATTGGCGCTGGCGTCGCGCCCGGCCACCAGTTCGATCACGATCTCGTCGGCGTCGGGCAGCAGCACGGGGCGGTTCGACAGCGTGTGCGGCGCAATGGGCACCAGCACCCAGCCCGGCACCGCAGGATGCAGCAGCGGCCCGCCGGCCGAGAGCGCATAGGCCGTCGAACCGGTAGGCGACGCGATGATCAGGCCGTCGGCGCGCTGGTTGGCCACGAAGTGCCGGCCGACCGAAACGCGCAGCTCGACCATGCCCGAGGTGGCGCCGCGGTTGACCACCACGTCGTTCATTGCCAGCGCATCGAAAACCGAGGCGCCGTCGCGCATGACCTGCGCATGCATGAGGCTGCGGTGGTCTTCTTCGTATTCGCCGGCCAGCATCGGGATCAGCGTGGCCTGGTAGTTGTCCAGCGGAATGTCGGTGATGAAGCCGAGCCGGCCGCGGTTGATGCCGATCAGTGGAATCCCGTAGCACGCGAGCTGCCGTCCGATGCCCAGCATGGTTCCGTCGCCTCCCACCACCAGGCCGAGATCGCAGCGCTGTCCGATTTCCTCGACGCTCAGCGGTTCGTAGCGGCCGCCGACGCTGGCGTCCGCATCGGCTTCCTCGGAAGCCGATTCTTCGACGAACACCTCGCAGCCTTGCGATTCCAGGAAGGCGCCGATGTCTTCCATCACGCCGTCGCGGGCATCGGCCTGCGCCCGGGCGCCTGAAGCCTGGTATTTGCCGATCAGCGCGACGTGACGAAAGCGGGAGGTCATCTACAAATTACAACACTAAAATCTTGCAATGCTGGACGACCGTGCCAAGTTGCTCCTCAAGACGCTGGTAGAGCGCTATATCGCCGAAGGCCAGCCGGTCGGGTCGCGGACTTTGTCGCGCGCCCCGGGGTTGGACCTGTCTCCCGCGACCATCCGCAACGTCATGTCCGACCTCGAGGGACTGGGGCTGATCGCCAGCCCGCACACCTCGGCCGGACGCATTCCCACCGCGCGCGGCTACCGGCTGTTCGTCGACACCATGCTCACGGCGCAGCGCGAGCAGATGAGCACGCCGAGCCTCGCGCCCGACCAGCCGCAGAAGGTGATTGCCAACGCAGCCAACCTGCTGTCCAACCTGTCGCAGTTCGTCGGCGTGGTCATGGCGCCGCGGCGGGCCTCGGTCTTCAAGCAGATCGAGTTCCTGCGGCTCTCGGACCGGCGGCTGCTGGTGATCATCGTCTCGCCCGACGGCGACGTGCAGAACCGGGTGATCTTTCCGGAGGCCGATTACACGCAGTCCCAGCTGGTGGAAGCGTCGAACTACATCAATGCCCACTACGCGGGCCTGACCATCGAGCAGGTGCGCGACCGCCTGCAGTCCGAAGTCGAAAAACTGCGCGGCGAGATTGCCGCGCTGATGCAGGCGGCGGTCAAGGTCAGTTCCGAGGTGCTCACCGAGGCACAGGAAGACGACGTCGTGATTTCCGGCGAGCGCAACCTGCTTTCTGTCACCGATTTCTCGAGCGACATGGGCCAGCTGCGCCGGGCCTTCGAGCTTTTCGAGCAGAAGGCGCAGCTGATGCGGCTGCTCGACGTGTCGAGCAAGGCCGAGGGCGTGCGCATCTTCATCGGCGGCGAAAGCCAGGTGGTGCCGTTCGAGGAACTCTCCATCGTCAGCGCCAACTACGAAGTCGACGGGCAGGTGGTGGGCACGCTGGGCGTCATCGGGCCCACCCGCATGCCTTACGAGCGCATGATCCAGATCGTGGATATCACCTCGCGGCTGGTCAGCAATGCGCTGAGCCACCGCAAATAGGCGAGCACCGCGAATAGAATCGTGGCCTCTCGTGGGCCGTTAGCTCAGCTGGTTAGAGCAGCGGACTCATAATCCGTTGGTCGATGGTTCAAGCCCATCACGGCCTACCACTTGCATTCATTTCCAAGCTTGGTTCGCCAGGGGCCAGAAATGGATGCTATAATCGATAGCTGTGCGGCTGTAGCTCAGTTGGATAGAGTACTTGGCTACGAACCAAGGGGTCGTGGGTTCAATTCCTGCCAGCCGCACCACTCTCTTGAATGGCCTAGAAGGTTTATCCCTTCTAGGCCATTTTCTTTTGGGGGCGGGCCAAAACTGCCTGCCGCGGCGGCTTCTTGTTCTCCGTGGTCTCAATGGCGGCTTGTGGCTTGCGCAAGACGGGCCCGGGCGCTTTGGCGCTAGAGTCCGGCTGGTCATCATCAAACGGCACAGCGACCATGGGTATTCGGCCAAAGCAGTTTGCATTCCAGTTCCTCCTGCTGTCGCTGGCAGCAGGCTCTGTATCGGCAGGGACCATCACCTGCGTCCCGGCCGCAAGCAACGGGGCGGCAGCGCCTTTCAACCGGGTCCGCAGGATTGCGATCGATGAGCACTCCCGCACCGTCAACATGGACGTCGTGCGCTCCAGGACGAAGGACACGGAAACCATGGGCAAGCTGCGAGCGGATCTGGTGAGCATGGAAGACAGCCAGTCCGGAGAGCCCGTCTATGTCTTCAATTCCATTCCGGCAGCAGGCGCCGAAGTCACGAGTCTTTTCAAGTTGTTCAAGGCGGCTGAGTGGCGCCTGATCAGTGCCGATGTCGCCTTCGTGAACAAGGTGCCTGCCGTGAGAGCCGTCGAGCAAGGCGTGGTCTTCGACTGCAAGCGCTCCGACATGGGTTGAAGAAAATGGAAAACTGGAATTGCGAGCCTTTCTAAATTCAGGGGTTCTGCCTTGAGCAAAGCATTCACCAAGGAAACCGATACCGACAGCGACGACGACGGCGGCGAAAGCACGGCCCCCGCGCTGCCGAGCGGCAGCAAGAACTACATCACGCCGGCCGGCTATGCGCGGCTGCGCGACGAATTGCTTCAACTGATGGATGAAGAGCGCCCGAAGGTCGTCGAAGCCGTGCATTGGGCCGCCAAGAATGGCGACCGCTCCGAAAATGGCGACTATCTCTACGGCAAGAAGCGGCTGCGGGAGATCGATCGGCGCATCCGTTTTCTCACCAAGCGGCTCGAAATTGCCGAAGTGACCGATCCCTCGGTCCATCACGGCAGCGACCAGGTTTTCTTTGGCGCGACGGTGCGCTATGTCGACGAGACCGGCGACGAGCGCAGCGTGACGATCCTGGGCATCGACGAGGCGGACAGTGCCCAATCGCAGGTCAGCTGGATTTCTCCGATTGCCCGCGCGCTGCTCAAGTCACGCGAAGGCGACGTGGTGAAACTCGTGACGCCGGGCGGGGTGCATGAGGTCGAGCTGTTGTCCGTGAGCTATCCGGCGCCGGGTTCGAGGCCGGCCCGGTAGTTTTCCGGCGCTCCGGTCAGGGCGCAGGAACCGTTCTCGCGGCGGTCAGCACCGAGGCCGTGCGCCGTGCGGCGCGCAGCACGCTGTCGAGATGGCTTCGGTCGCGCACGGCAATCACGAAGCGCAGGTCGGTCGAATCCTGCGGCGTTTCGTCGGCCATTTCGACGTGCGTGATGTCGGCTTCGGCGTCTGCCAGGGTCGCGGCCACCCGCGCCAGCACGCCCTTGTCGTTTCGCACGGTAATGACCACACCGGTTTCGAAGGTACGGGTTGGCTCGTCCGCCCATTCGACCGCGAAAAAGCGCTCGCTGTCCTTGTGGCGAAGCCGCTGGCCCACGCCGCAGGACTCGGTATGCACGACCAGGCCTTCGCCATGCCCGAGGTAGCCGACGATTTCGTCGCCCGGAATCGGCCGGCAGCACAGCGCAAAGCGGACCGACGAGTTCTCGCTGCCATCCAGCGTGACGGCGCCCTGGGAAATGGTCTCGTGCGAGATGAAGCGCTCGCGGCTCAGCAGCAGTGCATCGGGCCGCTCGCCCAGTTCGGACAGCATGGCCACCAGCCGCTTTGCCACGATGCTGGCGATCCGCTTGCCCAGGCCGATGTCGGTGAGCAGCTCCGCGCGGGTGCGGTTGCCCGTGAAGCGCAGCAGTTTTTCCCACAGCACCTGGTGTTCGGCGTCTTCGGCCGGCAACTTGCTGAGGCCTTCGGCACGCAGTGCCTGGGCCAGCAGTTTCTCACCCAGGCCTTCGGATTCGGCGTGCGCCAGCGTCTTCAGGTAGTGGCGGATCTTGGAGCGTGCCCGGCCGGTTCGCACGAAGCCGAGCCACGCGGGGTTGGGCGTGGACACCGGCGCGGTAATGACCTCGACCACGTCTCCGTTCTTGAGCTCTGTGCGCAGCGGCACCTGGTCGCCATTGATGCGTGCTGCCGAGGTGTGGTCGCCGATGTTGCTGTGGATGGCGTAGGCGAAGTCGACCACCGTGGCGCCGCGCGGCAGCGCCAGGATCTGGCTCTTCGGCGTGAAGACGTAAACCGCATCGGGAAACAGGTCGACCTTGACGTGGTCCCAGAACTCGGCGGCGTCGCGGGTCTCGTCCTGGATGTCGAGCAGCGACTGCAGCCACTTGGTGCCGAGCCGGTCGTTGCTGGCCGCGTTCGGCTCGGCGGCCTTGTAGAGCCAGTGCGCCGCCACGCCCGATTCGGCCACCACGTGCATGGCTTCGGTGCGCAGCTGGAATTCCACGTTCACGCCGGCCGGCCCCACTAGGGTGGTGTGCAGCGACTGGTAGCCGTTGAGCTTGGCGATGGCGATGTGGTCCTTGAACTTGCCCGGCAGCGGCTTGTACATCTGGTGCAGGATGCCCAGGCCGGTGTAGCAGGCAATCACGTTCGGCACGATCAGGCGAAAGCCGTAGATGTCGGTCACCTGGGCAAAGCTCAGGTGCTTTTCTTCCATCTTGCGGTAGATCGAATAGAGCGTTTTCTCGCGCCCCGCAATGCGCAGCGTCATGTTGGCGTTGGCAAAAGCCGTCTCGACCTCGCGCTGCACCTTCTGGATCAGATCGCGGCGGCGTCCCCGCGCCCGGGCCACGGCCTTGGACAGGGTCGCGTAGCGCCAGGGTTTCAGATGGCGGAACGACAGTTCCTGCAGTTCGCGGTACGTCTGATTCAGGCCCAGCCGGTGCGCGATGGGCGCATAGATTTCGAGCGTTTCGCGCGAGATCCGGGCCCATTTTTCGCGCGGCGCATCGTCGAGCGTGCGCATGTTGTGCGTGCGGTCGGCCAGCTTGACGAGAATGACGCGCACGTCGCGCGCCATGGCCAGCAGCATCTTGCGGAACGATTCGGCCTGGTTTTCCTCGCGGGTATTGAACTGCAGCTTGTCCAGCTTGGTGAGCCCGTCGACCAGCTCGGCCACCGGCGCGCCGAAGCGCTCGATCAGTTCGGGCTTGGTGACCCCGCAATCCTCGATGGCATCGTGCAGCAGGGCGGCCATCAGCGCCTGGGCATCGAGCTTCCATTCGGCGCATTGCGCCGCTACGGCGATCGGGTGGGTAATGTACGGCTCGCCGCTGTTGCGCAGCTGGCCCAGGTGGGCTTCGTCGGCGAAGCGGTAGGCACGGCGGACCAGCTCGGTGTCTTCGGGGCTCAGGTAGTCGAGCCTGGCGGTCAGCGCGGCAAAGCTTGCGGCAGCCGCATTCAGCGCCGCCGGACTCGGCTTGGGCGTGCCCGTGGGGGCATGGGACTGATGTTTGGCAACCGCGCTCATGGCTACCACTTTAGCGTGACCGCTGTAGGGACGCGTCCAGACGTAAAAAAAGCACCGCTTTGCGGTGCTTTTTCGTTGCAGGGCTGCGTCAGAGCAAAGATCAGCCCGGCACCTTCTTGAGCATTTCAATGCCGATCTTGCCTTCGGCGATTTCGCGCAGGGCGGTGACGGCAGGCTTGTTCTTGCTTTCGATCTTGGGCGCATGACCCTGGCTCAGCATGCGCGCACGGTAGGTGGCGGCCAGAACCAGCTGGAAGCGGTTGGGGATCTGAAGCAGGCAATCTTCGACGGTGATGCGGGCCATGATGGGAATCTTTCGGTCAGTGAGCAGGAAATCAGGGGATGTTCAGGGCGGCGAATGTGTCGGCACGTGCGCGGCGCTGTGCAGAATACCGAAGCCGCTGAGCGTGGACGATCGCCTTGAGATCGAAAAGCGCGCGCTCAAATAACTCGTTGATTATAACGAAATCGAATTCTCCCGCCCGGGCCATTTCTTCGGCCGCATTCTTGAGGCGCAGCTCGATAACGGCGGCGCTGTCTTCGCCGCGCCGCTCCAGCCGGGAGCGCAGCTCTTCCCAACTGGGCGGCAGGATGAAGATCATGACTGCGTTGGCAAAGGTCTTGCGGATCTGGATGGCGCCCTGGAAGTCGATTTCGAGAATGACGTCGGCGCCCTGGGCCACCCGCTCCTCGATGGCTTTCTTGGAAGTGCCGTACCGGTGTCCGTGCACATGGGCCCACTCCACAAAGCCGTCCGCCGCAACCATGGCGTCGAATTCGGACGGCGAGGTAAAGAAGTACTCCCGGCCGTGCTTTTCCTGCCCGCGGGGTGGCCTGGTGGTGTGGGAAACCGAGGGCTGGACGGCCGTGTCCAGTTCCATGAGCGCCTTGACCAGGCTCGATTTGCCGGCGCCGCTGGGCGCCGCCACGACGAAGATGTTGCCTGGATAGTCCATTCGCTCGCTCATTCGATGTTCTGTACCTGTTCGCGCATCTGCTCGATCAGCACCTTCATGTCCACGCCGATGCGCGTGAGGTCCAGCGCCGCAGACTTGGAGCCCAGTGTATTGGCCTCGCGATGCAGCTCCTGGATCAGGAAGTCCAGCCGCTTGCCGATTTCGCCGCCCTTCTTGAGCAGCCGCTCGATCTCGTCGAGGTGCGAATTCAGGCGCGTGAGCTCTTCCGCCACGTCGATGCGGATCGCGAAGGCGGTTGCCTCGGTCAGCGCCCGGTCCTGGGCCGCCTCGGGCAAGGTGCCGCCGGTCAGGCCCATGGCTTCCTGCCAGCGCTCCAGGAAACGCGCCCGCTGCTGCTCGACCAGCTGCGGAATCAGCGGTCCGGCCTGTTCGACCAGGGTGCGCAGCTGGGCCAGATGGGCCTCCAGCATCTTGGCGAGCCGCGCGCCTTCGCGCTGGCGGGCCGACATCAGCGCATCCAGGGCCTTGCCGGCCACTTCGAGCAGGTCGCTACCCCAGTCGCCACGGGCGGCGCCGTCGCCGCCGGCCAGGCGCAGCACGTCGGCCACGCTCAGTTCGCGGGCGCCGGGCAGCCAGGCCTTGATGCCGTCCTGCACGCCGTTGAGCCGCTGCAGCAGCTTGACGGAGGGCTCGACAACGCCCGCCTGGGCGGTGTTCTCGATAGCGGCCCGCACCTCGACCTTGCCGCGCTTGAGTTTGCCCGTGAGCAGCTCGCGCAGCGCGGTTTCATGCTGGCGCAGCTCCTCCGGCAACTTGAAGGTGAGATCGAGGAAGCGGCTGTTGACCGAGCGGATTTCGACCCCGAGCCGGCCCGCGGCGGCAGGCCGTGCTTCGGCTTCGGAGTGGCTGCCGACGGGGCCGTTCTGGCCACTGGCATAGCCGGTCATGCTGTAAACTGGCATTGCGCCTCACTGTGGTTTTGCTTGCAGGCACCGAGGCGTCGGCATGGCGTTCGCTTGCCGCACCATCGCCTTCGGGCGAAACTCCCGGATTATGTCAAAGGTCAAGCCTTCGCCCCTGCTGCCCGATACGGTCATTGGCGGTTACCGCATCGTTCGCCGGCTTTCCGCAGGCGGTTTTGGCGTTGTCTACCTCGCCATAGACCCCGGCGGACAGCAGGTTGCCATCAAGGAATACCTGCCATCTTCGCTCGCAACGCGCGGGCCGGGTGAACTGACGCCCGAAGTTGCGCCCGAAAAGCTTTCCCTCTACCGGCTCGGCCTCAAGAGCTTTTTCGAGGAAGGGCGCTCGCTCGCGCAGATTTCGCATGCCTCGGTGGTCAGCGTTCTCAACTTCTTTCGCGAGAACGAAACCGTCTACATGGTCATGAACTACCTGGAGGGTGCCACCCTGCAGGATTTCGTGGTGACCGCGCGCGACCTGAAACGGCCGAAAGTCTTCCGCGAATCGACCATCCGGTCGCTTTTCGATGAAATCCTGCGCGGCCTGCGCATCGTGCACCAGTACAAGATGCTGCACCTGGACATCAAGCCCGCCAACATCTTCGTCACCGACGAGGACCGCGCGGTGCTGATCGACTTCGGCGCCGCGCGCGAAGTGCTCAGCAAGGAAGGCATCTTCATCCGTCCGATGTACACGCCCGGCTTTGCCGCGCCCGAGATGTACCGGCGCGACTCGTCGATGGGCCCGTGGACCGACATCTACGCCATCGGCGCCTGCATCTACGCCTGCATGCAGGGCTATCCGCCCAACGACGCCCCGCGCCGCATCGAGAAAGACCGGCTCAGCCTGTCGCTGTCGCGCCTGCGCGGCGTGTACTCCGATAACCTCATCGAAGTGGTCGAATGGTGCATGTCGCTCGATCCGCTTTCGCGCCCGCAGTCGGTTTTTGCGCTGCAAAAGGAACTCAGCCGCGAAGGCGAGCGGCGCTACACCAAGCTCACCGTCGGCGAAAAGGTGCGGCTTTCATTCGACAACATCCGCTCCTTCGACAAGAAGGCCCTGCCCAGGGCGGCGGCACCTACCACGCGCCCGGCATGAAATTCTCCGTATTCCAGGTCAGCCGCAAGGGCGGCCGTCTCAAGAACGAAGACCGCATGGGCTACTGCTACACGCGGGAATCGGGCCTTTTTGTGCTGGCCGACGGCATGGGCGGCCATCCCGAGGGCGAGGTTGCGGCCCAGCTGGCATTGCAGACCATTGCGGCCCTCTACCAGCGCGAAGCCCGACCCACCGTCAAGGACGCCAAGGCCTTCCTGGCCGAATCGGCCATGGCGGCGCACCAGCAGATCATGCGGTACGCAAGCCACAAGGCCATGCTCGATACGCCGCGCACCACCGTCGTCGCGGCCCTGCTCCAGGGCACCACGGCCACCTGGATGCATTGCGGCGACTCGCGCCTCTACGTGGTGCGCGACGGCCGCCTGCTGACCCGCACGCGCGACCATTCGCATGCCGAGCGCCCGCGTCCGCATGGCGCCGACATGCCGGTCAACCGCAACCTGCTGCTCACCTGCCTGGGCTCGCCGACCACGCCGCTGTTCGATATTTCGGCCCCGCTGCAGCTGCAGCGCGGCGACCGCATCATGCTGTGCTCCGACGGTGTCTGGGGCGTGCTCGACGACGCCGTCATCGTGCACACGCTGTCTTCCGACAAGCCGGTGTCCGATGCGGCACCCGACCTGGCCGAAATGGCGCTTCGCAAGGGCGGCGCGCACAGCGACAACGTGACGCTCATCGCCCTCGAATGGGAGATGCCCGACGCGGCGGGCGAAGACCGCGGCGTTTCCACCGAGACCATCGACGACGGCGTCTTTGCCTCCACCATCCAGGCCGGCATGCCTTCGGACGGCGAGCTCGATGCCCTCGATGAACTCGACGAAGACGCGATCGAGCGCTCGATTGCCGAAATCAACGAAGCCATTCGCCGCTCTGCTGCCAAGAAAATCTGATACCCGGGCTGCTTCGGCTTGCGGCTTTACCTCCGCTTTTGTTCCACATACCTCTAGAAAAATGACTGCTTTCACACGAAGCGGCGGCCGTGCCGCCGACCAGCTGCGCCCGGTGCGCATCACCCGCGGCTTCACCATCCACGCCGAGGGCTCGGTGCTCATCGAATTCGGCCAGACGCGCGTGCTGTGCACCGCCTCGGTCGAAGAGCGCGTGCCGCCGCACAAGCGCGGCAGCGGCGAAGGCTGGGTCACGGCCGAATACGGCATGCTGCCGCGCGCCACCCACACCCGCAGCGACCGAGAGGCCGCCCGCGGCAAGCAGAGCGGCCGCACGCAGGAAATCCAGCGCCTCATCGGCCGCTCGATGCGCGCCGTGTTCGACCTGGCCGCGCTGGGCGAACGCACCATTCATCTCGATTGCGACGTGCTGCAGGCCGATGGCGGCACCCGCACCGCGGCCATCACGGGCGCATTCGTCGCCGCGCAGGACGCCGTCAACAAGCTGCTCGCCGCCGGCACGCTGGCTGCTTCGCCCATCAGGGGCCACGTGGCGGCCATTTCGGTAGGCATCGTCGGCGGCACCCCGCTGCTCGACCTGGAATACACCGAAGATTCGGCCTGCGATACCGACATGAACGTCGTGATGACCGGCGCCGGCCACTTCGTCGAGGTGCAGGGCACCGCCGAGGGCGCGGCGTTCTCCCGCGAGGAGATGAATCTCCTGCTCGGCCTGGCCGAAAAGGGCATCGGCGAACTGATCGTGCTGCAGCAGCAGTCCCTTGTTTCGAAGTAATTGATTGATCGATTGATGGCGATGAAACTGGTCCTGGCCTCCAACAACGCCGGCAAGCTTGCCGAGCTCCAGCTACTGTTTGCGGAGCTGGCCGTGACGCTCGTGCCGCAGTCGGCCTTGGGCGTGGGCGAGGCCGAAGAGCCGTTTCGCACCTTCGTCGAAAACGCGCTGGCCAAGGCGCGCCATGCCAGCGCCGCAACCGGCCTGCCGGCCATGGCCGATGACGCAGGACTTTGCGTCGACGCCTTTGGCGGCCTGCCGGGCGTCGACACCGCGTTCTATGCCACGCAGTTCGGCTATGCCAAGGGCGACGCCAACAACGTCAAGGCCCTGCTCGAGCAGCTCGACGGCGTGGTCAACCGGCGCGCCGCGCTCGTCAGCACGCTGGTCGCGCTGCGCGGGCACGACGACCCCGAGCCCCTCATCGCAGTCGGCCGCGTGGTGGGAGAAATCACGCGCGAGCCCCTCGGCGACAACGGCTTCGGCTTCGATCCCGTCATGTACCTGCCCAGCTTCGGCAAGACCTTTGCCCAGCTGCCGCCCGAGGTGAAGAACGCCAACAGCCACCGGGGCCAGGCGGCCAAGGCCATGCTGGCGCTGATGCGCGAACGCTGGTTCTGATCGATGGCCTCCGTCGTTCCCATCCAGCCCGCGCAGCCCACCGGCGCGCCGCAGGCCAACGATGTGCTGCACTGGATGCGGCCCGGCCCGCTGCAACTGGCGGCGCTGCCGCCGTTGTCGCTCTACATCCATCTGCCCTGGTGCCTGCGCAAGTGCCCTTACTGCGACTTCAACTCGCATGAGTGGCGCGCCACCAGCGAGGCCGAGGCCGAAGGCATTCCCGAGGCGGCGTATCTCGACGCGCTCATTGCCGACCTGGACGCCGCGCTGCCGCTCATCTGGGGCCGCACCGTCCACACCATCTTCATCGGCGGCGGAACGCCGAGCCTTTTTTCGCCCCAGGCCATCGACCGCCTGCTCGGCGACGTGCGCGCCCGCCTCAAGCTGGCGCCCGAATGCGAGATCTCGCTCGAAGCCAACCCCGGCACCTTCGAACGCAACCGCTTCCGGGCCTATCGCAGCGCGGGCGTCACGCGGCTTTCGGTGGGCGTACAGAGTTTCAACGACGAGCACCTGAAGGCGCTGGGCCGCGTGCACGACCGCGCCCAGGCCATTGCGGCCGTGGAAGAAGCCGCGAGCGCATTCGACACCTTCAACCTCGACCTGATGTATGCGCTGCCGGGCCAGACGCTCGAGGGGCTGGACGCCGACCTGACCCAGGCGCTGGCGCTCGCGCCGCCGCACATCTCGGTGTATCACCTGACCATCGAGCCCAACACCTGGTTCGCCAAGTTTCCGCCGGCCTTGCCCGAAGACGACCTGGCCTACGCCATGCTCGACCGCATCACCGAGCGAACCGCCGCCAGCGGCATGTCGCGCTACGAGGTTTCGGCCTATGCGCGCAGCGGCCATGCCTGCGCCCACAATCTCAACTACTGGCAGTTCGGCGACTACCTGGGCATTGGCGCCGGCGCGCACAGCAAGCTGAGCTTCGCGCACCGTATCGTGCGCCAAGTGCGGTTTCGCGAACCGCGCCTGTACATGAACAACGCCCGCGCCGGCGCCGCCGTGGCGCAAAGCGATGAAGTGGCGCTGGCCGACCTGCCGTTCGAGTTCATGCTCAATGCACTGCGCCTGAAGGAAGGCTTCACGCTGCCCCAGTTCAGCGAGCGCACCGGTCTGGCCATGACCAGCATCCAGAAAGGGCTGGAGGAGGCCGAACGCAAGGGCCTCGTCGCGCGCGACCTGCATCGCGTGTGGCCCACCGAGCGCGGGCTGGATTTTCTGAGCGACCTGCAGTCGCTCTTCCTGCCCGAGGATTGAGGGGCCGGCATCGGCATAAAATCAGCGGTTCCGGAGAGTTGGGTGAGTGGTTTAAACCAGCAGTCTTGAAAACTGCCGACGAGCAATCGTCCGTGAGTTCGAATCTCACACTCTCCGCCGGCTGGGCTCCCCTCGCAGCGACCGGTCAATGATCCATGCGTTCGGAAGACGCTGGGTACTTTTAGCCATTGGCGATTTCCGACTACCAGCGGCGTCTCGACGTCTCGGGATGCGGTGCCGCTTTTAAAGGCTCCGTGTCGCAACGCAGGCGTGGCAACGCTTTCCCGTCGATGCGCACAGGCTTTTCCACCGTCTTATCCACCGCAATGGTGGAGAACTCGCCCTCTGTGATGGGTGGTTCGGAGGGCGGTATGGCGCAAAGTTGTACACATTTGGTAGTACATATCGGTCATAACTAACCGCGCCACGCGAGCGTTGAGCCTCAACCGCTGTCGGCTTCATTCATCACAATGCCCGGCATACCCCGCCGCGCCCTGACCCCAACCCCCATGAAGCTCGACTCCACCACCGTCCAACTGGTCCTGTGCATCGCCGAGGAAGGCAGCATCTCCCGGGCCGCCGACAGGCTGAACCTGGCTGTGGCTGCCGCGTCCAAGCGCGTGAGCGACCTGGAGGCGCAACTGGGCGCCAAGCTGTTCAAGCGGGTGCCCCACGGCGTCTTGATCACCGAGGCCGGCAGCCGGCTGATGGCGCACATCCGCCAGATCGATAGCCTCATCGGCCGGCTCGAGGGCGATGCCCAGGTGCTGAGCCACGGCCAGGATGGGCGCATTCTCATCGGCGCGCCGAAGGCGGCCATCATCCAGTTCCTTGCGAAGGACATCGCCCGGCTGCGTGACGCCTACCCGCAGATCACGCTGAAGATCCTGGAGGAAAACAGCAAGATCGTGCAGCAGTTGCTGCGCGACAAGGTGATCGACGTCGGCATCTACGAGAAGAAGAGCGGCTTCCTGGACCTGCCGAAGTTCGACTACCGGCAGGACAGGCTGGTGCTCGTGTACAGCCGCCGGCATTTCCGGTTTGCGGCAGAGGGGCCGGTGGGCATCGACGATTTTCTGGACCTGCCGGTCGTGAGCCTCGGCAAGGGCTCGGCGATCCTGTCCGCCTTGGAGGGGGCCTACCGCAGCCGGGGCAGATCGTTCCCGAACAACTTCTCGACCAGCGGTTTCGACACCATGCTGGCGCTGGTGCGCCACGGCCTGGGCGTGGGCCTGATGCCGCCGGAAGTGCTGCGCAGCTTCCACCCCGAGGACGACCTGGGCTCGGCCGAGATCCAGGGCGACTGGCACCAGCGCGCCTATGTGCTGTCGTGCGTCGAAGGCCATGCGCAGGAGCAGACGCTGCGCAACGTGGTGGCCCAGCTGATCGGCGCCAGCACCTAGAAAAGCAGCGTTCCTGCGGCTGCGGCTTCGCGGATCACGAAGCCAGGCATGCATTCCACGTTCTTGCGACGTCCTCTGCGCTACGTGAGAGTAGCGGCACTACTACGACAGAGACAGAGGACGCACGACATGATGAGACGCCGAGACTTCATTGCGGCCAGCGCTATCACCGCGCTGGCCGCGCCTTGGGCCGTGGGGGCCACCGAGCTGCCCAAGGGCATCGTCAAGATCTACGTGGGCTGGGCGCCCGGCGGCGGCACCGACGTGTTCGCCCGCATCGTGGGGCAGAAGCTCTCGGAGCTGTGGGGCCGCTCGGTGGTGGTCGAGAACAAGCCGGGCGCCACCGGCGCATTGGCGGCGGACTTCTTTGCGCGGACCCGGTTCACCGAGGGCGTGAACCTGCTGATGGCGCACGTCAACACGCATGCCATCTCGCCGCACATCTTCAAGGGCATCAGCTACGACCCGCTGAAGGACTTCGCGCCCGTCGCCATGGTCGGTGCCACGCCGCACATCCTGGTGACCAGCGCGAAGAATTCTGTCGGCTCGATCAAGGAGGTGGTCGAGCAGTGCAGGAAGAGCCCCGGGAAGATCAGCTTCGGCTCGTCCGGCACGGGATCGGTGCAGCACCTGGCGGCCGCGATGTTCAACATGGCCGCCGACGTCAAGAGCATCCACGTGCCCTACAAGGGGTCGGGCCCGATGCAGACGGACCTGATCGGCGGGCAGATCGACTACAGCTTCGACACCATGACGGCAGCCACGGCCCAGGTCAAGGCCAGGCGGATGACGGGCATCGTCCAGACGCGCCTGCAGCGGGCCAAGGGCTTCCCGGAACTGCCGACCATGGACGAGCAGGGCTTCAAGGGCTTCGACGTCTCCAGCTGGTATGGCGTGGTCGGCCCCAAGGACATGTCCAGGGATCTGGCCCTGCAGATCAATGCCGACATCAACAAGGTGCTGGCGCTGCCGGATGTGGTCACGCGCTTCGATGGCTATGGCGTGGAGGACGGCGGCGGCTCCGTCGACAAGTTCGCGGCCTTCATGGCTGCCGAGTTCAGGAAATGGGGCGACGTGGTGCGCACCGCCAAGGTCACCGAGGAGGGCTGAAATGAACCACGCACGACAACTGCCGCTGCAGGGCATCCGGGTTTTGGACGTGAGCCAGGTCATGGCGGGCCCGTTCGCCTGCATGCTGCTGGCCGACCTCGGGGCCGACGTGATCAAGGTCGAGCCGCCGAGCGGCGACCAGACCCGCGGCGCCATGGGCTTCAAGATGAAGGGGCCGGACAGCATGGGCTTCCTGAACATGAACCGCAACAAGCGCTCGCTGACGCTGGACCTCAAGAGCGAGGAGGACCGCGCATCCTTCTACAAGCTGGCCCAGACCGCCGACGTGATCGTCGAGAACTACCGGCCCGGCGCGGTGCAGCGCCTGGGCATCGACTACGAGTCGATCAGGAAGATCCATCCGAAGATCGTGTACGTCAGCATCTCCGGCTTCGGCCAGAGCGGCCCCTGGGCCGAGCGGCCGGGCTTCGACCTGATGGCGCAGGCCATGTCCGGCGTGATGAGCGTGACCGGCTACCCCGGCGAGAAGCCGGTCAAGGCCGGCGTGCCGGTGGCCGACATCGGCTGCGCACTGTTTGCCACCTACGCGCTGCTCGCGGCCTACATCGGCGCGCAGAAGTCCGGCGTGGGCCAGCACATCGACGCGTCGCTGTTCGACGCGGCCATGGCCTTCTCGGTCTGGGACATGTCCGAGTACTGGGGCACGGGCGTGCGGCCGACCCCGCTGGGCACCAGCAACAAGATGAGCGCGCCCTACCAGGCCGTGAAGGCGCGCGACGGCTACTTCGTGATGGGCGCGACCAACCAGAAGCTCTGGACCCGGCTGTGCGAACTGCTGCAGCGGCCGGACCTCGCCCTGCACGCGGACTACGCCAGCGTGTCGCTGCGCCTGAAGAACCGCGAGGCGCTGATCGAGGCGCTGGAAGCGGAGTTCGGCCAGCGGGACAGCGCCGACTGGATCGACGCCATGCTGGCCGCCGGCATCCCGGCCGGGCCCATCCTGTCGTATCCGGAGGCCTTCGAAGGCGAGCATGGCACCCACCGCCGCATGTGCATGGAGATCGACCATCCGATCGAGGGCAAGGTCAAGAACATCGGCTTTCCCGTCAAGCTGCTGGGTACGCCGCAGCAGGTGCGCCGGCACCCGCCGCTGCTGGGCGAACACAACGAGGAGATCATGGCCGAAATCAACGCGCGAGCCGGCGCGGCGGTGGCCCTATGAACTTTGCCGAATGCGTGCAGCTCGGCGTCCATGCGTCGGGCGTGGCCGAGATCGTGATCCATCGCCCCGAACGCCACAACGCGATGACGCGGGAGATGTACGAGACGCTGCTGGACCACATCGGCGCGTGTGCGCGCAATTGCGCGGTGCGCAGCCTGCTGTTCAGGGGGGCGGGCGGCAAGTCGTTCATCTCGGGCACGGACATCACCCATTTCAAGGACTTCCGCGAAGGCAGCGACGGCATTGCCTACGAGGCTTTCGTGGAGCGCGTCATCGATGCGGTCGAGCGCATTGCGGTACCCACTGTGGCCGTGGTCGACGGCTGGGCCGTCGGCGGCGGACTTGCCCTGGCGACGGCCTGCGATTTCCGGGTCTGCAGCGACGCATCGCGCTTTGGCGCGCCGATTGCCAGGACGCTGTCCAACACCTTGTCGTCGCGCAATATCGCACGGCTGCAGGCCGCCCTGGGCGTGCCGCGCGTCAAGCGGATGCTGCTGCTTGCCGACTACCTGACGGCACAGGAAGCGCTGGCCTGCGGCTATGTGCATGCCGCCTGCGCCCCGGGCGAACTGGATGCCGCTGCCCATGCGCTGGCAGAGCGGCTCATGGCGCTGTCGCCGGTCACGCACAAGGCCGTCAAGGAGAGCATCCGCCGCATCGTCGTCGAGCAGCGGCTGGACGACGATGACCTGATCGAGGAGGTGTATGGCAGCCAGGCGTTTCGCGACCGAGTGGCCGCTTTCATTGGCCGATGACGGAAATATCGAATGTCTGATATCGCCCAAATGAGGTAGCCAATAGGGCAGTTTTTAAATAACGCAGCGTGTAAGCGTATTAAAAATATTAACTATGAAAGCGAAAGCCATGTAATTCTTAGGCATAACTTGTCTCAATGTCGCGCCAGATTTTTGAAGGATTCAAAATGATCGGAGACATCTTATTGCCAGATGCGAGCTTGAAGCGTTCTGGAACTTACTTCGAATCCGGGCTTCAATGCCGGACCGATGCCATTACGGCCAATGCCACTTATTTCGGCAATGCGCAGTGGGCCCAGGAATACCTGGATTTCTGCCACCGCGATGCGCATTTCAAGAGCCGGTGGCTGGCGGCCGCGGGCGACTGGACGGACAAGGTGGTCATCGATCTGGGCTGCGGGCCGGGCAACATCTTTGCCACCCTGGGTGGAAAGCCGCGGCTCCTGATCGGCGTGGATGTGGCCCCCGGCTCGCTCGAACTGGCGGCCAAGCTGGGCTATACGGCGGTGCTGGCCGATGCGGCCTACACGCCTTTCCGCTCGCAGGTGGCGGACATCGTTGCCATCAATGCGTCGCTGCACCATTGCGACGACATGGCCGCGGTGCTGCGCGAAGGGGCACGGCTGGTGAAGCCTCATGGCCTCCTGGTCACCGACCACGATCCGCAGCTCACCGCGTGGGACTACAAGGGCCTTGCCAAGCTGATGTGGGATGCGCGGCTGTGGGTCTATCGGGCGATCGGGCACGGCTTCCACAAGACCGGCAGCCAGCAGTCCTGGGGGCTCCGGACCGAAGTCCATCACCAGCCGGGCGATGGGGTCACGAAGGAATTCTTCCACGCCACGCTGGAGCCGCTGGGTTTCGAGGTCCGCGTCTACCCGCACAACCACCAGATCGGTGCCGATGCGCTGCGCGGGGTGGTGGGGCCGGCGCAATGGAAATACCGGCTGGGCAACATGCTGTCCGGCCGGCGGCCTTCATCGCCGACGAGCGCGCTGTCGCTGATGTGCGTGGCAAGGCGTCGCGGCGATCCCGTATCCACTGCGCCTGCAGCGTCGCAGCAGCGAACGCCAGTCTGATGCCGGCGCCCGGCAAACCGGGCTGGACCGTGCCGGGACACGATCAGTATCGTTACTGAATCTTCCCCACCGCGACATTCCCGCGGCTTCGCGTTCAAATGCCGAGGTGCCCGCCATGCCGGGTTGGCGGCACCCTGCGCCCCGGCCTCCCAAGGGGAAACCCGGCTCTCGCGCCCCTCTGCATGCCCAATGCAGCCTTTTGTGGTCAATTGCGCGCAATCCGACACCAATGTAGGACTTTATCCCGACCTCGGTGTTGCTGAGATGTGAATTCGGCACATCTTGTTTCGCTCCGAAGCAGTCCAGATCCGGGTTTCGACGTACCTTCATATTGCACCGCAACATGCGGACGCAGAGTTCGTGGCTCGGCGTCCGTCGTTGCGGGCGGGTCCTTCAATCTGGATGTCGTGCCGTTCGCTGCGGCGCGACGTGGTTCTCATGAGAGGTGGCTATGCGTGTGTCAAAACCGAGTTCGGTTCTCTTTTCTCAGTGCCAGCGGCGCATCGCTGGTGCCATGGGCGGCCGTGTTCCTGGCGCGGGTTGTCGGCGCCGGCAGTCGGGCGCCTTCGTCCCCAAGCTGGCGGCCTATGCGCTGCTGGCCTTCGTGCTGTGGCTGATGGTCGCAACCCTGGTGCAGCCGCTGTTGTCTTCGCAGGCCACCCGCGCCGTCTTGCAGGCGCCGGTGGCGCTGATCACCTCGCCGATCAACGGGGTGGTGTCGCAGATGGTGGTGCATGCGCGCGACAAGGTGGAGCCGGGCACCATCGTGGCCACGGTGCGCAACCCGACCGTGAGCCAGGAAATCCTCACCACCCTGAGGTCGCAGCACCTGGCGCTGCAGAGCCAGTTGGCCCAGCTGGGCAACCAGTACAAGTCCGACAACCAGGAAATGAGGTCTGTCGGGCAGGAGGCCGGCGTTCATCGCGAGGCTTCCCTGGCGCAGGCCTGGGAGGCCTGGCAGATCGCGCGGCGCCAGCGCGATGTGGCGCACAGCATGGTGGAAGAGCAGGAAAACAAGGTCAAGACCAATCAGGCGCTGCTGGAGCAGGGCGCGATCAGCGAGCAGGTGATGAACGCCGCTGTGGCGCAGCTGAACACGGCGCGTGCCAATGCCGCGGTGGCGGAACAGTCCTTTGCCGGGCAGGCCCAGACGGTGGCGAGTGCCGGGCAGGGAGCCTTCGTGGGCACCGGGGGCAGCAACCTGTTCCAGACGCTCGCAAGCCGCCGCGAGGCGCTGCGCAACAGCGTCGGCCGCGCCCAGCAGGACGCCACCGCCATCTTCAAGCAGCTCAAGGAGGTCAGGGATCTCGAGGACGAGGAACGCCGCCGGGTGGAAAAGCTGTCCTTCTACGAAATCAAGGCCTCGCAGGCGGGGCAGGTTCATTCCGTGCTCGCACCCGAAGGCGCGTATGTCACGGCGGGTGCCTCGCTGGTGCGCGTGACCGATTGCAGCCGGCTCGGCGTGGTGGCGGTGTTTCCTGCGCGGGTGGCCAAGCGGCTGGGCATCGGCTCCGTGCTCGACGTCAAGCTCGCCGAATCCGCCAAGCCGGTGCCGGCGCGCGTGGAGCAATTGCTGCCGGTGGCCTCGGACGCGCTGCAGAGCACCTACAGCGTGCCGTTCCCGTATGCCGAGCAGGGTTCCATCTATGCCGTGGCCCGCATCGAAGGCAAGGAACCGCAGGAGGCTCCGCCGGATGGTGGCAGCAACATGTGCGCGCCCGGCAAGGTGGTGTCGGCCAGCCTCAGGTCCTGAGCGCAGGCGCAAATGCACCACCCACCCGCATCGGAACAGAGCCATGTCGGTCTTCCCCTTTTCCCGGACCCTGGTGTCCTGCGTTGCCGCACTGGCGGCCTCGGCCTTGCCGATGTCGGGGGCCTTCGCCCAGCCGTCCGGCCGGCAACCCGGCCCGCAGGCCGGCAGCGCCACGCAGCAAGCGCTTGCACGGCAAAGCTGCGAAGGGCTGCGGCGGGCGGTTGCGGAGGACCAGAAGGGCGTGGCTTCCGGACCGCTGTTTCTCACCAGCTACCGCCTCGCCGACCCGAAGCAAGGTACGCCGCTGGAACCCGCGCTGGCGGGCGCCTCCTTCACCTATGACAACGCGCTGGCCGGCATCGCGCTGCTGGCCTGTGGCGACGCGGCCTCGGCCCGGCGCATCGGCGACGCGGTGGTGCGCGCGATGGAGCGCGACCCGAACGCGGCCGACGGGCGCGTGCGCAACGCCTACCGCGCCGGCCCGATGACGGAGGAAAAGGCCGCATTGCCGGGGCGCTGGGATGCGACGAAGAACCAGTGGATCGCCGACGCCTACCAGGTGAGCACGGCCACCGGCAACGTGGCCTGGGCCGCCTTGCTGCTGCTGAACCTGAACGAGGCCGAGCCGTCGCCCGCCTATCTGGCGGGCGCGCGCCGACTGCTCGGCTGGATCGAGCAGCGCACGCGCGCGCGCAACGCGCCCGACGGCTACAACGGCGGCTGGTACGGCTGGGACAACGCGCAGCGTGCCCAGACCTGGAAATCTACCGAGCACAACATCGACATCGCGATGGCGGCCGCCTGGGCGGCGAAGGGCACCGGCACACAGGCCGAGGCCGAGCGCCAGCAGGCGCGCACCGCGCTCGACTTCGTCGGCCGCATGTGGAACGCATCGGAGCAGCGCTTCAACATCGGCACCAAGGAAGACGGCGCCACCATCGCAACGGATGGCTCCGGCCTGGATGCACAGCTGTGGCCGCTGCTGGCGGCGCCCGAGGGTTCCTGCCCCTGGATGCGCGGGCTCGACTGGGTGGAGAAGCACCATCGCTTCGGCGAAGGCTACGGCTTCTCGCGCAGCCCCGACGGCATTTGGACCGAGGGCAGCGCCCAGGCCGCCGCCACGCTGGTGGCGCGCAAGGGCGCGGCACCCGAGGCCCTGTGGCAGCTGCTGGCCTCGCAGCGCGCCGGCAACGGCCTGTACTACGCCACCCCCAGTGCCCGCATTTCGACCGGGCTGGCCATCGGCCCGGACTCGTCCGGGGCCGATTTCTTCTACTACCGCTGGCCACACTTGGGCGCGACCGCCTGGATCGCGCTGGCCGCCACGGGGTTCAACCCCTTCACCGGCAAGACCGCCGCAACAGGAGCCACACCGCCATGTCCCACCTGATCGCCACTCCGGAGTTCCAGCTCAACGCCCTTGTTGCGGGCCTGGCACTCCTCCTGATGACGTGGGGGCGGGTCGACCGCACGTCCCACCGCGTGCTGTTCGGCGCGCTGACCGCGCTGCTGCTGATGCGCTATGCCGTCTGGCGCGCGGTTGCCACCATGCCGCCTTCGGACCTCGGCTTCGAGACGCTGTTCGCCTGGGTGTTCCTGTGCTTCGAGCTGACGGCCATCGTCTACACGCTGATGTCCATCCACATGCTGGTGCGGCGGCGCGACAACCACCATCTGGCCGACCGCGGCGAAGCGGAGCTGCGGCGCCGCGGCGCGCAGGTGCCGGCGGTGGACGTCTTCATCTGCACGTACAACGAAGAGCTGGCGATCCTCGAAAAGACCATCATCGCCGCACAGGCCATCGACTATCCGAACCTGAAGGTATGGGTGCTCGACGACACCCGGCGCGACTGGCTGCGCGAGTATTGCGAGCGCAAGGGCGTGCACTACGCGCGCCGGCCCGACAACAGCCATGCCAAGGCCGGCAACCTCAACAACGGCCTGCGGCTGTCGGCGGGCGTGACCAATGCGCCCTACATCCTGGTGCTCGATGCCGACTTCGCGCCGCAGCGGCAGATCGTCTACCGCATGCTGGGCCTGTTCGCGGACCGCAAGGTCGGGCTGGTGCAGACGCCGCAGTTCTATTACAACGCCGACCCCATCCAGCACAACCTGCGCGCCACCGACAGCTGGGTGGACGAGCAGCGCGTGTTCTTCGACGTGCTGCAGCCCGCCAAGGATGCGGCCGACTCGGCCTTCTGCGTGGGCACCTCCTTCATCGTGCGGCGCGACCTGATCACCGCCGCGGGCGGCTTTCCGGTGGGCAGCGTGTGCGAAGACATCCACACCACCTACCTGCTGCTGCGGCACGGCCACATCACGCGCTGGCTCGGCGAGCGGCTGTCCAACGGCCTGTCGGCCGAGAGCATCATCGACTACATCAACCAGCGCAGCCGCTGGTGCCTGGGAACGGTGCAGCTCGCGCTGCTGCCCGACGGCCCGCTGCGCGGCCGCGGCTTCAGCTTCTCGGCGCGGATGCACTTCCTGCACGGGCTGCTGCACTGGCTCGGCAAGCCGTTCATGGCCATGATCATGCTGGCGCCCGCGCTCTACTGGTATGCCGGGGTCTCGGTGTTCCATGCCACGCCGCAGGCTTTTGCTTCCTTCGGGCTGCCGCCGCTCATGATGTTCTGGGCCTACAGCTACTGGATCAGCCAGCGGCGCTGCCTGCCCGTGTTCAGCGAGGTGAGCCAGCTGGTGGCCGCCATGGCCGTCACCAGCACGCTGGCCAGCGCCTTGCTGCGGCCGTTCGGGCGGCCCTTCAAGGTCACGGCCAAGGGGCTGGACCGCACCAAGACCGTGGTGCACTGGAAGCTGGTCGCGATGTTCGGTGGGCTGCTTGTGGCGCTGCAGTGCGGCGGCGCGTCGGTCGCGCTGAGCGGCGAAGCGCTCACGCCCGGCGACCAGCTCAATCTGGTGTGGACCGGCATTGCGCTCATCCTCTGCCTGGCCGCGCTCATCGCCTGCGTCGACCTGCCGCGGCCGGAGCAGGAGGAACGCTTTCCCTGGCGCGCGCGCACCCGGGTGCGCACCGCGGCAGGCGAGGGCGAGGCGCGCTTCGTCAACATTGCGGCCGACGGCGCCCTGCTGGAAGCCAAGGCCCCGCTGAAACGCCTGCGCGTGGGACAGCCGCTGGAGGTCTACGTCGATCCGGTGGGATGGCTCCCGGCCCGCCTTGCCGGCAGAAGCTCCGCGGGCGCCGAGCTTCGCTTCGCCGGCACCGAGGCCCAGCGCGAGCAATTGGTGGGCCACGTGTTCAACGTGCCGCCGAGCCACGTCGCGGTTCAGGTGCGGCCATGGAAAGCCGCCTCGGCCTTGCTGGCGAGCGCGGGTTTCGGGTCTCCCGGGGCGGGCTTCGTGCGCCTCGCCCTGCGGCTGCTGCTGCTGGTGCTGGCAACCTGCGTGGTGCTGGTGGTGAGCGGATGCAACCTCACGCCGCCGCTCAAGCAGCCCGACCTCACGGTGCCTTCGCAATGGCCGGCCGGCACCATGGCGCCGAACGCGGAACCCGTCGACTGGCGCAGCTTTGTGCAGGACGACGAACTGCGCGGGCTGATCACGACCGCCCTCGCGCAGAACCGCGACCTGCGCGCCTATGCCGCGCGTGCCCGCGAAGCCCGCGCCGTGTATGCCGGCAGCCGCGCCTCGCTGTTCCCGCAGATCGGCGTGTCGGGCCATGCCCAGCGGGCGCAGACCACCACGCAAGGATCGCTCAGCCCGCTCGGCAACGTGCCATCCGACGGCCGGGTTTCGAACAGCTTCGACATCCAGGCCGGCGTCACGTCGTACGAGCTCGACTTCTTCGGCCGCCAGCAGAGCGCGACCCAGCAAGCCGGCTCGCTGGCCGAGGCCGGCAACAAGGACTTTGCGGCTGCGCACATGAACCTGGTGGGAGAGGTGACGAATGCCTACCTCACGCTGCGCGCCGACCGCGCCTTGCTCGCGCTGGCCAATGCCAACGAGTCCGGCCTGGCCGCCAATGCCGACATGATCGGACGCGCCAAGGCGGTGGGCGGCGCGGCACAGCTGGACGTCTACCGCGCGCAGTCGCTGCTGCAGAACGCCCGCGTGAAGCAGGAGGAATTCCGCATGCGCGTCGCCCAGGACCTGCAATGGCTGAACGTGCTCGTCGGCCAGCCGGTGCCGCCCGACACGGGCAGCGCCCGGCCCTGGCCGCAACGCTCCACGGCACAGGCGGCGGCGGGGCTGCCGTCCAGCCTGCTGCAGCGCCGCCCCGATCTGCTGGCGGCCTATTCCCGCGTCGAAGCCGCCAATTCGGGCGTGGGCGCGGCCAAGGCCGCGATGCTGCCGACCATTTCGCTCACGGCGCTCGCGGGCGGTGTCAGCCGGGAGCTGTCGACGCTGTTGAGCGGTGGCAACAGCAGCTGGGCCGGCGTGCTGGGCGTGTCGCTGCCGCTGTTCGACTGGGGGCGCCGCTCGGCCAACATCACGGCCAACGAGGAGCGGCTTGCGGCGGCCATGGCCTCCTACGAATACACGGCGCAAATGGCGTTCCGCGAAACCGCCAACGCGCTGATCGCCGACGACCACCTGCGCCCGCAGCTGGAGGCGCAGCAGGCCCGCGTGCAGGCGCTGGAGAAGGTGGCGAACATTGCGCGCACCCGCTTTCGAAGCGGTCTGGAAGACTACTTCGCGAGCCAGGACGCCCAGCGCGAGCTCTACGCCGAGCAGCAGCAGCTGATCGAGCTGCAGCTCAAGGAGGCCGTGAACATGGTCAATCTCTACAAGGCCCTTGGGGGCGGATGGCAGGGCGCGCGGGCCTGAGCCGCCCCCCCGGGGATCAGCCCACCTGGTTGATGGCGTCCTTCAATGCCTTTCCTGCCGCGAATTTCGCGCTCTTGCTCGCCTTGATCGTGATCTGCTCGCCGGTCGACGGATTGCGGCCGGTGCGCTCGGCACGGTCCGCGACGCTGAAGGTGCCAAAGCCGATCAGCTGGACGGTTTCCCCACGGACCAGGGCGCGCGAGAGTTGTTCGAGCGCCGAGTCGAAGGCGCGGCCGGCGTCGGCCTTGCTGAGGTTGGTGTCTTCTGCGATGGCGGCGATGAGTTCGGTCTTGTTCAAAACAGGAATTCCTTTCGATAGAACGGTTGTGAAAACCACGGGTGGTCGTACCCGAGTTTGACCGAATGCGGCGGCCGGATTCCCGGCCGGCCTGTTTAAGTGCTTCTAAATCTGCGGACCTGTGACGGATGTCCGCTTCGCGCATTCGTGAAGTACTGGGCAGAACTGCGGCTTGGTTACCGTTTCTCACGTAAACCGAAGCCGATAGTGAAGCATTTCCTGTCTAAATGTTAGTAATTCACATATCTTGTGCTCTATTGATTTCGCCAAGGAGCCCCCATGAAAAAAAACGCCGCCACCGTGATCCTCTCGTTTGCAATGTCCTTGCTCCTGAGCGCTTGCGTGTACCCCGTGGTGGACCCGGGGCCGGGCCCAGGCGCGGGGAAGGGCGGTTTCTGCCCTCCCGGCCAAGCCAAAAAGGGCAATTGCTGAGCCACTCGCCGCAAGCAGCCGGCAGGCGCGCTGCCTCATGACTCCCGTCTACAAGCTCCGCCAGAACCGGATCGCGCTCGTGGACTCGGACGCCCTGCAGCGCCTCTGCACGGGCAGTTCGCTGAAAGCCATCGGCTTCGACCATGCCTCCTTCGAGCATCTTCATGGGCTGATCGACGCCGTGCGCGAAGGGCGGCACTTCGGCGCCATTCTTTTGGGGCTGCACGCGGACGCCGCATCCGACATGGCCCTCATCTCCGACGTGTGGGAGGCGCTCGGCCAGCGCGTCCGCGTGTTCTTCATGGCGCATTCGACCGAACTGGCCCACGCGCGAGAAGCGCTTTCGCGTTCGGCTATCGGCGCATCGCGTTCGCAGGTGATTCTTTCCCCGGCGAGCGATGCCGAATTGCGCGCCGTCTTTCACGGCGAGGGATTCCATGCTTAGTCCGTTCCTCGGAGATCTGAGCCCGGACGCGTGAAATAGAAAGCCCCTTGCGGGCAGGCCTGCCGCGCTGCTAGCGTGCCTTTGGCTGCTTGCCAGCCTGCGGCTTCTGGCGGGCGGCAGCCTCCAGCGGCGCGCATTCCGCGAACTCCTGCGAGCCCATGTTCAAGAGCGGCAGCAGCGCGGCAGCGGGAGCCACCGCGCCCAGCGCAATCGCCGAACCCAGCTTGAGCGCCACGGCGCCCTTGTCGACCCCGACGTCGGGGTTCTTGAACGTGCCCTTGACGTACAGCGGCGAACGCAGCGAAAGAACGCGCAGCGCCTTGTTCCTCGGCTGGATCTCCAGCGCGAGCTGTTCTTTGGAAAGATCGATGAGCCCGCTCACGTTGACGACCGATTCGTCCGTGTCCAGAACGAAGGAGCGCGTCTGCATGACGCCCTGCGTCACCTTGAAGTCGCTCGCAAGGCAGTTCAGCTGGACCTGCCTGTCGCCGAACAGCTGGGTCGCCACCACGCTGCCGATGTTCAGCCCCATGGCCTCGAGCAGGAACTTGCTGATCGTGCCCTTGCTCACCAGTGCCTTCACCTCGCCGTTCGAAGTGCCCAGCAGGGCCGCGACGGAGTTGCCGGAGGCGGACAGCGCAGCGTCGCCGCCGACTTCGCCCAGGCTGGCCCGCATGGTGTCGAGCGTCGGAAAGAGTTCCTTGATCTTCAGTCGGCGGGCCGAGAGCTGCAGGTTGGCGCGGATCGGGTCCTGCCGGCCGTCGAGCCTGACCGTGGCGGCCAGCGTGCCGCCCGCCACGCCAAAGCTCAATGGCGTGAGCGAGAGCACGCTGTCCTTCAGGTGAAGATCCGCCACCAGGCTGTCGATGGGCAGGTCCTTCGCATGGAATATCTTGCGGCCGGCAAACTTCACGTCCGCGTCGATGCTGCCCCAGCTTGCCGTGTCGAATTTCTCCACCGGCAGCACCTTGCCCGCCGGCTGAACGGCAGCGGCTCCCCGCCTGGCCTTGCTGGTGTTCGAATCGGCGCCGATCAGCGGCGCCAGGTCTTCCAGGCGCAGCTGGTTGGATTGCACCTGCCCGCGCAGCAGCGGCCGCGGCTGCTGCGAGATGTATTCCAGCGTGCCCGCAATGTCGCTGGCACCCACGCGGCCCTTGAAGTCTTCGTACAGCCAGCGCCCGCCGGCCTTGTCGAGCTTGCCGATCAGATGGCCTTCGGTGCTGAACGGGGGCGTGTTGGGCAGCGTGATGCCGGTGATCGGGTACAGGTGCGCCATGCTGGCGCCCGAAAGCTTGAGCCGCAGGTCCAGTGCCGCCAGCGCGTCGGGCTTGGTCAGCGTGCCGGCGATGTCGATGCGCGTGGCACCGATCTGCACACCGGCCTGCAGCGGGTAGGGCTTCGTGTCCTGCCGCAGCGAGAGCACGGCGCCGGCCTTGCCGCTTCCTTGCAGCGGTGTCTTGCGGAAAGTGCCGCTGAGCTTCCAGCCGATGCCATAGCCCTCGGCGCTTTCCTTGGGCAGGCTGTCGATGTCGACCTTGAGATCGAGCTTTTCCGTCGCATCGGCGAGCTTCACCGTGCCATGGCTCAGCACCAGCCGCTGCAGGTCGAGCTTCCAGCTCGAAGGCTCCGCACCGCCGGCGGCCAGCGTCCAGTTGTTCTTGCCGTCGGCGGTGCGTTCGAGAGAAAGAACGGGGCCGGCGAGTTCGAGCGTGGGAATGCGGATCGTGTGGTTGAGCAGGGGCAGTGGGTTCAGCGAGAAAGTCAGCTGCCTGATCTCGGCCAGGTGCGGGCCGGTCTTGCCCCAGTCGGCATTGCCCAGCGTGATGTCCTGCGCGCTCAGCCTCGGCCATGGCACCCAGCGGCGCCAACCTGTTTCGGCTTCGGGGCTGTTCCACTGCAGGACCAGGTCGCCGCGGATCGCGAACGGGCGGCCCGTCGCTTCGCTCACGCGCTGGTTGATCCATGGCCGTGCGCGGTTCCAGTCGAAGCTCAAGGCAACCGCGATGCACAGCGCCACCAGGACCGACAGCAGAAGCAGGCCCCAGCCCACGGCGCGGGGAAACATCGATGATTTCATTTTCACTCCCTTGAGACGGCCCGTGCGCAATGCAGCCATTGCCAGGCACTGTACCTTCCGCAGCTCTGCGCGAGATGCGAATGGCAGCAAGAGAGTGATTCGCCCTGGGAGCGGCGCGTTCACGAGGGGCGGCCGATGCCGGCGCCCGATCGTGAACTATTGCACTTCAAACGCGGTTCAATCAGGCTTCTACCGCAGCACCAGCACCGGAATGTGCGAGTGGGTCAGAACATGCAGCGTCTCGCTGCCCATCAGCAGCCGCGCAAGGCTGCGCCGGCCGTGCGAGGCCATCACGATCAGGTCGCACTCCTGGTTCTTGGCGGTCGCGATGATGGCTTCTGCCACCTGGTTCGACTTCATGACGATGGCTTGCGCACTGCGCACGCCCTTGGCGACTGCAGCAGTCCTGACGGCATCGACCAGGCGCTGGGCGGCGTGTTCTGCCTGTTCCTGCGAGGCTTCGATTTCGCGCTGGTTCAGCACCATCGAACCTTCGAAATAGCCATAGGGCTGGAAGTGCGCGACGTTGACGCTCACCAGCTCGGCGCCCGCCAGCAAGGCCAAGTCGATGGCGGTGGCAACCGCCTGTTCGGAGAGCGAAGAGCCATCGGTGGCGACGAGGATGCGCTTGTACATGGCCGACTCCTTGGCCCCCGGCACTGCGGGTGCCTTCGCAAACCAGTCTAGTCCTCGGATATCGGCCCTACAAGGAAAGAAGCTGGGCTGCGGCGCCTAATCGCAGCCCATGGGAAGAGCGCCGATGCGGCTCAGCCCTGCCCCGGCGCCTGCCGCTGCCTGGGCAGCCGATGCCAGCGGCGGGCTGATGACCAAGGCTGAGCACTGCGGATGCCGCCTGCCAGGCGCGGCAAGTCCGCGACGGCAGCGAACTCCGAGGGCGTGGCGCCTCAGTCTGCGGCCAGCATGCCGCGCTTTTCGATGAACGCCACCACCTCGGCCACGCCGACGTGGGTCTTGAGGTTCGTCATCACGTAGGGCCGCTGCCGGCGCATGCGCTGCGTGTCCTGCTCCATCACGTCGAGGTTCGCGCCAACGTAGGGCGCGAGATCGGTCTTGTTGATGATGAACAGGTCGCTCTTGGTGATGCCGGGCCCGCCCTTGCGCGGAATCTTCTCGCCGGCCGCCACGTCGATCACATAGATCGTCAGGTCCGACAGCTCGGGGCTGAAGGTGGCCGCGAGGTTGTCGCCGCCCGATTCGACGAACACCACGTCGGCATCGGGAAAGTCCTCGAGCATGCGGTCGATGGCCTCGAGGTTGATCGAAGCGTCTTCGCGGATGGCGGTGTGTGGGCAGCCGCCGGTCTCCACGCCCATGATGCGTTCGGCGGGCAGGGCGCCGGACACGGTGAGCAGGCGCTGGTCTTCCTTGGTGTAGATGTCGTTGGTGATGGCGACAAGGTCGTACTTGTCGCGCATGGCCTTGCAGAGCATCTCGAGCAGCGTGGTCTTGCCCGAGCCGACCGGGCCGCCGATGCCCACGCGCAGCGGCGGCAGTTTCTTGGTGCGGTGGGGAATGTGGTGCAGGGCGGAGGTCATGGGGGTTGTCCGGTTCGGTCAGCTTCGAAAGAGGCGCGAGTATTGTGTTTCATGGCGTGCCGACAGCACGGCCAGAAGGGGCGCAAAGGCCTGGCGCTCGTCGTCGCCGAGGTGCATTGCGCGCTCGACGGCGGCGGGAATCTCGTTGGCCAGCCGCGCCAGGATGCGCTGGCCCGCGCTCTGGCCGAGCGGCACGGCCTTGACGGCCGCGGCCACCATGTTCTCGGCCCAGCCGAAGGCGAAGGCCAGGCAGCCGTCGTGCATCGTGGCGCCGGTGCGGCTGGCCGCGAAGGCGAATGCGATGGGATAGCTCGCAGGCAGGTCGACGAAGACCTCGGCAGTGTCGGCGTGGTGCAGCTTGAGCCACTCGACGAAGGAGCGGCCCATCTGCTCGGTCTGCAGGAAGAATTCGGCCGATTCGCGCGTGGCCATGACCCAGCCGTTGAGTTGGCGGACGCGCGGCATGTCGGTGGCGCGCCAGGCTGCAACAGCCTGCGCGAAGACAGCGAGGTCGCCGCGTGCGAAGCTCAGGTGCAACTGGTCGGAGAGCCACTCGATGGCCTTGGCCTCCGAATCGATGCCGGCCCATTCGACCGCCGCCTCGACGCCTTCGGAGTACGAGAAGCCGCCCACGGGCAGGGCGGGGGAGGCGAGCCAGATGAGCTGCAGGAGGCTGTTGGCGTCGGGCATGTCAGCTCTTTGCTGCGCATCGTGCTGTGGGGTGCGTGTGGTGAACGCTCTTGTCCGGGGCGCGTGCACAGGCCACCGGATACTCCCCTCCGCGAATGTCCCCCGGCCTGCGGCCTCCTCCTTGATTTCGCTGCGGGGAGCACCCGATGCCCTGTGCACCATAGGCGCTGCTCTTGTGCTGGCCGGTCAACGACTGCTCTGAACGACGCACAACGCGACGAAACAAAAAGCAGGATCTCATTTCAGTGCGAGTGACCATGATGACCGTCCGAATGGTCATGCCCGTCGAGCAGTTCCGGCGCGAGCACGAGCGGCTTCGGGCCTTTACTGCTGCCATGGTCGTGCGCATGATCGTGGCCCCCGTCATGCGAATGCTGCTCGTGCGACCCATAGGCGCCGCCCTCGGGCTCGAAGGCTTCCTCGGCCGCGACGACGATCAGGTGCATCGAGCGCAGCATGTCGGCCAGCACATGGTCGGGCTCGATCTTCAGGTGGTCGGGCTTGAGCTCGATCGGCACATGCCGGTTGCCCAGGTGATAGGCCGCGCGCGTCAGGTCGAACGGCGTGCCGTGGGCCGTGCAGTGCGTGATGCGCAGCACCGGCTGCGGCGCCGCAATGACGCGGACCAGCGAGCCGTCCTCGGCCACCAGCACGTCGCCGCCGCGCACGGCAGTGCCGCGCGGCAGGAACACGCCGATCTGGCGGCCCTGCGAATCGGTGGCGTCGAAGCGGCTCTTCTGGCGCACGTCCCAGTCGAGTTCGACTGTGGCGGCGCGCTTGAGCAGCACGGGCGCAAGGCCGCGGCCTTGGGGCATGAGTTTGTTGGCGGTGAGCATGGTGCGAACGGGACGCCCCAGGAGGCGTGAAACGACAGGATGAATACCTGTGAGGATACGCAGCCTGTCAAGGGGGTGCCCGAGGGGCGCTCCAAGGCCCTGCAGGCTTCGCGTCAGAACAGAAAATACCGTTGCGTCAGCGGCAGCTGCACCGCCGGATCGCAGGTCAGCAGATGTCCGTCGGCGCGCACCGCATAGGTTTGCGCATCGATCTCCATCTTCGGCGTGTAGCCGTTGTGGATCAGGTCCTTCTTGCGCACGTTGCGGATGTTCTTCACGGCACTGAGGTGCTTTGCCAAGCCGTAGCGCTCCTTGATGCCCGCGGCCAGCCCGGCCTGCGAGACGAAGGTCAGCGAACTCCTGGCCAGCGAGCCGCCGTAGCTGCCGAACATCGGCCGGTAGTGCACCGGCTGCGGCGTGGGGATCGATGCATTGGGGTCGCCCATGGCGGCCATGGCGATGGTGCCGCCCTTGATGAGGGTGAAGGGCTTCACGCCGAAGAAGGCGGGCTTCCAGATCACGATGTCGGCCCACTTGCCGACCTCGATCGAACCCACCTCGTGCGCAATGCCGTGCGAGATGGCGGGGTTGATCGTGTACTTGGCCACATAGCGCCTGGCGCGGAAGTTGTCGTTGCGCTCGTTGTCTTCGGGAAGCTTGCCGCGCTGCAGCTTCATCTTGTGCGCCGTCTGCCAGCAGCGCAGCACCACTTCGCCGACGCGGCCCATGGCCTGGCTGTCGGAGCTGAACATGCTGATCGCGCCCAGGTCGTGCAGCACGTCCTCGGCGGCAATGGTTTCCTTGCGGATGCGCGACTCGGCAAAGGCCAGGTCCTCGGCAATGCCGGCGTCCAGGTGATGGCACACCATGAGCATGTCGACATGTTCGTCGAGCGTGTTCACGGTGTAGGGCATGGTGGGGTTGGTGGAGGAGGGCAGGAAGTTCTCCTCGCCCACCACCCGCAGGATGTCGGGCGCATGGCCGCCGCCCGCGCCTTCGGTATGGAAGGCGCAGATCGCGCGGCCGCCCACGGCCGCGATGGTGTTCTCGACAAAGCCCGATTCGTTGAGCGTGTCGCTGTGGATCGCCACCTGCGTGTCGGTGGCGTCGGCCACGTCCAGGCAGTTGCTGATGGCCGAGGGCGTGGTGCCCCAGTCTTCGTGCAGCTTGAGTCCGATCACGCCGGCTTCGATCTGCTCGTGCAGCGCGTCGGGCAGGCTCGCGTTGCCCTTGCCCAGGAAGCCCAGGTTCATCGGAAACGCATCGGCCGCCTGCAGCATGCGTTCGATGTGCCAGGGGCCGGGCGTGGCGGTGGTCGCGAAGGTACCGGTGGCGGGGCCGGTGCCGCCGCCCAGCATGGTGGTGATGCCGGAGGCGAGCGCTTCCTCGATCTGCTGTGGGCAGATGAAGTGGATGTGGCTGTCGATGCCGCCGGCCGTGACGATGTTGCCCTCGCAGCTGATGATCTCGGTGCCCGGGCCGATGACGATGTCCACGCCCGGCTGCACGTCGGGGTTGCCGGCCTTGCCGATGGCGGCGATGCGCCCGTCCTTCAGGCCGATGTCGGCCTTCACGATGCCCCAGTGGTCGAGGATCAGCGCGTTGGTCAGCACGGTGTCGACGGCGCCACCGGCCGTCGGGCCGCTGCCCTTGCCGTCGCGGGTGCGCTGCGACTGCGCCATGCCGTCGCGAATCGTCTTGCCGCCGCCGAATTTCACTTCCTCGCCGTAGCCGCCGGCGCGCAGCGTGTAGTCGGCCTCGACCTCGATCAGAAGGTCGGTGTCGGCGAGCCGCACGCGGTCGCCCACGGTGGGGCCGAAGATCTCTGCATAGGCGCGTCGCCCGATGGTGGCCATGTTTTAGAGCTTTCCTTGAACGAGGCCGCGAAAGCCGTAGACGACGCGATCGCCCGAAAAGTCGACGAGCTCGACCGTGCGTTGCTGGCCCGGTTCGAAGCGCACCGCGGCGCCCGAGGCGATGTTCAGCCGCATGCCGCGCGCGGCCTCGCGGTCGAAGCCGAGGGCGCCGTTGGTTTCGGCGAAGTGATAGTGCGAACCGACCTGGATCGGCCGGTCGGCGGTGTTCTGCACCACCAGCGTGAGCGTGCGGCGGCCCGGGTTGAGCGTGTGCTCGCCCTCGTCGTCGATGATGAGTTCGCCGGGAATCATGGTGGCCGCGCCTTTCAGACGAGGGCCTGAGAAAGCAGCGTGGCGCCCAGCGCCACCACGGCAGCGCCCGCCGCGCGCGGCAGCCAGGCGTTGGCATGGCGCAGCGCCCAGCCGAGCGCGATGCCCGCCAGGTGCAGCAGCACGGTGGCGCCGACCATGCCGGCCAGCGTCAACGCCGCGCCCTGCCCGTCCGCGAGTTCGTGGCCGTGCGCCACGCCGTGGAAGACGGCGAACACGCCGACTACCGCCGCGGCTGCTGCGGCCGGCAGGTGGATGCGCGTGGCCACCAGCAGGCCCAGCACCAGCAGCGAGGCTGCGATCATCGGCTCGACGGCCGGCAGCTGCACGCCCGCCAGACCCATCAGCGCGCCCACGAGCAGCATGCCCGCGAAGGCCAGCGGCGCCCACAGCAGATCGGGCCAGGCGCGGCGCGCGGCCAGCGCGCTCCAGAGGCCGACCGCGACCATGGCCGCGAGATGGTCGGCGCCGGTCAGCGGGTGCAGGAAGCCGGTGGCGAAGCCGTGGTGCAGGCCGCCGTCGGCGCCGGTGTGGGCGCTGGCCGCGAGCGGCAGCAACAGCATGGCAAGAAGGGCGAGGGGCTTGGAAGCGTTGTGGCGCATGGCAGGTCTTTCTTTCTTGCTCCGGAGGAAGGCTCAGACGATGGGTTGGTGGACGGTGACCAGCTTGGTGCCGTCGGGAAAGGTGGCTTCCACCTGGATGTCCGGGATCATCTCGGCGATGCCGTCCATCACGTCGGCGCGGGTGAGCACCGAGCGGCCCTCGCTCATCAGCGCCGCGACGCTCTTGCCGTCGCGCGCGCCTTCCATCACGGCGGCGGAGATCAGCGCGACGGCTTCGGGGTAGTTGAGCTTCAGCCCGCGCGCCTTGCGGCGCTCGGCCAGCAGTGCTGCGGTGAAGATCAGCAGCTTGTCTTTTTCGCGCGGGGTCAGTTCCATGGGAGGCGGCTTCGGGTGGCGTGGAGGTCGGCCATTATTGGGCAGGCTTCGTCTTTGCAACAGTCGTGCCGGTGTTCGCCAAAAGACGTATGGATGGCACGAAAGATGCACCGAAACGGTGTGAACCCCGCCGAGACTTCCACCAGCCCCGACGACGCGCCCCAGCGCATCGTCAAGGTGCGGCGCGACTACAACAGCTGGGTGGCGAGCGAAACGCTCGAGGACTACGCGCTGCGCTACACCCCGCAGCGCTTTCGCAAGTGGTCCGAATGGCGCGTGGCCAACACGGCTTTCGGCGCGGCTTCCTTCCTGGTGCTGGAGGCGGTGGGCGCCACGCTGCTGGTGCAGTACGGCTTTGCCAACGCGTTCTGGGCCATCGTGGCGACGGGGCTCATCATCTTTTTGGCGGGCGTGCCGATCAGCGTGTACGCCGCGCGCTACGGCGTCGACATGGACCTGCTCACGCGCGGCGCGGGCTTCGGCTACATCGGCTCCACGCTCACCTCGCTGATCTACGCGTCGTTCACCTTCATCTTCTTCGCGCTCGAGGCGGCGGTGATGGCCTACGCGCTCGAACTCGCGCTCGGCGTGCCGCCGGTCTGGGGCTACCTGGTGTGCGCGCTGGTGGTGATTCCGCTGGTCACGCACGGCGTGTCGGCCATCAGCCGGCTGCAGCTGTGGACGCAGCCGCTGTGGCTGGTGATGCTGGTGGTGCCTTTTGCCTTCGTGCTGGTGCGCGATCCTGGTGCGTTCGCGGGCATCGTGCACTACAACGGTGTGAAGGCGGGCACCAAGGGCTTCGACCTGCACCTGTTTGGCGCGGCGCTGACGGTCGGCATCGCATTGATCACCCAGATGGGGGAGCAGGCCGACTACCTGCGCTTCATGCCCGCGCGCACCGCCGCGGGCGCCCGGCGCTGGTGGGCCGGCGTGCTGGCCGGCGGGCCGGGGTGGGTGGTGCTGGGCGTGCTCAAGATGCTGGGCGGCGCGCTGCTGGCCTACCTGGCGATCACGCACATGGTGCCGGTCGAGCGCGCGGTCGATCCCAACCAGATGTACCTCGCGGCCTACGAGTACGTGTTTCCGAACTACGGCTGGGCCGTGGCCGCGACCGCGCTGTTCGTGGTGATCTCGCAGCTCAAGATCAACGTGACCAACGCCTATGCGGGCTCGCTGGCCTGGAGCAATTTCTTCTCGCGCGTGGCGCACAGCCATCCGGGGCGCGTGGTGTGGGTGGTGTTCAACGCGCTCATCGCCTTCATGCTGATGGAGATGAACGTGTTCGAGGCGCTCGGCGACGTGCTCGGTCTGTTCGCCAACATCGCCATCGCCTGGATGATGGCGGTGGTGGCCGACCTGGTCATCAACAAGCCGCTGGGCCTGTCGCCGCCGGGCATCGAGTTCAAGCGGGCCCACCTGTGGGACATCAACCCGGTGGGCGTCGGCGCGATGGCGCTCGCCTCGGTGCTGTCGATCACCGCCCACCTGGGTGTTTTCGGACCGCTGGCGCAGGCTTTCTCGGCGCTCATCGCACTGGGCACGGCGCTGGTGGTGTCGCCGCTGCTGGCCTGGGCCACGGGCGGCAAGTACTACCTGGCGCGGGGTTCGGTGGCCAATGGCGCGATCGCCTTCGCACCGGCCGCGGGCCCGCGTGCGGTGCGCTGGGCACGGGTCGAGCACGCCGTGGACGAGGGCGGCGCGGAAGGCAACTACCAGCGCCTCAAGGTGCAGCACTGCGTGATCTGCGAGCGCGAGTACGAAGGCCCCGACATGGCCCATTGCCCGGCCTACCAGGGCGCGATCTGCTCGCTGTGCTGCACGCTCGACGCGCGCTGCGGCGACCTGTGCAAGCCGCATGCGAGCCTTTCGGCGCAATGGTCGTCGGTGCTGCGCTGGCTGCTGCCGCGCTTCAGCTGGCGCTATCTCGACACCGGGCTCGGGCACTTCCTGCTGCTGATGCTGATCATCGTGCCGGTGCTGGCGGTGGTGTTCGGCGTGCTCTACCAGCAGGAGCTGCGCGCATTGGGCGAAGGCGCGCTGCAGCTGGCCTCGCAGTCCGAGCTGGCCGAAGCGCTGGCCGGCGTGCAGCAGTCGGCGTTGCGCTCGGGCTTTCTCAAGGCGTACATGGCACTGCTGGTGATTGCGGGCGTGGTGGCCTGGTGGCTGGTGCTGGCGCACCAGAGCCGGAGAGTCGCGCAGGAGGAATCGAACCGCCAGACCCATCTGCTGATGCGCGAGATCGAGCTGCACCGCGCCACCGACCGCGCATTGCAGTCGGCCAAGCAGACGGCAGAAGAAGCGCGCGAAGTCGCCGAGCAGGCCAAGCTCGCGGCCGAGCAGGCGCGGCGCGCCGCCGACCAGGCCAACCAGGCCAAGAGCCGCTACATCAGCGCCATCAGCCATGAGTTGCGCACGCCGCTCAACAGCATCCTGGGCTATGCGCAGCTGATGGGCGAGGACCAGTCCGTGCCACCGCACCGCCAGCAGGCGGTGGCGGTGATCAAGCGCGGCGGCGAGCATCTGCTGTCGCTCATCGAGGGCACGCTGGCCATTGCCCACATCGAGGCCGGCAAGCTCACGCTGCATGCCAGGCCCATGCGCTTTGCCGACACCCTGCGCGAGCTGGCCGACATGTTCGAGCTGCAGGCGGCCGAGAAGGGCCTTCGGTTCCGCTTCGAGACCACGGGCAGCTTGCCCGAGGTGGTGCGCGCCGACGAGAAGCGGGTGTGCCAGATCCTCATCAACCTGCTGGGCAATGCCATCAAGTTCACGGCCGCGGGCGAGGTGACGCTGCGGCTGTCGTACGCGCGCGAATTCGCCTCGGTCGAGATCGAGGACACCGGCCCCGGCATGACGGCCGAAGACATCGAGCGCATCTTCGAGCCCTTTGCGCGCGGCGACGCGGCCGCGGCATCGACTCCCGGCGCGGGCCTGGGCCTCACCATCGCCAAGATGCTGACCGACCTGATGGGCGGCGAGATGAAGGTGCGCAGCACGCCGGGGGAAGGGTCGCTGTTCTGCGTGCGGCTCTTCCTGCCGCGCGTGCACGATGCGGCCGGCGGCTCGGGCCGGCCGGCGCGGGTGCAGCGTGCGCGGCGCGGCTACGAAGGCCCGCGCCGGCGGCTGCTGGTGGTTGACAACGAGGAGGCCGACCGCGAGCTGCTCGGCCATGTGCTGGCGCCGCTCGGCTTCGAGCTGCGCAGCGCCGCCAGCGGCCACGACGCGCTCGACCTCATCGCGGCCGGCTACCGGCCCGATGCCATGTTCGTCGACCTTGCGATGCCCGGCATCGACGGCTGGGAGACGATCCGCCGCGCGCGCAAGCTCGGGCTGGCCGATGCCAGCGTGGCCATCGTCTCGGCCAATGCCTTCGACAAGGGCCTGGAGAACGACGTGGGCATTGCGCCCGAAGATTTCTTCGTCAAGCCGGTGCGCCACACGGAACTGCTCGACTGGCTCGAGCGCCGCCTCGGCCTGCGATGGACGGACACCGCCGCCAGGCCGGCTCCTGCTGCGGCGCCGCGCGCCATGCATGCACCGTCGCTTTCGAGGCTGCGCGCACTCGACGAAGCGGTGAGCCTGGGCTACTTTCGCGGCATCATGAACCAGCTCGACGCGATCGATGCCGAACAGCCCGAATGCCTGGCATGGACCGAGGCGCAGCGCGTGCTCGCGCGGCAGTTCCAGTTCGAGGCCATGAGCCGGGCGCTTGCCGCCGCGGTCAGCGCGGCCTGAAGAACAAGTCCCATGGAAACTACACCGCTTGCAAGAACACTGCGCGAACAGGGCGCCAACAGCGACCTCGTGCTGATCGTCGACGACGTGCCCGACAACCTCGCGGTGCTGCACGATGCGCTCGACGAGTCGGGCTACACCGTGCTCATTGCCACCAACGGCGAACAGGCGCTGCAGCGGGCCGCGCAGGCGCGTCCCGACATCGTGCTGCTCGACGCGATGATGCCGGGCATCGACGGCTTTGAGGTGGCGCGCCGGCTCAAGGCCGATGCCGCGACGGCGCACATCCCGATCGTGTTCATGACCGGCCTCACCGAAACCGAGCACCTGGTGGCCGCACTCGAAGCGGGCGGTGTCGACTACGTCACCAAGCCGATCAAGCCCAAGGAAGTGCTGGCCCGCATGAACGTGCACCTGCAGGGCGCCCGCCGCGCGCGGCAGGACGCGCGGCAGGCCGGCCAGGCCCGCAATGCGCTCGATGCCTTCGGCTACGCGAGCATCACGGTGCGCCTGCCCGAGGGCAAGCTGATCTGGCAGACCGCGCTCGCGCGCGAGCTGCTGCAGCGCTACTGCGACACCCGCGCACCCGAAACACCGCCCGTGGTGCTCGAGTGGCTGCGGCACCATGCGCCCGATGCCAGGCACCGAGGCATCGAACCGCCGGTGCTTTCCATCGTGCTAGGCGCCGCCGGGCCGCCCCAAGGCGCGAGCGGCCCCCTCGGGGGGCAGCGAGGACACGCAGTGCCGAGCGTGGGGGCCACGCCAACCACGAGCAGCCTCAGCCTGCGGCTGCATCGGCAGACCGGGCAGGACGACGACGGCGACGAATGGATGATCGTCATGCGCGAGGTGTCGGACACCGCCGTGATCGAGGCCATGAGCCTGAGCCTGAAGCTCACGGCGCGCGAGGCCGAGGTGCTCTACTGGGTGGTCAAGGGCAAGACCAACAAGGACATCGGCGAAATCCTGGGCAGCAGCCCCGCCACCGCCAAGAAGCACCTGGAGCGGGTGTACGTGAAGCTCGGGGTCGAGACGCGCACGGCCGCCGCGGGGGTGGCCATCAAGCGCATCCGCGAGCTGCAGCCGCAGTTCGAGATCTAAAAATCTGCCGGGCAGTCGCCGCGCCACCGCGGCGACTTTCGCCATCCCTAGAATGCCGTGTCTTTCGGGATGCCGGCGATGAAAAAGAACAAACTCAGAACAACAATTCGATGGCCGCAACCTGCCTGGCTGCCCGTGGCTGCCTGCATTCTGGCGAGTGCCGGTGCCCGGGCCGCAGGCCATTTCGACATCGATGACGCCGGCATGCTCGATCCTGGCCAATGCCAGTACGAAGCCTGGTGGGGCCGCACCGGCCCCGAACCGGTGACCGGGCTGCACATCGGTCCGTCCTGCCGCGTCGGGCCGGTCGAGCTGGGGCTGAACATCGACCGACTTTCAGTTCAGCGCGTGCACACGGTCACTGCGGGCCCGCAACTCAAGTGGAACTTCTTCGGACCAGCGGCCGATGCGCCGCTGAGTGCGGCGCTGTCGCTCGGTGCCATGTTCGACCTGACGCGTGGCGGCCGTGCGGGCGGCCAGTTCGTGCTGCCGGTCACGTGGCGCCCGGCGGACAGCCTGCAGATTCACGCCAACCTCGGCGCCGACTGGGCCACCGGCACGGGCGCCCGCACACCGCGCGGCGGGCTGGCGGTGGAGTGGGCGCTCGACGACAAGGTTTCGCTGATCGCCGAGCGCAGCCGCGCGTCGGGGGTCTGGACCTCGCGCATCGGCGGGCGCTTCGCCCTCACGCCGCTGGTCAGCGTGGATGTCAGCGCCTCCAGGACGGGACCGCAGCGCGTGCGCGGCTTCGTCGTGGGGCTGAACCACGAGTTCGGCTGGAAGTAGGACGCCGGTGCGGCCTCAGCGCAGGTAGCGCTGGATGCGCTTCTCGTCTTCCGCCAGTTGCCGTCGCATGAGCGAGAGAAAGTCGCGCGCGGTGGTGGACAGCACCTTGCCCGCGGGCAGGGCCAGCACGCAGGAAAAGAACACGTCGACCGAGAGCCGGCGCACCACGAGGCCGCGTTCCGCGTAGTCGAGCGCGGTGATCGGGTTGACCAGCCCCACGCCCAGGCCGCGCACGGCCATCTCGCACACGCTGGCCGCATAGGGCGTCTGCACCATCACCCGAAGCGCCGCGCCGCGTTCGGCCAGTGCGGTTTCGAGCCCGCGGTGCGAAGGGTCTTCGGGGTTCAGGGCCAGGAAGGGCACCTGCGCGAGCTGCTCCGGCTCGACGCGCTTGAAGCGCGCCAGCGCATGGCCTTGCGGCATCACGACCACGCCGGGAAAGCGCGCGAAGGTCGAGTGATCGATGCCTTCGAGCGGCAGTTCGTCGGCCATCAGGCCGAAGTCGGAGACGCCCTTTGCCACGCGGTCGCGCACATCCTTGGAGCTGAGCACCTGCAGCGACACCTGCGGCCACGGACTGTTGTCGCCCCGGTGCGCCTTCAGGCGCTCCAGCGCACGGGGCATGAAGCCGAGGCCGAAGGCCGGATAGCAACTGAGCTCGAGCTGGTTGGTGCCGAAGTCGCGCAGGCTGCGCATGCGGTGCTCGATGGCCTCCATGCCGATGAAGACGCGCTCGACCTCGGTCCACAGCGCGTGCGCCTCGGGCGTGGGCACCAGCCGCCCTCCGGTGCGCTGGAACAGGAGCATGCCGGCCTGCGCCTCGAGCCGCTTGAGCGACTGGCTGATGGCGGGCTGCGTCACATGCAGCAGGGCCGCGGCCTTGCGCGTGGAGCCGGCGCGCATCAGGGCCCGGAACGTCTCTATTTCGGTGAAGCGCATCGATAAGTTTATTTATCGCTTGAGTATTTCAAGCTAGATGATTTTATTTGCAGACGCCTAAGATTTGGGCACGACCTCTCCACCCAGGACCGCCTGAACATGCCTGCGCCCGTACTCCGCTTCAAGCTCGCCTCGGCTTCCGAGCCGTCCGCCGATCCGCCAGGCACCGCGCGGACCCGTCCGCCGCGCCCGGCGAAAAATCCCCGATTGCAAGGCTTTCGGTGCCTGCGCTGCGAGGCTCCCTATCCGCTCACGCTGGCGAACGACGGCTGCCCTGCCTGCCGCGGCTTGGGCATCCACGTCGGGCTGCACGCGAGCTACCTGCCGGGTGGCGGCAGCCCCCTGCCCATGCCCTACGCGCCGGGCTTCACGCTGGGCGAGGGCGGCACGCCTCTGCTTGACATCCCGGAGCTTGCCCGCGCGTTCGGCGTGGCGCGCCTCGCGCTCAAGGACGAATCGGGCAACCCTACCGGCTCCCACAAGGACCGCATGACCGCGGTGGGCGTGGCCCAGGCGCTGGATTTCGGTGCCCACACGCTGGTGCTGGCCTCTTCGGGCAATGCCGCGATCTCGGCGGCGCACTATGCGTGGGCCGCGGGCCTGCGCTGCGAAGTGGCAACCTACGAAGGCCTGCCGGCCGCCTATGCGCGGCAGCTCGATGCCCTTGGCGCTCGGCGCCACATCTTTTCCGACAACGCCGGCCGCTGGGCTTTCGTGCGTGAGCGCTCACAACATCCGGGTTATTTCGCGCTGACCAATTACCGCCTGCCAGCATTGGGAAGCGCGCCGCTGGCGATCGAGGGCTACAAGCCCATTGCCCTGGAGTGCCTGGCCGAGGGCGGCCTGCCCGATCACGTGGTGATTCCCACGGCGCGCGGCGATCTGGCCTGGGGCATCTACGCGGGCTTTCGCGACCTGCTGGCCGCCGGGCGCATCTCGCGCCTGCCGCGGCTCTGGCTGGTCGAACCTTTTGCGCGCCTCTCGCGCGTGCTGGCCGGCGGCGCGCTCGACGGCATGTACCCCGGCCACACCGCGCAGTTTTCCACCGCCGGGTCCACCGTGACCTTCCTGCAGTGGCAAGCCGCAGTCGCCTCGGGCGGTGGCGCGGTGGTGGTGGGCGACGACCAGGCCCGCGCGGCCCGGCGAACGCTCACGGCGGCCGGCGTGAGCGCCGAACTGTGCGCGGCGGCCGGACTGGACGCCCTGCGCCAGCTGCGCGAGGGCAACGCCATTGCCGGCGATGCCCACGTGGTGCTGATGCTCACGGCCAACGCCTCACGCGACCCGAGCTGGCCCGACCCGGCCGCCTGAACTTCCGAGCCATCCAGAAGGAACCGAAACCATGCAAGCAATGCAACGCCGCGCCTTCCTGGCTGCCGGTTCAGCCGCCCTGTTCACCACCACGGCGCAGCGCGCCTGGGCGGCCTTTCCCGACAAACCCATCAAGCTGATCGTGCCGTGGGCCGCCGGCGGGAGCACCGACGCCATTGCGCGCGCCATGGCGCAGCGCATGAGCCAGACGATCGGCAACTCGGTGATCGTCGACAACCGGCCCGGCGCGGCCGGCCAGATAGGCACCGAGGCAGCGGCCAAGGCCGCGCCCGACGGCTACACACTGGCCATCGTCGAGCTGCCGCACGCCATTGCGCCCGCGGTGACCACGCGCTTGCCCTACGACCTGCTGCGCGACTTCACGCCGGTGACGATGATCGGCACCTCGCCCCTCGTCTTCTTTGCGGGCATGGACGACGACAGCCGGGATTTCAAGACCTTCATCAGGACGGCGGCCGCCCGTCCGATGCCGCCGGCCATTGCGCATAGCGGCGCCGGCACGGTGAGCCACCTGGCGGCCGAACTGCTGGCGAGCCGCACGAAGATCAGGTTCAACATGGTTCCCTATCGCGGCTCGGCGCCGGCGCTCACCGACGTGGCGGCGGGCACGGTGGCCGGGCACTTCGCCACGCTGGCCAGCGGTTCCAGCCTGCTGGGCGCCAACCGGATCCGCCCGCTGCTGGTGACGAGCGCGCAGCGCGTGAACATTCCGGGGCTCAAGGAAGTGCCTGGCCTCGCGGAGAGCGGGCTCAAAGGTCTGGAGATCGACCAGTGGTGGGCCATGGTGGCGCCCGCCACCACGCCGCTGGAGGTGACCGAGCGGCTGCGGCGCGAAGCCATCGCGGCGCTGGACCATCCGTCGGTGAAGGAGCGCATGGCCGTGCTCGGCGTGCAGCTGCAGGGGTCCACCACGGGCGAGCTGCGGGCTTTCATGCGCGCCGAAGCCGAGCGCTGGCAGAAGGTGGCGCACGACATCGGGCTTCAGCCGCAATAGGTCGGGAGCCGATGGGCGGGCCGTTTGCGCGGCCGGCCGTTTTTCTTTTGTTCAGCGCCCGGATTGCACCTTGATCCGGATCGTGTTCACGTCCCAGCCCTTGTTGCGCAGCCGGGTGACCAGCATCGGCGACAGCTGCCGCAGCTTGGCGGCCGCGGCGCTGCCGTTGACCAGCAGGCACCACACGTCCCCTTCGGCCGGGCCGGCCTGCACGGCCGGGCGCATGGGCGGCGGGATCAGTCCCTCGACCGCCCGCAGCCGCTCGCTCGCGTCGCGCGCGCGGGCGATCAGGCTCGCCAGGGTGGGCGAACCTTCGGCGGCCTGCTGCAACGTGAAGGGGGGGACGGAGCGGCGATTCATGGGTAATCCGGAGGGTGGAACAAGACAGCTAAAATGCCCGGTTTGCCGACGCTTGCGCCGGCAGATCCGGTCTGGAGCCGCTTGCCTTCTTCGGAGCTTGCATTCGAAGAAGGTGCGCCCAACTGCTTTCACCATATCTTAGGGAATCCGGTCGCAGTGCCTGTCGTGTCAGGTGCCCGCCCATCTCCACGCCAATGGCAACCAACTTCCTGACCCAGATTTTCGGCAGTCGCAACGACCGGCTCCTCAAGCAGTATCGCAAGACGGTGGAGCGCATCAATGCGCTCGAACCCGAATTCGAGAAGCTCACCGACGACGGGCTGCGTGCCAAGACTCAGGAGTTCAAGGACCGCATCGCCAAGGGCGAAACCCTCGACGACCTGCTGCCGGAAGCCTTTGCCACCGTGCGCGAAGGCTCCAAGCGCGTCATGAAGATGCGCCACTTCGACGTGCAGCTGCTCGGCGGCATGGCGCTTCACAACGGAAAGATCGCCGAAATGCGCACCGGCGAGGGCAAGACCCTGACCGCCACGCTGCCGGTGTACCTGAATGCGCTGTCGGGCCAGGGCGTGCACGTGGTCACCGTGAACGACTACCTCGCCAACCGCGACGCCCAGTGGATGGGGCGCCTGTACAACTTCCTTGGCCTCACGGTGGGCATCAACCTGCCGCAGATGCCGCGCGAGGAAAAGCAGCAGGCCTACGCCAGCGACATCACCTACGGCACCAACAACGAGTACGGCTTCGACTACCTGCGCGACAACATGGTGTACGAGCCCGGCGACCGGGTTCAGCGCAGCCTGAACTACGCCATCGTCGACGAGGTGGACTCCATCCTGATCGACGAGGCCCGCACGCCGCTGATCATCAGCGGCCAGGCCGAAGACCACACCGACCTTTACCTGGCCATCAACAGGGTGGTGCCGCTGCTAACCAAGCAGGAAGGCGAGGCCGATCCGCGCACGGGTGAAGGCGTCACGGTGCCGGGCGACTTCACGGTCGACGAAAAAACCCACCAGGTGTTCCTGACTGAAGACGGCCACGAGAAGGCCGAGCAGCTGCTGGGCGAATTCAAGCTGCTGCCCGAAGGCGCGTCGCTCTACGACCCGGCCAACATCACGCTGATGCACCACCTGAACGCCGCGCTGCGCGCACGGCACCTGTACCACCGCGATCAGCACTACGTGGTGCAGCAGGGCGAAGTGGTCATCGTCGACGAATTCACCGGCCGCCTCATGACGGGCCGGCGCTGGAGCGATGGCCTGCACCAGGCCGTGGAAGCCAAGGAAGGCGTGCAGATCCAGGCCGAGAACCAGACGCTGGCCTCCATCACCTTCCAGAACTACTTCCGCCTCTACGGCAAGCTGGCCGGCATGACCGGCACGGCCGACACCGAAGCCTACGAGTTCCAGGAAATCTATGGCCTCGAGACGGTCATCATTCCGCCGAACCGCATCAGCAGGCGCGACGACCAGCTCGACCGCGTCTACAAGACCACGCGCGAGAAGTACGAGGCGGCCATCCAGGACATCCGCGAATGCTACGAGCGCGGCCAGCCGGTGCTGGTGGGCACCTCGTCGATCGAGAACTCCGAAATCATCGACGGCCTGCTCACCCAGGCGGACCTGCCGCACCAGGTGCTCAACGCCAAGCAGCATGCGCGCGAAGCCGACATCGTGGCGCAGGCCGGCCGCACGAAGATGATCACCATCGCGACCAACATGGCCGGCCGCGGTACCGACATCGTGCTGGGCGGCAACATCGAGAAGATGGTCGAGGCCATCGAGAACGACGAAGGCCGCGACGACGCCACCAAGGAGGCCGACATCGCGCATGTGCGCGCCGAATGGACCAAGGACCATGAATTCGTCAAGTCGCTCGGCGGCCTGCGCATCATCGCAACCGAGCGCCATGAGTCGCGCCGCATCGACAACCAGCTGCGCGGCCGCTCGGGCCGCCAGGGCGACCCGGGCTCCTCGCGCTTCTACCTGAGCCTGGACGATCCGCTGATGCGCATCTTCGCGGGCGACCGCGTGAAGGCGATCATGGACCGCCTCAAGATGCCCGACGGCGAAGCCATCGAGGCCGGCATCGTCACGCGCAGCATCGAGAGCGCGCAGCGCAAGGTCGAGGCACGCAACTTCGACATCCGCAAGCAGCTGCTCGAATACGACGACGTTTCGAACGACCAGCGCAAGGTGATCTACCAGCAGCGCAACGACATCCTCGACGCGGGCGACCTCACGGCGCAGATCGCGGCGCTGCGCGAAGGCTGCTTCACCGATGTCGTGCGGCAGTACGTGCCGGCCGAATCGGTCGAGGAGCAGTGGGACCTCGACGGCCTCGAAAAGAGCCTCGCCAACGAGTGGGGCATCGACATGCCCCTGAAGAAGGACATCGAAGCGGCCGAGGCCGTGAGCGACGAAGACATCGTCGAGAAGGTGGTCAAGACCGCCAACGACAGCTTCGATGCCAAGGTGGCGCTGATCGGCCAGGAGAACTTCACGCAGTTCGAGCGCATGGTGCTGCTGCAGAGCATCGACACCCACTGGCGCGAGCACCTGGCCTCGCTCGACTACCTGCGCCAGGGCATTCACCTGCGCGGCTATGCGCAGAAGCAGCCCAAGCAGGAATACAAGCGCGAGGCCTTCGAGCTCTTCGGCCAGCTGCTCGACTCGGTCAAGAACGAAGTCACGCGCCAGCTCATGACGGTGCGCGTGCAGTCGGGCGAGCAGTTCGAAGAAGCGGCGGATGCGCTCGAGAGCCGCGGCGAGAACCTCTCGAACATCACCTACAGCGCGCCCACCGAAACCGGCGAGGTCGAGGTGCGCCTGGACGAAGAAAACCAGCGCCGCATCGCGGCCGCGGGGCTGGGGCTCGGCACGCTCGGCGCCGAAGCCGCGGCCTTTGCCCGCGTCGGCCGCAACGACCCGTGCCCCTGCGGCAGCGGCAAGAAATACAAGCATTGCCACGGCAAGCTCAGCTGACCCAGAAACTCCGGAGAAGAGAAACCGCCATGCCCGTGAACCTGTCCGCCCCTGATCCTGCCGCCTTGTTCGCGGTGCCCGGCGTCCGCATCGGCGTGGCCGAAGCGGGTGTGCGCAAGGCCAACCGCAAGGACCTGACGGTGGTGCTGATCGACGAAGGCTCGGCGGTCGGCGGCGTGTTCACCCAGAACCGCTTCTGCGCGGCGCCGGTGCAGGTCTGCCGCGACCATCTGGTGGCCAACTACGGCATTCGCGCCATGGTCATCAATACCGGCAACGCCAATGCCGGCACGGGCGAAGACGGCCTGATGCGCACGCGCTCCACCTGCATCGCACTCGCGCGCCAGCTGGAGATCGCGCCCGAGCAGATCCTGCCGTTTTCCACCGGCGTGATCATGGAGCCGCTGCCCGTGGACCGCATCGAGGCCGGCCTGCCGGCCGCGCTGGCCGATGCTTCGGAGAACCACTGGGCGCGTGCGGCCGAAGGCATCATGACCACCGACACGATCCCCAAGGCGTTCAGCCAGCGGGTTCAAATTGGCGGCGCCACCGTCACCATCACCGGCATCAGCAAGGGCGCCGGCATGATCCGCCCGAACATGGCGACCATGCTGGGCTTCATGGCCACCGACGCAAAGATCGACCCGGCGCTGATCCAGCCGCTGGCCAAGCGGCTCGCCGATGCCTCGTTCAATCGCGTGACCATCGACGGCGATACCTCGACCAACGACTCCTTCGTGGTCATTGCCACGCAGAAGGCGGCGCACGCCACCATCACCTCGCTCGATTCGCCCGAAGGCCAGGCCCTGGTCGAAGCCATGCAGAACGTCGCGCGCCAACTGGCGCAGGCAATCGTGCGCGACGGCGAAGGCTCCACCAAGTTCATCACCATCCAGGTCGAAGGCGGGCGCGATGCCGCCGAGTGCAGGCAGGTGGCTTATGCCGTGGCGCATTCGCCGCTGGTCAAGACGGCGTTCTATGCCAGCGACCCCAACTTGGGCCGCATCCTCGCGGCCGTGGGCTACGCGGGCATCGAAGATCTCGACCAGACCGGCATCGACCTGTTCCTCGACGACGTGCACGTGGCCGTCAAGGGCGGGCGCAACCCGTCGTACCGCGAGGAAGACGGCCAGCGCGTGATGAAGCAGAGCGAGATCACGGTGCGCATCGGCCTGGGCCGCGGCAAGGCCAGCGAGACGGTGTGGACCTGCGACTTCAGCCACGAGTACGTGACCATCAACGCCGACTACCGGTCATGAATGAACAGTTCCAGAAGCTGATCGAGCGCGCCGAACAGCTGATCGGCCGCATCGAATCGATCCTGCCGCAGCCGCTGGCTGCACCGGCCGACTGGAACGCGTCGATCGCCTGGCGCTATCGGCGCCGCAGTTCGGGCCACGGCGTGCTCGAGCCCGTCAAGCACGTGGCTGCGATGGCACTCGATTCGCTGAAGGAAATCGACATCCAGAAGGAAAAGATCGAGCGCAACACGCGCCAGTTCGTCGAAGGCAAGCCGGCCAACAACGTGCTGCTGACCGGCGCGCGCGGCACGGGCAAGTCGTCGCTGATTCGCGCCTGCCTGCAGGCCTACGCGCCGCAGGGACTGCGCCTGATCGAGGTCGACAAGGCCGAACTCACCGACCTGCCCGACATCGTCGAGGTGGTGTCGCAGCGGCCCGAGAAGTTCATCGTGTTCAGCGACGACCTGAGCTTTGACGAGGGCGAGCCCGGCTACAAGGCGCTCAAGTCGATCCTCGACGGATCGATTGCCGCATCGACGCCCAACGTGCTGATCTACGCGACCAGCAACCGGCGCCACCTGCTGCCTGAATACATGAAGGACAACCTCAGCTACACCCACACCGAGGACGGCGAAGTCCATCCCGGCGAGGTGATCGAGGAAAAGATCTCGCTGTCGGAGCGCTTCGGCCTGTGGGTGAGCTTCTATCCGTTCAGCCAGAACGAATACCTCGCGATCGTCGCGCAATGGCTGTCGTCGTTCGGCGTCGACAAGGCCGCCATCGAGGCAGCGCGGCCCGAGGCGCTGGTCTGGGCGCTCGAGCGTGGTTCGCGCAGCGGCCGCGTGGCCTACCAGTTCGCGCGCGACTACGCGGGGCGGGCCACGGCATGAGCGCACAGCCGGGCCGCAAGCACACCGAGGTGGCCGTCGGCGTGCTGATCCGGCCGGCCGACGGCGCGCTGCTGCTGTCGACCCGCCCCGAGGGCAAGGCCTATGCGGGCTTCTGGGAATTCCCGGGCGGCAAGATCGAGGCCGGCGAGACGGTGGAGCAGGCACTGCGCCGCGAGCTGCACGAAGAACTCGGCATCACCATCGCGGGCGCCAACGCCTGGAAGATCACCGAGCACGACTATCCGCACGCGCTGGTGCGGCTGCACTGGTGCAAGGTCACGGCCTGGAGCGGCGAGTTCGAAATGCGCGAAGGCCAGGCCATGCGCTGGCAGCAACTGCCGCTGGACGTGGCGCCGGTGCTGCCGGGCGCGCTGCCGGTGCTCGAATGGCTGACCCAGGAGCGCGGCCTGCCCGCCTCGGCGGCGCTGGCGGTTTCGACACTGGCCTGATGGACAGGGCGGCGCGGATGCGCGGGCGCGTCCAGCGAACGCCGCGGGCCCGAGGCACGGCATGATGCATCCCAAGTACCGCCCCGACATCGACGGCCTGCGTGCCGTGGCGGTGGCCTCGGTGCTGGCCTTCCATGCGTTTCCCGATGCATTGCCGGGGGGCTTCATCGGGGTCGACATCTTCTTCGTGATCTCGGGTTTCCTGATCACGACCATCCTCATGCAGAGCCACGCGGCGGGCGACTTCAGCTACCGCGATTTCTACGCGCGGCGCATCCGGCGGATCTTTCCGGCGCTGACGCTGGTGCTCGCGGCCACGCTCGCCTTCGGCTGGTATGCGCTGCTGCCCAGGGAGTTCACGGAGCTCGGCAAGCAGGCGGCCGGCGGCGCGGCCTTCGTCGCCAACTTCATCTTCTGGGGCGAGGCCGGCTATTTCGACACCGCCGCGGAGGCCAAGCCGCTGCTGCACCTCTGGTCGCTGGGCATCGAGGAGCAGTTCTACATCTTCTGGCCCATGCTGCTGGCGTTCGCCTGGCGCCGGCGCTGGCCGGTCCTTCGGCTGCTGTGGGTGCTCGCGGCGGCGTCGTTCCTGGTCAACGTGCTGACCATCCATCCCTATCGCACCGCGGCTTTCTACTCGCCCGCTTCGCGCTTCTGGGAACTGATGGTGGGCGGGATCCTGGCCTGCATGCGCCTGCAGTCCGCCAACAAGCAGACGCCGGCACCGGCCTGGCGCAGCCACCTGCAGTCGTGCCTGGGCGTGGGGCTGATCGTGCTCGGGCTCGTGATGACCCGCAGCGACAAGGCGTTTCCGGGTTGGTGGGCGCTGCTGCCCACGCTGGGCGCGGCGAGCTGCATCGCGGCCGGACCGGCGGGCGTGCTCAACAGGCACCTGCTCGCGAGCCGCCCGATGGTGTGGATCGGCCTCATCAGCTACCCGCTCTATCTGTGGCATTGGCCTTTGCTGGTGTATGCGCGCATCGTGGAAGAGGGCGAGCCGGCGGCGTGGATTCGCGCGGCTCTGTTGCTGGCGAGCGTGGTTCTGGCCTGGCTCACCTATCGCTTCGTCGAGCGCTTCACGCGGGCGCGAGCGCACGCCGGCATGCTGCGTGCGCTCGGGGGCGTCAGCGTGGCGATTGCGGTCGCCGGCCTGCTCGCGCTGGGCGGCATGCCGCCGCGAAACGGCAGCGACCTGCTGCGCAAGGTGACTGACGCCACCGTGGACGACAACTACTACGCCGGATTCGAGCAGCAGAAGCTCGGCGCCTACCCGGTCAAGCGCGTGGGCAGCGGGCCGCGCACGGTCTTGCTGATCGGCGACAGCCACATCCAGCAATACGCACCCCGTGCCATGGCGCTCGCAGGCAGCGCGCCCGCGCGCATGGCAACGACCTATTTCTCGACCTATGGCGCCTGCCCGCCGGTGCCCGGCATGGTCGCCGAAGGCAACCCGGGTTGCGAGCAGGCGCGCAGCGAGATGCTGGCGTTGGCGCTCGATCCGCGGATCGATACCGTGGTGGTCGGGGCCTGCTGGAACTGCTATTTCACGGGCAATTTCCCGCTGCCGTTCTACTTTCGCGAAGGTGATGCGGCCTATCTCGTGAACAACGGCGGCGACGGCCTCGGCCGCTCGCTGGCCTCGCTCGAGAAGCTGCTGGCCGAACTGGTGCGGCAAAAGAAGAAGGTCTACCTGCTGCTGGACAACGCGAGCGGCCCCGAGTTCGAACCGCGCCGGCTCATCGAAGGCAGCCGCATGGGCCGGATGGTGGCGCTGCACAGCACGCCCACGGCGCCCCTGCCGCCGGAACAGGCGCGGCTCAACGAGCAGCTGAAAGCCCTGGCGCGGGCGAGCGGTGCGGAGCCCATCGATGTGATGGCGAGGCTTTGCACCGATGGACAGTGCCTGCGGGCAACGCCCGACGACGCACCGGTCTACAAGGACCGGGAGCATCTGCGCCCGGCCTACGTCCGCCAATACGCGGACTATCTCGACCGCATCCTTCTGGCGCCGTAGCAGCGCCGGATGGAACGCTACTGCACTTTCTTCGGATCGCCGAAAGGCTCGTCGTCGGCCGGTGCTTCGGCCGGCATCCGGAACTCCTCGCTGGCCCAGGCGCCGAAGTCGACGCCCTTGCACCGCGCGCTGCAGAACGGGCGGAAGGGGTTGCGCTCGGCATAGACGCTGTCGCCACCGCATGCGGGGCAGCGGACGATCCGCTCGCCGATCTTGTTCTTGTTCGCGTCGTTCATTGCCCAGCGGCTCAAGCGCAGAGGGTGAGTTCGAATGCGACGTCGTCGGTGCTCGGATGCAGGCGGTCGTCGGCTTCGTGCCGCATCATCCGTACCGACACCATGAGCCGGTTGCCGCTGATTTCGGGAATCAGCCCCAGCTGCGGATCGATGCGCAGGCGCAGCAGCTGGAAGCTGCGCCCCTGCGGCAGGTTCTGCTGGAACTGCCCGCCGGTGGCCATGACCTTGTACGGCACATCGGCATCGCGCAGCAGCTTGAGCAGCAGGTAGATGGATTCGGCCAGCGGCGAAAGCGTGGCCGACCAGCGTTCGAGGTCGGCGCGGCGGCTGGCCGCGCTGCGATGCTGCCATGCGTAGTAAGCGGGCAGGTCGAATTCGCAGGTGCCGCCAGGAATGCCCGCGCGGCTGCGAATGCTCATGAGCCATTCGTTTTCCGTCAGCGACTGGCCGGCCTTGCCGGCGACGGCATTGAGCGTGGCGAAATTGCGTTCCAGCTGGCCCACCACCTGGTCGAGCACGGCCTCGGCAATGGCCGGATTGCCCCGGTAGCTGTTGAAGACGTTCTTGTGCTTGTCGAGATCGCGCATCACGTCGGCCTTGAGGTCGGCGCGCGCGGCAACGTCCATGATCTCGAAGATCGTGACCAGCGCGTAGTGGTGCGAGAGCGCGGACTCCGCGGGCACCAGCTCCCCGAGCCGGCGAAACAGGTGCTCCAGCCGCAGGTAGGTGCGGATGCGCTCGTTGAAGGGGTACTCGTAGAGGATCACGCGGTTCTATAGCTTTCCTGTCGCCAAATCATAGCGTCAGGGCGATTTCGATGGAGGCGTCGGCACCACCTCGCGCACGGCCGCGAGCATGCGCTCGCCGAGCTCGAGTTGGCCGTGCATGGACATGTGGGTGTCGTTCGAAAAATAGAAGTCGCGAATCTGCGTGCGTTTCTCGCGCGCGAATGCGTAGAGATCCGGTCCCGGCAGCCCGGACGTGCGGAACCCGGCCTCGAAATCCTTCGAGTAGTCGGGCTTCAGGTACACGGTGGTCTTGTTGGGAATCACCATCCACATGATAGGAAGCTTGCTGTGCGCCTTTGTGAAATTCTTCATCCATTCCAAATGCGCAGGGGTCAGCGGCCCATTGTCGTCATCTTCAGCGAAAAAGGGCATCTTGTCGCACGAGCGGTGGGAGAAGAGCTTGCAACCATCGGGCACCGGGCGCACCCAGGTGTTCCAGTCGAAGTAGATGTCTGTTGCAGACTTTTTCGCTTTCCAGGTGTTGTAGTAGGTCGTGATGCCCGTCATGAACTGCACGTTCCAGTTGGACGCGGGGTTCGGCACGGTCTCGTCCGGCGTGATCAGCGGATGGTCCATGGCGTCGAAGGGCCGGATCATCTTCTGGCACTTCATGCTGTCCTTGGTGCGGTCGCCGAGCAGGCGTTCCACGCTCTCGATGATGATCAGCTTGCCCTTGAACCCGGTGCGCTCGATCCATTGGTCGAAGTCGCCGCAGAGCGCGTTCTCGTACTGGCCCCAGTAGGTGGTCGAGACGCGGTAGCCGGCCTTGACGAGGACCGACTGCCAGCGGAAGGTCATCGAGAAACTGTCGCCGATGACCAGCACGTCGGCCTGGTCGACCGGCGTGCCCTTCAGGTAGGCGGGGTCCACCTTGGGCGGCGGGGCGGTCCAGCCGAATTCGCGCTCGGACAGGCGGCCGATCCGCGTGAGGTCGCCGTAAGGCACGGGGCTGGTGAGCGAAACGATCCACAGCACCATCAGGACGATGTAGCCGATCAGGAAGAACCGCAGCCAGACTTTCGCGGGCGTCGTCATGTCGAATCAGAATTGGAAGTAAAGGAACGGGCTGTAGTTGCCCAGCTTCGAGACGCACCAGGCGAAGAGCGCGAAGGTGCCGATCGCCAGCACGGCCGCGGAGCACCAGGCCATGACGGGCTGGCCGGCCACCGCCTTCGGGTGGGGAATCCAGCGCTCGAGCGTGATCGTCGGAGGCAGTGCCAGGCAGATGACGATGCCCGCGAGCATGGTCTGGAAGAACTCGGGCTTGCGGAACGGAACCGGCCCGAGTTCGCTGAACGCGGAAGGCGGTGCGCCATGCAGGCCGAGCATGCCCTTGTAGATGGCCATGGCCGTGTGCAGGCCGTCGGCGCGGAACACGATCCAGGCCAGCACCACGCACAGGAAGGTCAGGAACCAGCCCAGCACGCGTGCGACCGGACCGGCCGGAATGTTGCGCCGCACCTTGGCGTTCCAGAGGTGGTTGATCATCAGGAACACGCCGTGCAGCGCGCCCCAGATCACGAAGGTCCAGGCGGCCCCGTGCCAGAGGCCGCCGAGCAGCATCGTGAGGAACAGGTTCAGGTAGCGCCGGGCCGGCCCCTTGCGGTTGCCGCCCAGCGGCACGTAGAGGTAGTCGCGCAGGAAGTTCGACAGCGAGATGTGCCAGCGCCGCCAGAACTCGATGATGTTGGTCGACTTGTAGGGCGAGCGAAAGTTGAGCGGAAGCTGCACGCCCAGGCACAGCGACAGGCCGACCGCCATGTCCGAGTAGCCCGAGAAGTCGAAATAGATCTGCAGCGTGTAGGCGAGCGCGCCGAACCACGCGGTGTAGAGCGTGGGCTCGATGCCCTTGTGCACGCCGTTGAACATCATGTCGGCGTATTGGCCCACCGGGTCGGCGATCAAGAGCTTCTTGGCCAGGCCGAAGGTGAAGATCGCAATGCCGAGCGCCACCTTGTTGGGGTCGAGCCGGTAGGTGGCCGCATTGGCGAACTGCGGCATCATCTGCGCGTGGTGCAGCACCGGGCCCGCGATCAGGTGCGGAAAGTAGGTGACGAACAGCACGTAGTGGATGAAGCTGCGCTCATGCACCTTGCCCTGCCAGCAGTCGACCAGGAAGGCGATCTGGGTGAAGGTATAGAACGAGATGCCGATCGGCAGCACGATGTGCAGCAGCGGAATCTGCGAGAGGCCCGCCGCGGCCAGCCCGTCGTTCACGTTCGAGACGAAGAAGTTGGCGTACTTGAAGACCGCGAGCACGCCCAGGTTGACCACCAGCGCCAGCACCAGCAGCGATTTGCGCTTGCGGTCGTCCCGGTCCGGCGCGGGCGACAGGCGCAGCCCGAACCAGTAGTTGATGCAGATGGATGCCACCAGCAGCGGCAGCGCCTTGACGCTCCACCAGCCGTAGAAGAACAGCGAGGCCAGGGCAAGAAAGCCTGCGGCGGATCGGGCGTTGCGCTTGCCGATCAGGAAGAACCCGATCAGCACCAGCGGGAAGAAGACAAAAATGAAGGGATACGAATTGAAAAGCATCGCAGGAGGGAAGGGCACTCCGGCGAGCGCCTTTTTTGTCTTGGTCGTTGTGCGGCCGCTCTGGCGGCCAGTCTCGGATTATCGCGTGCCGGGCGGAACCCACCGCTTCCAGAGACTCCGGACCTCTGCACCGAGTTCCTCCAGCAAGAGCGACTCGTTGAAAATGACGGCGTCTGCCGCAGCCCTGCGCAGCCCGCGGGGCGCCTGCTGGGCGATCACCGCCCGCACGGCCTCGGGCGTCCAGCCCGAGCGCGCCACCACGCGCTGCAGCTGCGTTGCCTCTGTGGCATCGACCACCAGCACCCGGTCGACCATGGCTCGCCAGCGGCCGGATTCGACCAGGAGGGGCACGTCGAAAACCACCACCGCCCCGGGCCCGGCGGCCGAGGCCATGCGCTCCGTCTCGGCGCCGATCAGCGGATGCAGGATCGATTCGAGGCGCTTCTTGGCGCTGCTGTCGGCGAACACGAGCTGCCGCATCGCCGCGCGGTCCAGCCCGCCATCCGCGGCGATGACGGTGCGGCCGAAGGCGGCCTCGAGGGCCGGCATCGCGATGCCCGAAGGCTGCGCAATGCGGCGCGCAATGGCATCGGTGTCGACCAGCACGGCGCCTTCGGCGACCAGCAGGGCGGCGACCGTGCTCTTGCCGCTTCCGATGCCGCCCGTCAGGCCGATGCGCCGCATCACGCGCTCCTCAGCGGCCGAATGCGCCGAGCGGAAAGGCGAAGGGAATCCATTGCCGCACGAGCTCCGGGCCCGCCACCAGGCAGACCAGGCCGGCACCGGCAAGGAAGGGACCGAAGGCCATGGGAATGTCCTTGTGCGCCAGCTTCCCGACAAAGCGCAGCGTGAGGCCGATCACGGCGCCCACCAGCGATGAAACGAGGATGATGGCAATGAGGTAGTCGGCCCCCAGCCATGCGCCGAGTGCCGCCAGCAGTTTGAAGTCGCCATATCCCATGCCCTCCTTGCCCGTGGCCAGGCGATAGCCATGGTACACAAGCCACAGGCTCAGGTAGCCGAACACGGCGCCCCAGACCGCCGAGTTCAGCGCGGTGCCGGTCCAGCCCATGGCCGCACCGACGAGCCCGAGCCAGAGCAATGGATAGTTGAGCGCGTCGGGCAGGAACTGGGTGTCGAAATCGATCAGGAACTGGCAGACCAGGAGCGCCGCGAACGCCGCCCAGAGCGCGCCGGTGGGCGTGAGGCCGAAGCGGTAGGCGCAGAGCGCGAAGAGCGCGCCAGTTACCAGTTCGACCAGCGGATAGCGCGGGCTGATGGGCGTCTTGCAGGCGGCGCAGCGGCCCCGCAGCAGCAGGTAGCTCAGCACCGGAATGTTCTGGTACCAGCGGATCGCGTGGCCGCAGGCGCCGCAGCGCGAGGCCGGCCGGGCGAGGTCGAACGGCGGCAGCGCCTCGATGGCCAGGGCCGCCTGGTCCGCCGCGGCTTCGAGCCCGGCCGGGTGCTGCGCCTTCGGCCCGAACACGAGCGACCAGAGCGACGGAACGTCCTTGGACGACATCAGGTTGGCCACGGCATCGGCCAGCCAGCCCCGGTACATCATGGCCGGGGTGCGGTAGATCACCACGTTCAGAAAACTGCCGACCAGCAACCCCAGGACGCCGGCGAAAGCGGCGTCGAACTCCTGCGACACCAGCATCAAACGACCTGGCCCAACTTGAAGATGGGCAGGTACATCGAGACCACGATGCCGCCGATGATCACGCCGAGGAACACGATGATGATGGGTTCCATCAGGCTCGAGAGGCCGGCCACCATGTCGTCCACCTCGGACTCGTAGAAGTCGGCGGCCTTGCCCAGCATGTGGTCGATGGAGCCGGACTCCTCGCCGATGGCCGTCATCTGGATCACCATCGAGGGGAACAGGTTGACGTTGGTCATGGCCGTCGTGAGGCTGGTGCCGGTCGAGACTTCCTGCTGGATCTTGGCCGTGGCGTCGCCGTAGACGGTGTTGCCTGAAGCGCCGCCCACCGAGTCGAGCGCCTCGACCAGCGGAACGCCGGCCGCGAACATGGTGGCAAGGGTGCGGGTCCAGCGGGCCACGCACGATTTCTCGATCAGCGTGCCGAAGATCGGCACGCGCAGCAGCGCGCGGTCCATGACCCGCTGCACACGCTCGTTGCGTTTCCAGGCCTGCAGGAAAAAGTAGGTGCCGCCGCCGATCACGCTGAAGATCAGCCACCAGTAGGAGACGAAGAATTCGCTCATCGCCATCACGAACAGCGTGGGTGCGGGCAGGTCGGCGCCGAAGGAGCTGAACACCTGCTTGAAGGCCGGAATCACGAAGATCATGATGATGGCCACCACCACGAACGCGACCACCACCACCGATGTGGGATACATCAGCGCCGACTTGATCTTGGACTTGATCGCCTCGGTCTTCTCCATGTAGGTGGCCAGGCGGTCCAGCAGATCTTCCAGGATACCGGCCGCTTCGCCGGCTTCCACCAGGTTGCAGTAGAGGTGGTCGAAATACTTCGGAAACTTGCGGAAGGCCGCCGAAAGCGAGGTTCCGGTCTCCACATCGCTGCGGATGTCGTTGAGCAACCTTGCAACGCTCGGATTGGCATTGCCGCGGCCCACGATGTCGAACGACTGCAGCAGCGGGACGCCGGCCTTCATCATGGTTGCCAGCTGGCGCGTGAAGATCGCGATGTCCTTGGGCTTGATGGACTTGCCCGAGCGCATGCGGCGCTTCTTGATCTTGGATGCAAGAACGCCCTGTCGCCGCAGGGCGGCCTGCACCTGGTTCTCGCCGGCGGCCCGAAGCTCGCCGCGCACCAGCTTGCCGTTGCGGTCCTTGCCTTCCCACTCGTAGACAAATTCCTTGAGCGTGTTCGAGGTGCGGGTGGATGCCACTGTTGCCATTCGATCTCCGATTTGCGGTGTGTTCGTTATTCGTTGGTGACCGCCACCACTTCTTCGAGTGAGGTGAGTCCTTGCATGACTTTGCGCAGCCCCGACTGCCGCAGCGAGCGCACGCCCTCGGCCTCCGACTGGCGCGCGATATCCAGGGCGCTGCCGTCGCGCAGGATGATGGCCTGGATGGCCTCCGAAATCGGCATCACCTGGTAGATGCCGACCCGGCCCTTGTAGCCGTTGCTGCACGCTGCGCAGCCGACCGGCCGATAGGGCTTCCAGGTACCGTCCAACTGCTCTTCCTTGAAGCCCGCGTCCAGCAGCGCCTGGCGCGGCATGTCGGCCGGTGCGCGGCATACGTGGCAGAGGCGCCGCGCGAGCCGCTGGGCCGTGATCAGGATGACGCTGGAGGCAATGTTGAACGGCGCAATGCCCATGTTGCGCATGCGCGTGAGCGTGGTCGGTGCGTCGTTGGTGTGCAGCGTCGAGAGCACCAGGTGGCCCGTTTGCGCGGCCTTGATCGAGATGTCGGCGGTTTCGAGGTCGCGGATTTCGCCGACCATGATGATGTCGGGATCCTGCCGCAGGAAGGCGCGCAGCGCCGCGGCGAAGGTGAGTCCGGCGCGCTCGTTGACGTTCACCTGGTTCACGCCGGGCAGGTTGATTTCGGAAGGATCTTCCGCCGTGGCGATGTTGACGCCGGGCTGGTTCAGCAGGTTCAGGCAGGTGTAGAGCGAAACCGTCTTGCCCGAACCGGTGGGGCCCGTCACCAGCACCATGCCATAGGGACGGCCGATCGCACGCAGCAGGCGCTCTTTTTCGTCGGCGTCATAGCCCAGGGCGTCGATGCCCAGGCGCGCGCTGCTCGGATCGAGAATACGGATCACGATCTTCTCGCCGAACAGCGTGGGCAGCGTGCTGACGCGGAAGTCGATGACGCGGTCGGGCCCGATCTTGAGCTTCATGCGGCCGTCCTGCGGCACGCGTTTCTCGGAAATGTCGAGCCGTGAAATGACCTTGATCCGCGAGGCCAGCTTGTCCTTGATGAGCGTGGGCGGGCTCGCGATCTCGCGCAGTTCGCCGTCGATGCGAAAGCGCACGCGGTAGTTGTGCTCGTAGGGCTCGAAGTGGATGTCCGAGGCCCGCATGCTGACGCCGTCGAGCAGCATCTTGTGCAGGAAGCGCACGACCGGTGCGTCCTCGACCTCGGCAACCGCCTGTTCGTTGGCGTCGCCCGAGGTGTCGGCCGTGACGTCGTCGAACTCGAACTCGGCGCCGACGATGCTGTTGATGGATTCCGCCGCGGTGACCGCGGCGGCTTCGATCATGCGCGAGAGCTTGTCGTATTCGGCAATGACCCAGTCCACGCCCATCTGGGAGGCGAACTTGATCTTTTCCACGGCCTGCTGGTCCGACGGGTCGGCTGTTGCAACAATGAGACGGTTGTTGCGCTTGCTGAGAACCACGATGCGGTAGGCGTTGCACAGCTTCGGGTCGAGCAGGTCCTTGGGCAGGCGCTGGTGGTCGATGGCGTCCAGGTCCAGCAGCGGGGCGCCAAAGGCGGTGGAAAGCGTGTGGGCCAGGTCGGCGGCCGAGACGGCGCCGCTGCCGGTCAGTTCGGCAATGAAGCTGGTCCGGCCGTTGAGCGACTTCTGATAGATGTCTTCCGCAGCCTTGGCCGGCAGCTTGCCGGCCGAAACCAGGGCGCGCGCAAGGCCCGGGAGGGCAATTTGCGTGTTTTCTTTAGCAGGAAGTTCGGCAGCAGCCATTCAGCGAATTGCAAGAGATGTGAAAAAGTGCTTCACGATCATCGCTGAACGACCCGTCCCTGTAAATCGCTACGCAGCAACAGGCACGGGCATTATTTGTGCCAGCCAAAGGCTGGTCGGGGTGAGAGGATTCGAACCTCCGGCCTCTACGTCCCGAACGTAGCGCTCTACCAGGCTAAGCTACACCCCGATTGGTTGCAAAAAAAAGAGAATTCGTCCTTGCCAACTCTTGTGAGGTGTTCAGGCACGTCGCTCAAGCAACTGAGCCGCCAATTGTAGCAAACCGTCGGCATGCGAATTGGACGGAAAGTCGCGCAGTGCGTGAATCGCGCGCTTTGCCTCGTCGGCCGCGGCGGCGCGCGAGGCTTCCAGGGCGCCGGTGGCGTGGACGATTTCGACGATCTTGCCGAGCTGGGCGGTGTCGCCGGCCTCGATGGCCGCGCGCACCAGCGTGGCCTGGGCGGGACTGCCACGCCGCATGGCGAAGATCAGCGGCAGCGTGGTCTTGCCCTCGCGCAGGTCGTCGCCCACGTTCTTTCCGGTTTCGTGCGCGTCGCCCGCGTAGTCGAGCACGTCGTCGATCACCTGGAACGCCGTGCCCAGCGCCTGGCCGTAGGTGGCGCAGGCTTCCTCGACTTCAGGCGTGGCGCCTGCCAGCACGGCGGCGAGCCGTGTGCTGGCTTCGAAAAGCTTGGCGGTCTTGGAGCGGATCACGCGCAGGTAGGCGGATTCGTCCAGCGTCGCGTCATGCATGTTCATCAGCTGGAGCACTTCGCCTTCTGCGATCACGTTGGTCGCCTCGGCCAGAATTTGCATGATGCGCATGTTGTTTGCATCCAACATCATCTGGAAGGCGCGCGAATAAAGGAAGTCGCCGACCAGCACGCTGGCCGGATTGCCGAACGATTCGTTGGCCGTCGGGCGCCCGCGCCGCAGTGTCGATTCGTCGACCACGTCGTCGTGCAGCAGGGTGGCCGTGTGGATGAACTCCACCACCGCCGCCAGGTTGAAGCGCTGCTCGCCCGTGTAGCCGAGGGCGCCCGACATGAGAAGCAGGAGCGCCGGGCGCAGGCGTTTGCCGCCCGCGGAGATGATGTACTTCGACACCTGGCTGACCAGGGGCACGCCCGTGTCGAGGCGCTGCGCGATCACACGGTCGACTTCGACCATGTCGCCGGCGATCAAATCCAGCACGGTGGCGGTGGGGGAGGTATCGGCGGCGTGAACTGGCAAGGCGTTTGCGCGCGGCGCGTCTGAATGCGAAAGTGACAGCGGCACGAGGCCGGAAGGCGCAGATTATAGGGAGGAGCGCACACCGGCCCGGCGGCCCTTCGGCTCAAACCATGTTAGCGCGTGCAAACCGTGCTAGAATCTAGGGCTCTGCGGAATTCGCCGTGGAGCTCATATTCCCCAAGAGGTTCACATGTACGCGGTCATAAAAACCGGCGGCAAGCAGTATCGCGTTGCTTCCGGCGAAAAAATTAAAGTAGAACAGATTGCTGCGGATGTAGGCCAGGAAATCGTGATCGATCAGGTTCTCGCAGTCGGCAACGGCAGTGAAATCAAGATCGGTACGCCCCTGGTGTCCGGCGCAACGGTGACAGTCACGGTACTGTCGCACGGCAAGCACGACAAGGTCGGCATCTTCAAGATGCGCCGTCGCAAGCACTATCAGAAACGTCAAGGCCATCGCCAGCAGTTCACCGAACTGCAAATCGGCGCGATCGCTGGCTAAGGAGCAGATTCCATGGCACAGAAAAAAGGCGGCGGCTCAACGCGAAACGGGCGCGATTCCAAGCCCAAGATGCTCGGTGTGAAGGCCTTCGGCGGCGAACTGATCAGCGCAGGCTCGATCATCGTGCGCCAGCGCGGCACTCGGTTCCACCCCGGCGTGAACGTCGGCGTGGGCAAGGACCACACGCTGTTTGCACTGGTTGACGGCCATGTGTCGTTCGGTGTGAAGGGCGCGCTGAACAAGCACCTGGTCAACGTGACTCCCGCGGCATAAGCGCAAGTCACTTCGATCAGCTCGAAGCCCCGCTTGGTCGGGGCTTCTTCATTTGTACACTGGATACCCCATGAAGTTCGTCGACGAAGCCTTCATCGACATCGCCGCAGGCGATGGCGGCAACGGCTGCGTGTCGTTCCGTCATGAAAAATACAAGGAATTCGGCGGCCCCAATGGCGGCGACGGCGGCCGCGGCGGCCACGTCTACGCGGTGGCCGATTCCAATCTCAACACCCTGGTCGACTTCCGCTACTCGCGCCGCCACGAGGCCAGGCGCGGCGAGCACGGCATGGGCTCCGACATGTTCGGCGCCGCGGGTGACGACATCCTGCTCAAGATGCCCGTCGGCACCATCATCAGCGACGCCGAGACCGGTGAAGTGCTGTACGAGATGCTGACGGAAGGCGAGGTCGTCACCATTGCCAAGGGTGGCGACGGCGGCTTCGGCAACATGCGCTTCAAGAGCGCCATCAACCGTGCCCCGCGCCAGAAGACCCCGGGCTGGCCCGGCGAGAAGAAGAGCCTCAAGCTCGAACTCAAGGTGCTGGCCGATGTCGGCCTGCTGGGTATGCCGAATGCGGGCAAGTCGACCTTGATCAGCGCCATCTCGAACGCGCGGCCGCGCATCGCCGACTATCCCTTCACCACGCTGCACCCGAACCTCGGTGTCGTGCGCGTCGGCCCGGAGCAGAGCTTCGTGGTGGCCGACCTGCCGGGCCTGATCGAGGGCGCATCCGAAGGCGCGGGCCTCGGCCACCTCTTCCTGCGCCACCTGCAGCGCACGCGGCTGCTGCTGCATGTGATCGACATGGCGCCGTTCGACGACGCCGTCGATCCGGTTGCCCAAGCAAAGGCCATCGTCGGCGAACTGAAGAAGTACGACGCCGCGCTCTACGAAAAGCCGCGCTGGCTGGTGCTGAACAAGCTCGACATGGTGCCCGCGGACGAGCGCGCTGCGCTCGTGAAGGATTTCGTCAAGCGCCTGCGCTTCAAGGGCCCGGTGTTCGAAATCTCCGCGCTCACGCGCGAAGGCTGCGAGCACCTGGTGCAGGCGGTGTACCAGCAGGTCAAGGCGCAGCATGCGGCGGAGCAGGTGCCGGTCGAGGTCGATCCGCGCTTTGTCGAGCTGCCGCCCGATCCATCCTCCTGAATCCCGACTCCCCACGCAGCATTCACGACCGTCGCACCCTTCCATGACCTCGAACTCCGGATCCACTGCCTTGCGGGATGCCCGCCGTATCGTCGTCAAGGTGGGCTCCAGCCTCGTGACCAACGAGGGGCGCGGCCTCGACGAGGCTGCCATCGGCGAATGGTGCCGGCAACTGGCGGTGCTGGTGCGCGACGGGCGCGAGGTGGTCATGGTGTCCAGCGGCGCCATCGCCGAAGGCATGAAGCGCCTGGGCTGGCGCACGCGGCCGCACGAGGTGCACGAACTCCAGGCCGCCGCGGCCGTCGGGCAGATGGGCCTGGCCCAGATGTACGAGACCAAGCTGCGCGAGAACCAGATCGGCAGTGCCCAGGTGCTGCTCACCCATGCCGACCTGGCCGACCGCGAGCGTTATCTCAACGCGCGCTCGACCCTCGTCACGCTGCTCAGGCTGGGCGTGGTGCCGGTCATCAACGAGAACGACACCGTCGTCAACGACGAGATCAAGTTCGGCGACAACGACACGCTGGGCGCGCTGGTGGCCAACCTGGTCGAAGCCGACGCACTGGTCATCCTCACGGACCAGAAAGGCCTCTACACGGCCGACCCGCGCAAGGATCCGGACGCGAAATTCGTGCACGAGGCGGCGGCCGGCGATCCGGCGCTCGAAGCCATGGCGGGCGGGGCGGGCTCCAGCCTCGGCCGCGGCGGCATGATCACCAAGATCCTCGCGGCCAAGCGCGCGGCCGGCTCGGGCGCCTCCACCGTGATCGCCTGGGGGCGCGAGACCGACGCTTTGCTGCGCCTGACGCGCGGCGAATCCATTGGCACGCTGCTGGTGGCGCAGACGGCCAAGCACCAGGCGCGCAAGCGCTGGATGGCGGACCACCTGCAACTGCGCGGTGCGGTCACCGTCGATGCGGGTGCGGCGGCCAAGGTGCGTGCCGAGGGCAAGAGCCTGCTGCCGATCGGCATGACGGGTGTCTCGGGAGAGTTTTCGCGCGGCGACGTGATCGCCGTGCGCGATGCCGACGGGGTCGAACTCGCCCGCGGTCTGGCCAATTATTCGAGCGTCGAGGCCCGGCTGCTGTGCCGCAAGCCCTCGTCGGAATTCGAGCGCTTGCTGGGCTACGTGGCGGAGCCGGAAATGGTCCACCGCGACAACATGGTGCTGATGCGCAGCTGAGGCCGGGTTGGAATGGAAACGGGGCCCTTCAAGGCCCCGTTCGATCGTCTGCCGCCCTGCCTTATTGCAGCTGGCGTGCCGGGTCTCGCATGTTCGTGACCATGTCCTTGACCGAGACGCGGGGCGCATGGCCGCGGCACAGGCCCTGTTGCGCCAGCTGCCTGGCATAGCTCGAGTTCAGGTCGCGGAAGCTCTTCCACTCGGGCCGTTCGACCTTGCTCCAGGCGCCGTTGTTGTATCGCGCGTAGCTCTTCACCTCGTCGGTCGAGCAGCGCACGCCTTCGTAGAAAGCGTTCAGCGCCGCGTCCCCGCCACTGCGGCTGGTCGCGACCACCACGTAGCGCACCACGCCGTCGCCGGTGATCGTGATGGTGGCCGGATCGACGCCGAACTTCAGCGACATGTAGGGCGGCATCGCGATCGGCTCGAGGCGCTTGACGTCGAAGGCTGGCGGCGGCGGGGCTTCGCTTTCCTTCCATTCGGCGTCCGTCTCGTAGCGCTTGGGCGGCGGCGGCATGCCGGCCTGCGCCCAGTCGGGATTGTCCGTGTCGTGTGTGCCCGATGCGCATCCGGCAAGCAGGGCCAGGCATACCACGAGCAGCGCGCTCTCAGTGCTGCGACGGAAAGAAGGGCGCTTTGTTGTGGGGAGGAGAAGGTTCATCGCTCGCGGAATTAATGTCGGGATGCGGGTCGAAACTGCCGCCGGGCGGCAGGTCCAGCCCCGCGGGCGCGCCGCCGTCGGGCGTGTGGCGCTCGAACTCTCGGGCGCGCACATTGCTGCGCAGGAAGCGGTTGCGGAAATCCTGCCGCGGCAGGTAGCGAGCAAGCTCGGTCAGTGCCATCTCGTAGACGCCGCGTTTGAATTCGACGACCACATCGAGCGGCACCCAGTAGTCGTGCCATCGCCAGGCGTCGAATTCGGGGTGGTCGGTCGCGCGCAGGTTCAGATCCCAGTCGTGACCGATCAATTGCAGTAAATACCAGATTTGCTTCTGGCCCTTGTAGTGGCCCCGTGCGTCACGGCGGATGAACCGATCCGGCACCTCGTAGCGCAACCAGTCACGGGTACGGGCCACGATGCGCACGTGCTCCGGATGGAGCCCGACTTCCTCGTGCAGTTCCCGGAACATGGCTTGCTCGGGACTTTCGCCGCGGTCTATGCCGCCTTGCGGAAACTGCCAGGAATGCGTGCGTATGCGTTTGCCCCAGAAAACCTGGTTTCTCTGGTTGAGCAGGATGATGCCGACGTTGGGCCTGAAGCCGTCCCGGTCGAGCATAATCAAACCCCAATTTTTGAACTGAGTCGATTATGCATGCCGGGTTGCACACGGCAAGCGGCCAGTTCGAGGCCCGCGGGTTCCCGGAGGTCTCCCTGCCGGCATCCGTCTTCCCTACGACTTTGAATCCACCAGCGCGATCCCGATGAAAGCTTCCCGATTTTTTGTCTCCACCCTCAAGGAAGCGCCCGCCGACGCCGAGGTCGCGAGCCATCGGCTCATGATGCGCGCGGGCATGATCAAGAAGCTCGGCACGGGCATCTACACCTACATGCCGATGGGGCTGCGCGTGATCCGCAAGGTCGAGGCGATCGTGCGCGAGGAAATGAACCGCGCCGGCGCCGTCGAGCTCGCGATGCCCGTGGTGCAGCCGGCCGAGTTCTGGCAGGAGACCGGCCGCTTCGACAAGATGGGCCCCGAGCTGCTGCGCATCAAGGATCGCCATGACCGCGACTTCGTGGTCCAGCCCACCAGCGAAGAGGTGGTGACCGACATCGCGCGCCAGGAAATCCGCAGCTACAAGCAGCTGCCGAAGAATTTCTACCAGATCCAGACCAAGTTCCGCGACGAGCGCCGTCCGCGCTTCGGCCTGATGCGCGGGCGTGAGTTCATCATGAAGGACGCCTACAGCTTCGACCGCGACCTGGGCGCAGCCAAGGCCAGCTACCAGGTCATGGCCGACGCCTACCGCCGCATCTTCGACCGCTTCGGCCTGCGCTACCGCGCCGTGGCGGCCGACAGCGGCGCCATCGGCGGCGACCTGAGCGAAGAGTTCCAGGTGATTGCGGCCACCGGCGAAGACGCCATCGTCTACTGCCCCGGCAGCGACTACGCGGCCAACATGGAGAAGGCCGAGGCGCTCGCGCCGGCCGGCCCGCGCCCCGCGGCGGCCAAGGCGCTCGAAAAGACCCCGACCCCCGGCAAGGCCACGTGCGCCGATGTGGCCGAACTGCTCGGCGTGCCGCTGTCGACCACGGTCAAGTCGCTGGTGCTGGCCACCGACATCGTCGACGAGGCCGGCAACCCGAAGGGCTCGCAGGTCTGGCTGCTGCTCTTGCGCGGCGACCACGACATGAACGAGATCAAGGTCGGCAAGGTGCCGGGCCTGGACCAGGGCTTCCGCTTTGCAACACTGGCCGAAATCGACGAACACTTCGGCTGCAAGCCCGGCTACCTCGGCCCGCTGAACCTGAAGAAGCCGGTCAAGCTCGTGGCCGACCGCGAAGCGGCGGTGCTGGCCGACTGGATCACCGGCGCCAACGAGATCGACTTCCACATGACCGGCGTCAACTGGGGCCGCGACCTGCCCGAGCCCGAGCTGGTGGCCGACCTGCGCAACGTGGTGGCGGGCGACGCCTCGCCCGACGGCAAGGGCGTGCTCGCCATCGAGCGCGGCATCGAGGTGGGCCACGTGTTCGTGCTCGGCACCAAGTACAGCAAGGACATGAACGCCACCTACCTCGACGAAAGCGGCAAGCCGCAGTTCCTCGAAATGGGCTGCTACGGCATCGGCATCACGCGCCTGCCCGCCGCCGCGATCGAGCAGAACCACGACGAGCGCGGCATCATCTGGCCCGACGCCCTGGCACCGTTCACGGTGGTGGTCTGCCCGATCGGCATGGACCGCAGCCCCGAGGTCAAGGTGGTCGCCGAAGCGCTCTACGAGCAGCTGCTCGCGGCCGGCGTCGACGTGCTGCTGGACGACCGCGGCGAGCGCCCGGGCGCGATGTTCGCCGACTGGGAGCTGATCGGCGTGCCGCACCGCGTGGTCATTTCCGACCGCGGCCTGAAGGAAGGCCAGCTCGAATACCAGCACCGCCGCGACACGGCGGCCACCAAGGTGCCTGCGGCCGGCATCACCGAGTTCATCACCGGCAAGCTCGCGAAATGAGCCTGGAGGGCGGCCTTTCGCGGCGCCGGTGCCTGGGCGTCGCCGTGACTGCGGGCGCCCTGGCCACGCTGTCGCTGCCGCGGGCCGCTCGGGCCGGCGCGCAGATCGAGGAGCCGCTGATCGACTCTGTGCGCACCGCGCTGAGTTCGGCCGTGCACAACAAGGCACCGCCGGTGCCCGAGTTCCCGAACACCGAAGCCCGCCTGAGCTACCTGCGCTGGCTCGGCGAGATGAGCGAACGCCTCAAGAAGAAGATCGCCGACTGGCCCACGCGCAAGGAGTTCCTGCAGACCGTCTGGTACGAAGCCAAGCGCTCGGGGCTCGACGTGAGCCTGATGCTCGGACTGGTCCAGGTCGAGAGCAACTTCCGCAAGTTCGCGGTGTCCAGCGCCGGCGCCCGCGGCTACATGCAGGTCATGCCGTTCTGGACCCGCGTGATCGGCGACAGCGACCCGGCCAAGCTCTTTCACATGCAGACCAACCTGCGCTTCGGCTGCGTGATCCTGCGCCACTACCTCGACCGCGAGAACGGCGACCTGTACATGACCCTCGGCCGCTACAACGGCAGCCGCGGCAAGTCGCCGTACCCGAACGCCGTGTTCGCGAACCAGCGGCTGTGGGCCTACGACGACAAGGCGCGAGAACGCGAGCGGGACCGCTCGGCAGCCTGAATATCTGTTTCAGGAATACCGCGGAACCGGCTTTGCCGGGCCGCTGGTATTGCCCCCGGTAGGGGGAAGGCGAAGCGACACGAAGTGCGCGCAGACTGGGGGCGAGTCAAGTGATACCGCGGAACCGGCTTTGCCGGGCCGCTGGTATTGCCCCCGGTAGGGGGAAGGCGAAGCGACACGAAGTCCGCGCAGACTGGGGGCGAGCCAAGTCTTTCGGGCTAGGTCCTTGTCACCATCACCTGGTCGATACGGTAGCTGTCGACGTCCATCACCTCGAAGGTGTAGCCGCCCCAGCTCACGCTGTCGGTGCGCTTGGGCACCCGCCGCAGCATTACCATCAGGAAGCCCGCCAGCGTTTCGTAGTCGTCCGGATGCGGCATTTCTTCGATGTGCAGTGCGCGCTGCACGTCCTGGATGGGCGTGACGCCGTCGATCAGCCACGAGTTCTCGTCGCGCTTCACGATCTGCTCCTCGTCGGGCGTGGAGACGAGGTCGCCCATCACCGTGCTCATCACGTCGTTGAGCGTGATCACGCCCACCACCATGCTGTATTCGTTGACGATGATCGCGAAGTCTTCGCGCGCCTGCTGGAACTGCTCGAGCACCTCGGTGAGCGAGAGCCGGTCGGGAATGACCAGCGCCTTGTGCAGCGTCAGGCCCTGGTCGATCGCCAGCGGTTGGCCGCTCAGCACGCGCTGGAACATCTCCTTGGCGTCGACATAGCCGAGCACATGGTCGATGTCGCCATCGCACACCGGATAGGCCGAAAAAGGCTCGGCCACGATGCGCGCCCGCAGCACCGACTCCGGGTCGTCGTGCAGGAACCAGGCGATGTTGTCGCGCACCGTCATCACGCTGCTGACCAGCCGCGTGTCGAGTTCGAACACGTTGGCGATCACCTGCTGCTCGCGCACCGCGAGCACGCCCGCGCGCGCGCCGGCTTCGGTCATGGCCAGGATGTCGGCCGAGGTGATCTTGTCGTCGCGCACCAGCGGCATGCCCAGCAGCTTGAAGAGCATGTCGGTGGAGCGCGTGAAGAACCACACCAGCGGCTTGAAGGTGGTGATCAGCACCAGCATCGGCCCGACCATGCGCACCGCGATGCGCTCCGGGTCGCTCATGCCCAGGCGCTTGGGGAACAGGTCGGCAAACACCAGGAACACCGCGATGACGATCACGAACGAGCACAGGAAGGCCACGTTCGCCGAGGCTTCCACGCTCATCCAGTTCTCGAAGAAGCGCGCGAAGTAGGGGCTGAGCGAGCCCTCTCCCACCACGCCGCCGAGGATCGCCACCGCGTTGAGGCCGATCTGCACCACGGTGAAGTAGTGGCCCGGCTGCTCCTGGACCCGCAGCACCTTCTCCGCGCGTGAGTCGCCCTCGTCGGCCATCTGGCGCAGGCGCAGGCGGCGCGAGGCGGCCAGCGTGATTTCGGCGAGGGAGAAGAACGCGCTCATCGCGATCAGCAGAACGATGATGAGCAGGCTTTGGGTGAGAGTCATGGTGGCACGGCGAAGTGCACCATGGTGCCATGACTCGGCAGCACGAAGTGCGCGCAGCCTGGGGGAGAGCCTAGACCCCGCCGTGCGGGTGCGTGGGGTCGACCCAAAGTACCGATTCGGGTTTTTCCACCGGTTCGATGTCGAGGTTCACGGCCACGGCCTCGCCGTCGCTGCGGCACAGCACGCATTCGAGCGTCTCGGTGGCGCTGGCGTTGATTTCCTGGTGCGGCACGTAGGGCGGCACATAGATGAAGTCGCCCGGGCCGGCCTCGGCCGTGAACTCGAGCTTCTCGCCCCAGCGCATGCGGGCTCGGCCGCGCACCACATAGATCACCGATTCGAGGTGCCCGTGGTGGTGGGCACCGGTCTTGGCGTCGGCATGGATGGTGACGGTGCCGGCCCAGAGCTTCTGCGCACCGACGCGCGCGAAATTGATGGCCGCGGCTCGGTTCATGCCGGGGGTCTGGGCGGTGTTGGCGTCGAGCTGGTTGGCCGCGATCACGCGTACGCCGTCGTGCTTCCAGGCCGGCGCGGCCTTGCCCTCGTGGTCATGGCCGTGGTCGTGGCTCATGGCGGGCGCGGAAATCAGGCGGCGCTGCTGCCGCCCAGCACTTGCTGCAGCTCGCCCGACTCGTACATCTCCATCATGATGTCCGAGCCGCCGACGAATTCGCCCTTCACGTAGAGCTGGGGAATGGTGGGCCAGTTGCTGTATTCCTTGATGCCCTGGCGGATGCCGTCGTCTTCGAGCACGTTGACGGTCTTGAGCGTCTTGGTGTCGACGCCGACCGCCTTGAGGATCTGGATGGCGCGGCCGGAGAAGCCGCACATCGGAAAGCTCGCATTCCCCTTCATGAAGAGAACGAGGTCGTTGGACTTGACGAGATCGTCGATGCGTTGCTGGGCGTCGGACATGGGGACTCCTGAAAAGTGGACTGAGGGGATTATTTCACCGTGCGCCAGATCCCGCCGGAGCAGCGCTGGATGCCGGCAAGGTCGTTGCGGCTTTGGACTTGGGCGAAACCGCGCGCCTCGAGCAGCTGGCGCACGGCCATGGCCTGGTCGTGGCCATGTTCGAGCAGCAGCCAGCCGCCATCGGAAAGATGGTCCGGGGCCTGCTGCACGATCTGGCGGATGTCGACCAGCCCGTCGGGCCCGGCCACCAGCGCGGCCAGGGGCTCGTGCCGCAGCGCGGGCAGGTGCGGGTCGTCGGCCGCGATGTAGGGCGGATTGCTGGCGATGACCGCGTAGCCGCTGGCGGCGCCGTCCAGCCAATGGGCCTGGCGGAAACGCACCGGCAGGCCCAGGCGCTGTGCGTTGGCCTCTGCGACGGCCAGCGCATCGGCACTGGCATCGACCGCGTCGACCTCTGCATCGGGGCGCGCATGCTGCAGCGCCAGCGCGATGGCGCCGCTGCCGGTGCCCAGGTCGAGCACGCGCGGGGCATCACGGCCTTCGAGGCATTGCAGCGCCCAGTCGACCAGCGTTTCGGTGTCCGGGCGCGGCACCAGCACCCGTGCGTCCACGCGCAGGCCGAGGCCGTGGAATTCCTTCTCGCCGAGCAGGTAGGCCACCGGCTCGCCCGCCAGCCGGCGCGACAGTTGCGCCGCGAGCGCGGACCATGCCGCATCGGAAATGGCGTCGGTGTCGTGCGCCAGCAGCCATGCGCGGTCGTTCGGCGCGCGGCCCAGCGCATGCAGCAGCAGCAATTGCGCATCGAGCCGGTCGATACCCAGTGCCACGGCCGCGGCCAGCGCCTGGGCCACGGTGGATGGCGTGGTGGTCGCTGCCATGGTCATGCCGGCAGGCTCGATTCCAGCTCGGCCAGCTGCTCGGCCTCGCGCGCGGCGCGCAGCGCGTCCAGCACGTCGCCGAGGTCGCCTTCCATGATGGCCAGCAGCTTGTAGAGCGTGAGGTTGATGCGGTGGTCGGTGAGCCGGCCCTGCGGAAAGTTGTAGGTGCGGATGCGGTCGGAGCGGTCGCCGCTGCCGATCAGGCCCTTGCGCATGGCGGCATCCTTGGCGGCGCGCTCGCTGCGCTCCTTTTCCTGAATGCGGGCCGACAGCACCTGCAGCGCCTTGGCCTTGTTGCGGTGCTGGCTGCGGTCGTCCTGGCACTCGGCGACGATGCCCGTTGGAATGTGCGTGATGCGCACGGCCGAATCGGTCTTGTTGATGTGCTGGCCGCCCGCGCCGCTGGCGCGGTAGGTGTCGATGCGCAGGTCGGCCGGGTTGATCTGCACCGCCACCGTCTCGTCGGGCTCGGCCAGCACGGCCACCGTGCAGGCGCTGGTGTGGATGCGGCCCTGGGTTTCGGTGGCTGGCACGCGCTGCACGCGGTGACCGCCGGATTCGAAGCGCAGGTGGCCGAACACGTCGGTGCCCACGATGCGAAGCACCACTTCCTTGTAGCCGCCGAGCTCGCTCTCGCTTTCGCTCACCACTTCGCAGCGCCAGCCGGCGCGCTCGCAATAGCGCGTGTACATGCGCAGCAGGTCGCCCGCGAACAGCGCCGATTCGTCGCCGCCCGTGCCGGCACGGATTTCGAGAAATGCATTGCGCGCGTCGTCGGGGTCCTTCGGCAGCAGCAGGCGCTGCAGCTCTTCCTCGAGCTGCACGAGTTCGGCTTCTGCGCCCGCGATTTCTTCCCGCGCCATCTCGGCCATGTCGGGGTCGTCGAGCATCTCCGCCGCGCCGGCGATGTCGGCTTCGCGCTGCTTGTAGCGCTCGTAGCGGCCGGCGATCTGCGTGATCTCGGCATGCTCGCGCGAGATGGTGCGGTACTGCGCCATGTCGCCCATGATGTCTTCGCGCGAAAGCAGGAAGTCGAGTTCGCCCAGGCGCTGGACGTAGCGTTCGAGTTGGTGGCGCAGAAAGGTCTTCACGGCGGAAAGGAGCTCGGAAAAATGGGGAAAGGGCGCCGCGGTGCCGCGGCAGGGCGCATGCGGGAGCGCGGCCGGCGGGGCCGGTCCGCTGGCGAGCGTCGCTAACGCTCTTTGCGCAGAAAGAGGCGCGAGATGGCCTGCGCGGTCTGCTCGCGCGATGCGGCGTCGCCCGCATGCAGTTCGGCCATGGCGCCGTGCATCATCTTTTGCGTGAGCCCGCGCGACATCGCTTCGAGCACCGCATCGACCGGCTCGCCCCTGGCCAGCAGCTTGCGCGCGCGTGCCATTTCGGTGGCGCGCCATTCGTCGGCCTGGGCATTGAGCTGCTGGATCAGCGGCACCGAGCCGCGCTGGCCCAGCCAGTGCATGAAGCTCTGCACGCCGGCGTCGATGATGACTTCGGCCTGCGCCACGGCGGCCTGGCGGTTGGCCTGGCCCTGCTGGACCACCTGGGCGAGGTCGTCGACGGTATAGAGATAGATGTCTTCGAGCGCCTTCACTTCGGGCTCGATGTCGCGCGGCACGGCCAGGTCGACCATGAACATCGGGCGGTGCTTGCGGGCCTTGAGCGCGCGTTCGACAGCGCCCAGCCCGATGATTGGCAGCGTGCTGGCGGTGCAGCTCACCACGATGTCGAACTCGGCCAACCGGTTCGGCAGATCGGCCAGCCGCATGGCCTCGCCGCCGAAGCGCGAGGCCAGCTTTTCGCCGCGTTCGAGCGTGCGGTTGGCAATGGCGATGGACTTCGGGTCCCTGGCCGCGAAATGCGTGGCGGCCAGGTCGATCATTTCGCCCGCGCCGACGAACAGCACGCGCGTCTGGTGCAGATCCTCGAAGAGCTGGCCGGCCAGCCGCACGGCCGCCGCCGCCATGCTGATGGAATGCGCGCCGATCTCGGTGGCGGTGCGCACCTCTTTCGCCACCGCGAACGAGCGCTGGAACAGCTGGTTGAGCGTGCTGCCGAGCGCGCCGGCGGTTTCGGCCGCGCGCACGGCGTCCTTCATCTGGCCGAGGATCTGGGCTTCGCCGAGCACCATGGAATCGAGCCCGCTGGCCACGCGGAAGACGTGGCGCGCCGCCTCGTCGTCCTGCAGCGCATAGGCATGCGAGCGCAGCAGCGCCGGCGCGACGCCGCCGCTCTCGGCCAGCCAGCCGACCGTGTGGTCGAGCGCTGCATGCTCGGCGGCGCAGTAGATTTCGGTGCGGTTGCAGGTCGAGATGATCGCGGCTTCGACCTGCGGATGGCGTCCGGTGGCGAATGAGCTGCGCAGGCTCTGCAGCGTGGGAGCCAGCTGATCGAGCGCGAACGCGAAACGACCGCGCAGATCGAGCGGCGCGGTCGTGTGGTTCAACCCGAGGGTCCAGACTGACATATCCACTGATTATAAAATCAGCAGGATTCATGCGGCTGCCGAGGGGCTTGGCCGCAAGCAACTCGAGAACACAAGGGCGCCGCGAGCGCCCTTGCCTTTGTCCGGCGGCCTCATACCCATTCCTACCCATGTCCCTGCTGGATCTTCTCAATCACCTGCTGAACTTCGTGGCGCCGGCGCTGACCGTCGGCTTCCTGTGCGCGCTCATGGGCCGGGTCTTCCGGCGAAAGGCCGGCGCGCCTGCATGGTGGGTCCAAGGCGCGATCAATTCGGGCGTGGGAGCGCTGGTGCTGCTGGGCGGCGTGGTCTTTTGGGGCCGCGACGGCGCGATGGCCACCTACGCGGCGCTTGTGATCGCATGCGGTACAAGCCAATGGCTGGCGTCTGGCGGCTGGCGCAAGTAGATGGATTCCGCCAAGTCATGCGATGATGTTACGTGTCCAGATGTTACTAGCAGTTAACATATGAATCTCATCTGGTAAATATTCACATTTAGAGAGCGGAAAGAGTTGCAGGCAGCCGCTTTGAGCCAATATGCGGCCAGGCAGCCCATGGACGGTACAAGATGTATTTGCATCCTCTTATTGCCAGCGTTCCCCCGGATGAGCGCGCAGCTTTTGTCCAGCGCATCGAACTGCGGTCCTACCGGCGCAACGAAGTCGTGCTGGGTGCGGACGAGTGGTCCGACCGCATCTACTGCGTGGCCACCGGCCTGCTGCGGGTGGTGGTGCAGGGGAGCGAGGACAGCGGCGACGTCACCACCGATTTCATCCGGCAGGACGACTTCTTCCTGAACTCCGCCCTGATCGAGGAGCGCTACCAGGCCGGCGCGACACTGGTTGCGGCATTGCCCACCTCCCTGTATCTGGTGCCCACGGTGGAGTTCCGGTCTTTGTGCGACCGCTACCCGGCCGTGACGATGGGCCTGCTCGACGTGGTGATGAAGCGCACCACGGTGCTGCGCAGGCAGATACGGCAGATTTCATCGGCCTCGTCCGAGCGGCTCATCAGCCGCATCCTGCACGAACTCACGGTCCTGGCCCCGGGCACCGACGGCGGCTACGACAAGCGCATCACCCAGTCGGTCATCGCCTCGTATTCAGGGCTTTCCAGGATGCAGGTCAACAAGACCATGCGGGACCTGGAACGCCGGGGCCTGGTCAGGAGGGACGAGCACGGGGTGTACGTTCCGCCGCACTTCGCGTCGTCGGATTTCCAGGAACTTTCCTCGAGCGAGCCGAACCCTCCCGCCGCGGACTCCGGCGAGGTGAATCCGTCGTTCTTCTCGGAACTGTTCGAGGCGTCGCCCAAGTCGGGCAAGTCCCGCAAGTGAAGCGTCCGGCTTTCTTCTAGTAACCCACCGCCAGCCGCGTTCCCGCAGCGCTGGCGGCCTTGCGGATGCCGTCCGGCCCGTAGAAGGGCTGCGCGCTGGCCTGCAGGTAGTGCAGCGCGTTCTGCGTGAAGTCGAGCTGGCTGTACACCATCGACCCATTGCGGCGGTTGCAGGCCTTGGCCTGCTGTGCAAGCTCGACCAGCGCCGTCCAGGCGGCAAGCGAGGCCTCGCCGTCCGCCGCGGCGGCGGCATTGGCACCCGCGCGTCCGGGCTCGAAACCCCGTGCCACCTGGGCCGATTCGCGCGCCTGGTCGAGTGCCGCCATGCGGTCCAGCAGGCCGGCCTTGCGCCCGGTGAGCGAGGGCAGGTCGGCGAAGAGGCCGTTCTTCATGGCCTGCGCTTCCTGCTCCAGCACCGACAGGAATTCCTCGACACAGGTTTTCTCGGCCAACAGATGAACCAGCATGGCGTTCAGAGCTTTCCGTTTTCGTAGAGCAGTTCGCGCACGCTGGCGAGCAGGCCGCGGGCGATCCGGTCGGGGTGGATTTCGTAGCGCCCGGCCCGGATGTCCTCGCGGATCGAGGCAACGCGCGCCGCATCGAAGTCGGAATTGGGCGCCTCGGGCAGCGAATGCACCTGCGCCGACGAGAGCTGCACCGCGCTCCTGCCGCCCTGGACGGCATCGCTGCCGCTGGCGGGCGAGGACGACGCGCCCTTGTTCGTTCGGGGGAGCGGTGTGGCCGAAGGGGCGAATGGATCGATTTTCAAGATGGTTCCTCAAAGGGCTGCCTGATGTATCGGCAGTTCGGGCCAGAACTTTAGGGCAGTGTGCATCGCCCTGCGAATGCGGCTACTGCGGCAGGCGGATCTGCCCTTCCTCGCCGGCCACGCCGCTGACCATGCGGCCGTCCACGGTCTTGGCCCGCACGGTGGCGCCCGCAGCGGCGCTGGCCATTGCCCGCGCTTCGGTGCTGATGACGTAGCCCGGTCCTTCGGCAAACACCTTGATGGCCTGGCCCTGCTGGATCACGGCCACGCCGCGCATCAGTTCGCGCCTGAGCGGCGCGCCGGACGCAATGCGGTTGGCGGCCACGACGCCCCGCAGTTCGGCTTCGTCGGTCACGACCGAACGCGGCAGCGCCGTGAGATCGCCGTCACGGGCGATGAAGTCGCCTGCGGCCAAAGCCTGGCCGGTATCGATATTGCGCACAGCCACGAAGTAGCGCCCCTCGACCGCCACGTGGGCCAGCACGAAGCGGGTCCAGGGCTTCAGCTCCGAATGGCAGCGCAGGCCGATCGACACCCGACCCCACGCCGCGGCGCCGCGAGGCAGGAACGGTTCGAGCGCATCGCACGCGGGCAGCGGGCCCGATGCCGGGGCCTCGACGCGGATGCTGACCTTACCGGGCAGTCCCGCGGTCTGGGCCTGCAGCAACCTGTCGACCGCGGCGCGCGCATCGCCCGCGAGCGGTGCCGCGGCCACGGACATTGCCGCGGCCAGCCCGGCCGCCAGGGCAGGCAGCACGAGCGTCAGGCGGCGCGGGCGACAAGGGTTTTTTTCCATCATGGGTGCCCGGCAATTCTAGGAAGGCGCACCCGATCCGAAGATTCGAAGTGCACGCCAAATGCCCCTTTGTTCGGGCCATTGCGAACGCAGTGCATGCATAGACTCGCTTTCCATCTGTCGCCATGCCCCGCAAGGGACGCGACGCCTCGAAAGATGGAAACACATGATCGACAAGCTGGATGCGGCGCTTCGCTTCAACCGCGAAGCACTGAACCTTCGGGCGCAGCGCCAGGAAGTGCTGGCGGCCAACATCGCCCACGCCGACACGCCCAACTACAAGGCGCGCGACTTCGATTTCGCGAGCCGCCTGACGCAGGCCGTCGAGCAGGGCCGCGCGCCGCAATCGGTGCAGATGGCCGCCACGTCGCCCCGCCACATCCAGGCCGACGCGCCCTCGTCGATGCCCGAGCGCGACCTGCTGTACCGCGTGCCGAACCAGTCGAGCATCGACGGCAACACGGTGGAGATGGATGCCGAGCGCATCAACTTCGCCGACAACGCGCTGCGCTACGAGGCCAACCTCTCGGTGGTCAGCGCCAAGATCAAGTCGCTGCTCTCCGCGGCGCAATAAGAAGGAGCCGCGCATGCCCCACCCCGGCGCATCCATGAACATCTTCAGCGTGGCGGGCTCCGCCATGGCCGCGCAGTCGCAGCGCATGAACGTGACGGCGAGCAACCTCGCCAACGCCGAGAGCGTGGCCGGCCCCGACGGCAAGCCCTACCGCGCCAAGCAGGTGGTCTTCGAAGTGGCCGCCTCGGGCCAGCAGGACATCGGCGGCGTGAAGGTCGCGGGCGTCATCGAAGACCCCTCGCCGCTGAAGATGGTCTTCGACCCGAAGAGCCCGCATGCCGACGCCAAGGGCTACGTCGCCATGCCCAACGTCAACGTGGTCGAGGAGATGACCAACATGATTTCCGCCTCGCGCAGCTACCAGGCCAACGTCGAGGTGCTCAACACCGCCAAGACCCTGATGGTCAAGACGCTGAGCATCGGCCAGTAACTCCAACACAAGCAACAAGAACCATGGCCATTACCGACACCTCGTCCATCTCCGGGCTCAACGCGGCCTCCGCCGCATCGAGCGGCAGCAACGTCTCGCAGGCGGACAGCGAGCAGCGCTTTCTCAAGCTGCTGGTGACGCAGCTCAACAACCAGGATCCGCTCAATCCGATGGAGAACGCCGAGCTCACGTCGCAGCTCGCGCAGATGAGCACCGTGAGCGGCATCGAGAAGCTCAACACCGCGCTCAGCGGACTGGTGAGCCAGACCGGTGCCAACCAGGTGCTGCAGGCGGCATCGCTGATCGGCTACAACGTGCTGTCGCCGGGCAACGCCTTGAGCACCTCGGAGCCCAAGACCGGCGAAGAGCCGGCGGCCGTGCCCTTTGCCGTGCAGCTGCCGGCCACCGCCGGCACCGTCGAGGTGAAGATCGTCGATGCCGCGGGCCACACGGTGCGCACGCTTTCGCTCGGTTCGATGACCGAAGGCGTCAACGCCGTCAACTGGGACGGCAAGGCCGACGACGGCACTGCAGCCGCGCCGGGCGCCTACAGCTTCACCGTCTCCGCCACCAACAACGGCACCCCCGTAGAGGCGACCTCGCTCGTCTTCTCGCAGGTGGCTGCCGTCAAGCAGGGCGCCAGCGGCGTCACGCTCGAACTGATGTCGGGCAAGAGCATCGGCCTGGCCGACGTGCGCATGTTCCTCTGAGCACCTGACGCGTGTTGTCTTCCTCATCGGCAGTGGCCCGCGCGCCGCGGGCCGCTTCTTCTTCATTGCACTGAAACAAGGATTCGATCATGGGCTTTTCCCAAGGCATCAGCGGGCTGTCCGCAGCCGCCGCCAACCTGGACGTCATCGGCAACAACATCGCGAACTCCGGCACGGTCGGCTTCAAGTCGGGTGCGGCAACGTTCCAGGACGTGTATGCGGGTTCCCGCGTCGGCCTGGGCGTTGCGGTGTCGGGCATCGTGCAGAACTTCACGCAGGGCTCGGTGCAGACCAGCAGCCGGCCGCTGGACGTGGCGATCCTCAACGGCGATGGCTTCTTTCGCCTCAGCAGCCCGAGCGGCGAGGTGATGTATTCGCGCAATGGCCAGTTCACGCGCGACAAGGACGGCTTCATCGTCAACGCTGCGGGCCTGCGCCTGACGGGCTACGGCGTTTCCGCGACGGGCGGCCTCGACGGCGGCACGCCGGGCCCGCTGCAGGTCCAGACCACGGCCATGAATCCGAAGGCCACCACCGCCATCGACACCACCTTCAACCTGGACGCGCGCAGCACGGCGCCCACCAAGACACCGTTCTCTGCGACCGATTCGGACACCTTCAACTATTCCAACGCGCTCGGGCCGATCTTCGATTCGCTCGGCAATCCGCACGAGCTCGGCGTCTTCTTCGTGAAGACGGGCGCCAACGCCTGGGACGTGTACGGCGCGGCCGACGGCACCGCGCTCAACGGCGGTGCAGCGATCTCGTCGTTGACCTTCGACACCAACGGCAACCTGCTCACGCCTGCCGGTGGCTCGCTGACCTTGCCGGCGATGAACTTCGCCAACGGCTCGGCGGCGCTCAATGCCACGGTGGACCTCTCGGGCACCACGCAGTTCGGCAACGTCAACGAGATCAAGACGCTCAAGCAGGACGGCTACACCTCCGGCACGCTGACCTCGTTCTCGATCAACCCCGACGGCACCATCACCGGCAAGTTCTCCAACGAACAGACCACGCTGATGGGCCAGGTGGTGCTGACCTCCTTCGCCAACCCGAACGGGCTGGAGCCGATGGGCGAGAACGTCTGGGCCGAAACGCTGGCGTCGGGCCAGCCGCTCACCGGCACGCCGGGCGCGGGCACCAAGCAGGGCTCGCTCGCCTCCGGCGCGCTGGAGGCATCGAACGTCGACCTGACCTCCGAGCTGGTCAACCTGATCGTCGCGCAGCGCAGCTACCAGGCCAATGCGCAGACGGTGAAGACCCAGGATCAGGTCGTCCAGACCCTGATCAACATCCGCTGAGCCGCCCATGGACCGCATGCTGTATGTCGCGATGAGCGGCGCCAAGCAGGCCATGGAGCAGCAGGCCTCCGTCGCCAACAACATGGCGAACGCCTCCACGCCCGGGTTCCGCGCGCAGATCAACAGCTTTCGCGCGGTGCCGGTGACCGGCGGCGCCCAAGCGCCGACGCGCGCCTATGTGGTCGCCACCACGCCCGGTGCCGACTTCAGCCACGGTCCGCTCATGGAAACCGGTCGTGCGCTCGATGTCGCGGTGCACGGCGATGGCTGGCTCACGGTACAGACGCCCGATGGCGGTGAGGCCTACACCCGCGTGGGCAACCTGCAGGTGAACGCCGAAGGCCAGCTCACGACCATGGGCTCGCTGCCCGTGGCCGGCGATGCCGGCGCGCTGGTGGTGCCGCCGGGCTCCACCGTCGCGATCGCCGCCAACGGCCTGGTCACCGCGCGCGGCGCCGGCGACCCGGCCATCGGCATTGCCGAGGTGGGCCGCCTGAAGCTGGTCAACCCGCCCGTGGCCGACCTGGTGCGCGGCGCCGACGGACTCTTTCGCATGCGCGAAGGCCTCGCGCCCGCCGAGGCCGATGCGGCCGTGACCGTGACCACCGGCGCGGTCGAGGGCAGCAACGTCAACGGCGTCGAGGCCATGGTGGCCATGATCGCCAACGCCCGCAGCTTCGAGATGCAGATGAAGTCGATGCGCAGCGCGGACGAGAACGCGCAGTCGGCCAACAAGCTGCTGGCGTACGGCTGAGCCCGCGCCCCATACAACTCTCCAAGGAATTTTCGCCATGATGCGCTCGCTCTACATCGCCAAGACCGGCCTCGATGCCCAGCAGACCCAACTCGACGTGGTGTCGAACAACCTCGCCAACGTCGGCACCACGGGCTTCAAGCGAAGCCGCGCCGTGTTCGAGGACCTGATGTACCAGAACCTGCGCCAGGTCGGCGGCCAGACCTCGGACCAGACCCGCCTGCCTTCGGGCCTGCAGGTGGGCACCGGCGTGCACGTGGTCGCGACCGAGCGCATCCACTCGCAGGGCAACCTGACCAAGACCGACAAGCCGACGGACGTGGCCATCAACGGCGGCGGCTTCTTCCAGGTGCTGATGCCCGACGGCACCACCTCGTACACGCGAGACGGCTCGTTCCAGACCGACCGCGAAGGCCAGCTCGTCACGGCCAGCGGCTTCCCGGTGCAGCCGGCCATCACGCTGCCCGCGAATGCGACCAGCCTGACCGTCGGCCGCGACGGCATCGTGTCGATCACGCAGGCCGGGCAGACCAACACGGTGCAGGTCGGGCAACTGCAGCTGGCCACCTTCCTGAATCCCGCCGGCCTGCAGAGCAAGGGCGAGAACCTGTATGCGGAAACCGATGCCTCCGGTGCGCCGAACCAGGTGAACCCCGGCGTCGACGGTGCGGGCATCCTGAGCCAGGGCTATGTGGAGGCATCGAACGTCAACGTGGTGGAGGAACTGGTCAACATGATCGCCACGCAGCGCGCCTACGAGATCAACAGCAAGGCGGTCCAGACCTCGGACCAGATGCTGCAGCGCTTAGCGCAGCTATGACCTCCCCCAGTCTTCGCGCACTTCGTGCTGGAAGGGGACCAGGACTTGTGCTGGTGCCGCTGGTTGCCTTGCTCGCTTCGGGCTGCGCGCAGGTTCCGCGGGAGCCGCTGGTGCATCAGCCGATGACGGCGCGGGCGGAGAACATGGCTTCGATGCCGCGGCGCGCGAACGGCGCGATCTTCCAGGACGGGCCCGGCGGCAGCGCGCTGTTCGAGGACCGCCGGCCGCGCAACGTGGGCGACATCCTGACCATCGTCATCAGCGAGCGGGTCAATGCGAGCAAGAACTCGGGTGCGTCCGCGAGCCGCACGGGCAGCATGGCTGCCGACTTCGCCGGCATTCCGAAGCTGCTGGGCTCGCTGCTCGACGGGCAGGACGCCAAGCTGTCGGGCGGCAACAAGCTCGACGCCAAGGGCGGCGCCAACGCCAACAACACCTTCAACGGCGTGATCACGGTCACGGTGGTGGACGTGATGCGCAACGGCAACCTGCTGGTGAGCGGCGAGAAGCAGATGGGCATCAACCAGGGCACCGAATACATCCGGTTCTCGGGCGTGGTGAACCCGCGCACGGTCTCGGGCAGCAACACCGTGCCCTCGACGCTGGTGGCCGATGCGCGCATCGAATACACGGCCAAGGGCTACATCGACGAGGCGCAGCACATGGGCTGGATGCAGCGCATCTTCTTGAATGTCATGCCGTTCTAGCACCATGAAAAATATCTGGAATACCGCGCGTCGGACCGGCCTGCTGGCGCTGTGCGCCGTGGCCCTGCACTCACCCGTTCATGCGGAACGGCTGAAAGAACTGGCGAGCATCCAGGGCGTGCGCGACAACCCGCTGATCGGCTATGGCCTCATGGTCGGGCTCGACGGCACGGGCGACCAGACGATGCAGACGCCGTTCACCACGCAGAGCCTCAACAACATGCTGCAGCAGCTGGGCATCACGATTCCGCAGGGCGTGAACATGCAGCTCAAGAACGTGGCGGCGGTGATGGTCACGGCCACGCTGCCTTCGTTCGCGCGGCCCGGCCAGAACATCGACGTGACGGTGTCCTCGATGGGCAACGCCAAGAGCCTGCGCGGCGGCACGCTGCTGATGACACCGCTCAAGGGTGTGGACGGCCAGGTCTATGCGATCGCACAGGGCAACATGGTGGTCGGCGGTGCGGGCGCGTCGGCCGGCGGCAGCAAGGCCCAGATCAACCAGCTCAGCTCGGGCCGCATTCCGGCCGGCGCGCTGGTGGAGCGCGGCGTCGAGGCGCCGGTGGGCGGCGAGAGCAGCTTCACGCTCGAACTCAACCGATCCGATTTCGGCACGGTGCAGCAGGCGGCCGACGCCATCAACCGGCAGTTCGGCCCGGGCACCGCGCAGGCGCTCGACGCCCGCGTGATCCAGGTGCGGGCGCCCGCGCCGCAGGAGCGGGTGGGCTTTCTCGCGCGGCTCGAAAGCCTCGAAGTCACGCCGACGCAGGCGGTCGCGCGCGTGGTCGTCAATGCGCGCACCGGCTCCGTGGTCATGAACCAGGCGGTGCGCGTGAACGACTGCGCGGTGGCGCACGGCAATCTGTCGGTGGTCATCAACACCGAGCCCGTGGTGAGCCAGCCCAACGCATTTTCCGGCGGACAGACCGTGGTCGGGCAGACCTCCCAGATCTCCATCAACCAGGGCGGCGGCGCCTTGCAGATGGTGCGCGGCGGTGCTTCGCTGGCCGACGTGATCAAGGGCCTGAACAGCCTGGGCGCCAATCCGCAGGACCTGGTCTCCATCCTGCAGGCCATGAAATCCGCCGGCGCGCTGCGCGCCGAGCTCGAAATCATCTGAGCACCGGCATGGCCATCACCGAAACCAGAAGCGGCGCGCTGGACCAGCGCCTTGTACTCGACGTGCAGAGCGTCGATGCCTTGCGGCACACCGTGCGCACTTCGCCCGAAGAGGGCCTGAAGCAGGTGTCGCGCCAGTTCGAGGCGCTATTCATGAACATGGTGCTCAAGAGCATGCGCGAGGCCACGCCGTCGAGCGGGCTGTTCGAGAACCGCGACGAGAAGGTCTACATGTCGATGCTCGACCAGCAGCTCGCGCAGAACCTCTCGGGGCGCGGCGTGGGCCTGGCCGAGGCAATGCTCGCGCAGCTCGGCCGCGCCGCGCCCTCGGGCGAAAGCGACGGCAGCGGCAGCGAAGGCATGCCGCTCGCGCCGCGCGCGGGCATCGCGCTCACGCCGCAGTCGGGCATTCCGCTCGGCTCGTCGCCGTCGCCATCCATACCGGCAAGGCCGTCGGCTGCATCGGTGGACCTGGGCATCTACCAGCGCAACAGCGACCGCTCCGCCGCGGGCGCCGTGGCATCGCTGCAGGGCAGCGTCGACGGCTTCGTGCAGCGCATGGGCGGCTCCGCGCAGGTGGCGAGCGAGGCCAGCGGCGTGCCCGCGCCGCTGATCCTCGCGCAGGCCGCGCTCGAATCGGGCTGGGGCAAGCGCGAGATCCGCGCCGACGACGGCGCCCAGAGCTTCAACCTGTTCGGCATCAAGGCCGACCGCGGCTGGAAGGGGCCGGTGGTGGAAACCACCACCACCGAATACGTGGACGGCGAAGCGCAGCGCGTGCGTGCGAAGTTCAGGGCCTATGGCTCCTACGACGAGGCCTTTACCGACTACGCCCGGTTCATCACGCGCAATCCGCGCTACGCCAACGTGCTGGCGGCCGACACGCCGGCCGAAGCCGCGCACGGCCTGCAGAAGGCCGGCTATGCCACCGATCCGCAGTACGGGCAGAAGCTCGTTCGCATCATGCAGAAGTTCAGCTGAAGAAGGAATTTATATGGCAGAGATCATGACCCCCCCACCACATCGCGGCGCCGCAGCGCCTGCTACCTCGAGCCGGCTGGAGGTCGTGACCTTCACGCTGGGCCAGGAGGAGTACGGCATCGACATCCAGAAGGTGCAGGAGCTGCGCGGCTACGACGCGGTGACGCGCATTGCGAACGCGCCGGAATACATCAAGGGCGTGGTGAACCTGCGCGGAATCATCGTCCCGATCATCGACATGCGCATCAAGTTCAAGCTGGGCACGCCGAGCTACGACCAGTTCACGGTGGTGATCGTGCTGAACATCGCAGGGCGCGTGGTGGGCATGGTGGTGGACAGCGTGTCGGACGTGATCACCTTGAGCGCGGAGCAGATCAAGCCGGCGCCGGAGATGGGCTCGGTGCTGGACACCGACTACCTGATCGGTCTGGGCACGCTGGACGAGCGGATGCTGATCCTGGTGGACATCGACCGGCTGATGTCCAGCGACGAGATGGGCCTGATCGAGAAGGTCGTCTGACATGGCACGCATGGAGCAATCGGCATGAAAAACCTGAAGATCGGCACCCGCCTGGGCATCGGCTTTGCGCTGGTGCTCGCGCTCATGGCGTGCATCGCGGGCATCGGTGTGTTTCGCCTGCAGGGCGTGGGCGACGCGGTGCAGGAGATGGTGCAGCGCTCGCTCGTGAAGGAGCGCCTGGCCGCCAACTGGCTGCTCAACACCAGCAGCAACAGCGTGCGCACCTTTGCACTGGTCAAGAGCAACGACGCGGAAGTCCAGGAGTACCTGCAGAAGCAGATGAGCAAGACCAGCGCGGCAATTTCCGAGACCCAGGCGAAGCTCGAAGCGATGCTGGATTCGCCCGAGGAGCAGGCGATCAGCGCCGACATCAAGGACAAGCGCACCCAGTACGTGGGCTTGCGCAATTCCATCCTCAAGCTCAAGGCCGAAGGCAAGCAGGACGAGGCGGCCCGGCTCACCAACGACAAGCTGGTGCCGATGCTCGAGGTCTACGACGCGAGCATCCGCGGCATGCTGACGCACCAGGCCGAGCGGATCGACAAGGCCGCCGACGCCGTGGACAGCCTGAACCGTGCGGGCCGCATGAACGTGATCGTGCTGGCCGTGGCCGCGCTGCTGCTCGGCGCCGTGCTGGCATGGCTCCTGACCCGCAGCATCACGCGCCCGCTGAACGAGGCCGTGCGTGTGGCTCGGACCGTGGCGGACGGCGATCTCACCAGCCGCATCGAATCGTCGTCCCGCGACGAGACAGGCCAGCTGATGCTGGCATTGAAGAACATGAATGCGAGCCTGGCCACCGTGGTGAGCGGCGTGCGCCAGGGCACCGACGCGATCGCCACCGCCTCGGGCCAGATTGCCGCGGGCAACCAGGACCTGTCTTCGCGCACCGAGGAGCAGGCCAGCTCGCTCGAGCAGACGGCAGCCTCGATGGAAGAACTCACGAGCACGGTCAAGCAGAACGCCGACAACGCGCGGCAAGCCAACCAGCTCGCGCTCTCGGCTTCCGAGGTGGCTGTGAAGGGCGGCAATGTCGTGGGCCAGGTGGTGGACACCATGGCCTCGATCAATGCGTCGTCCAAGAAGATCGTCGACATCATCGGCGTGATCGACGGCATCGCGTTCCAGACCAACATCCTGGCGCTGAATGCAGCGGTGGAAGCCGCGCGTGCCGGCGAACAAGGCCGCGGCTTCGCGGTCGTCGCTTCCGAAGTGCGCAGCCTCGCGCAACGCTCGGCCGCGGCGGCCAAGGAAATCAAGGGCCTGATCGACGACTCCGTGGGCAAGGTCAACACCGGCAGCCAACTGGTGGGCGAAGCCGGCAAGACCATGGCCGAGATCGTGGGCAGCGTGAAGCGCGTGACCGACATCATCGGGGAGATCACCGCGGCGAGCCAGGAGCAAAGCACGGGCATCGAGCAGGTGAACCAGGCGATCGCGCAGATGGACCAGGTGACGCAGCAGAACGCGGCGCTGGTGGAAGAGGCGGCAGCCGCGGCGCAGTCGATGCAGGAGCAGGCCGCGAGCCTGGTCGGGGCCGTCAGCGTGTTCAGGCTGGAGCCCGGAACGCAGGCCCTTCGTTCTGAACTTGCATTCACCACTCCGGCGGCACTGCGGCCTTCCCAGGCTATTTCGAAGGCCTTGCGGCCGGCGCCAGCCAGAAAGAGCGAGGCCGCCGCGGCCCCGCAACTGGCCGCGGCCGCCACGGCGAGTGGCGATTGGACGGAATTTTGAGCTGAGGGCCTCAAGTCTTGCGCGCGGATGCCGATAAACCTGTCGATAGAGCACCGCACAAAAGACCTCCACCCAAGGAAGAGACCATGTCCAACCGTTTGAATCCCCGCGTCCTGAGCATCGGCCAGAAGCTCGGGTTGCTCACGGCCAGCGCCATTGTGGGCGTGGCGGCCTTGACGGCTCTTTTCCTGATTTCGGAGCGCAAGCTCATCCTGGACGAGCGGCAGGCCAGCGTGCGCCAGGTGGTGGAAAGCGCGCATGGCCTGCTGGTTCATTACCACGCGCTCGCGGCCGCGGGCACGCTGACCGAGCCGCAGGCGAAGGAGCAGGCGATGCAGGCGATCCGCGGCCTGCGCTACAGCGGCAGCGAGTATTTCTGGATCAACGACATGCAGCCGCGCATGCTGATGCACCCGATCAGCCCGGCACTCGAGAACAAGGATCTTTCCTCCAACAAGGATGCCACCGGCAAGCGGCTGTTCGTCGCGTTCGTCGACACCGTCAAGGCCCACGGTGCAGGTTTCGTTCCCTACCTCTGGGCCAAGCCGGGCAGCGACAAGCCGGTGCCCAAGATCTCCTACGTGAAGGGGTTCGAGCCCTGGGGCTGGATCATCGGCTCGGGCGTCTACGTGGACACGGTGCAGGCAACGATCATGGGCCGGGTCATCGGCCTGTCGATCAGCGCGCTGGTGCTGGCCGCGGCACTCTTCGCGATCGGCTGGGCGATCTCGCGCGGCCTGCTGAAGCAGCTCGGCGGCGAACCCGCGGTCACGGCCGGCATCGCGCGCCGCATCGCCGAGGGCGACCTGGCGGTCCGGATCGACCTGAAGCGCGGCGACCAGGCGAGCCTGCTGCATGCGGTCCAGGCCATGCGCGCCAGCCTGGCCAAGGTGGTGGGCGAAGTGCGCCAGGGCACCGACACGATCGCGACCGCTTCGGGGCAGATCGCGGCCGGCAACCGGGACTTGTCGGCGCGCACCGAGGAGCAGGCCAGCTCTCTGGAACAGACGGCAGCCTCGATGGAAGAACTCACGAGCACCGTGAAGCAGAACGCCGACAACGCACGCCAGGCCAATCAGCTCGCGCTCTCGGCCTCCGAGGTGGCTGTGAAGGGCGGCGGCGTGGTGGGGCAGGTGGTCGACACCATGGCGTCGATCAACGCGTCGTCCAAGAAGATCGTCGACATCATCGGCGTGATCGATGGCATCGCGTTCCAGACCAACATCTTGGCCTTGAATGCAGCGGTCGAAGCCGCGCGTGCGGGTGAGCAGGGCCGCGGCTTCGCGGTCGTCGCTTCCGAGGTCCGCAATCTGGCCCAGCGTTCAGGTGCAGCGGCCAAGGAGATCAAGGGCCTGATCGACGACTCGGTCGACAAGGTCGAAGCCGGCAGCCGCCAGGTGGCCGAAGCGGGCCGCACGATGGACGAGATCGTCGACAGCGTGAAACGCGTGACCGACATCATGGGCGAGATCACGGCAGCCAGCCAGGAGCAGAGCACCGGCATCGAGCAGGTGAACCAGGCGATTGCGCAGATGGACCAGGTGACGCAGCAGAACGCGGCGCTGGTCGAAGAGGCAGCAGCCGCGGCGCAGTCGATGCAGGAGCAGGCCGCCAGCCTGGTGGAGTCGGTCAGCGTGTTCAAGATCGAAGGCGGCAGCGCCCCTGCAATGGCACTGGCGAATTCACCGCGCGCTTCCGCCGCCCCGAAATCCCGACGCCTCGCGCCGGGCAAGAAGACCCAAGAAGCACCCGCATCCCCGCAGCTGGCCATGGCCGGTGCAGCCGGTGGCGGGTGGCCCGAGTTCTAGCCAACAGCAACAGATTTCCCGATGAGCACAACCCCATCCCAACAAGCCACCGACACCCGCAACGCCGCCCCTTCACGTCCGGGCCGGCCACTGGAATTCCTTTCCTTCACGCTGGGCCAGGAGGAGTACGGCATCGACATCCAGAAGGTGCAGGAGCTGCGCGGCTACGACGCGGTGACGCGCATTGCGAACGCGCCGGAATACATCAAGGGCGTGGTGAACCTGCGCGGAATCATCGTGCCGATCATCGATATGCGCATCAAGTTCAAGCTGGGCACGCCGAGCTACGACCAGTTCACAGTGGTGATCGTGCTGAACATCGCAGGGCGCGTGGTGGGCATGGTGGTGGACAGCGTGTCGGACGTGATCACCTTGAGCGCGGAGCAGATCAAGCCGGCGCCGGAGATGGGCTCGGTGCTGGACACCGACTACCTGATCGGGCTGGGCACGCTGGACGAGCGGATGCTGATCCTGGTGGACATCGACCGGCTGATGTCCAGCGACGAGATGGGCCTGGTCGAAAAGATCGCTGCCTGATGCCACCGCGGCCCCGGAGAAATCGACCGGCCCGCGCAACCCTTTCCTGCGGCAAGTGCGCGTGTTGCGTGCTTGCCCTTTCCTGATCTTCCGGAGTCATGAGCATGTTTCTGAGCAATATTTCCATAGGCAAGCGGCTGGCCGTCGTGATCGGCGTCATCCTCGCCCTGTCTCTCACGAGCAGCGTGCTTGCCGTGCTGAAGCTGCGGCAGCTCGGCGAGGAAATCAACACGATGGTCGAGAAGAACATCAAGACCGAACGCGCCGGCTCCGACTGGCTGCGCCACACCACCGCGGGCGTGCAGCGTGCCGCGGCCATCGCCAAGAGCAGCGATTCGAGCCTGATCGCCTACTTCGCGCCGGCCACGGCCACCTCCATCAAGGACACCAACGATCTGCAGAAGTTCATCGAGGACCAGATGGACACGCCGGAAAAGAAGCAGGTGTTCGAGAAGGTCGGCGAGCTGCGCAAAGCCTACCTCGCGGCCCGCGAGGAAGTCAGCAAGGCCAAGCTGGCGGGCGACATGGAAGGCGCCAACCGAACCTTCAACGAACGCTTCGAGCCCACGTCGCGCAGCTATCTCGCGGGCGTGCAGCAGATGGTGGATACGGAACGCGCGCTGCTCGACGCTGCGGCCGAGCGCAGCAAGCAGATGCGCGCCAGCACCAGCCTGATGCTGGTCATCTTCGGCGCGCTGTCGCTGGGCCTGGGCCTGGTGCTCGCCTGGCTGCTGGTGCGCAGCATCACGCATCCGCTGCGCCGTGCCGTCGAGGTGGCCGAAGCGGTTGCCGCCGGTGACCTGACCAGCCGCATCGAAGTGACGACGAAGGACGAAACCGGCCAGTTGATGCATGCGCTCAAGGGCATGAACGGCAGCCTGGCCAAGGTGGTGGGTGAAGTGCGTCAGGGCACCGATGCGATCGCGACGGCTTCGGGCCAGATCGCGGCCGGCAACCAGGATCTGTCCTCGCGCACCGAGGAGCAGGCCAGCTCGCTGGAGCAGACCGCGGCCTCGATGGAAGAACTCACGAGCACGGTCAAGCAGAACGCCGACAACGCGCGGCAAGCCAATCAGCTCGCGCTCTCGGCGTCCGAAGTCGCCGTGCGCGGCGGTGGCGTGGTCAGCCAGGTGGTGGACACCATGGGCTCCATCAACAGCTCCTCGAAAAAGATCGTCGACATCATCGGCGTGATCGACGGCATCGCCTTCCAGACCAACATCCTGGCCTTGAATGCGGCGGTCGAAGCGGCGCGTGCGGGCGAGCAGGGCCGCGGCTTCGCGGTCGTCGCTTCCGAGGTCCGCAATCTGGCCCAGCGTTCAGGTGCAGCGGCCAAGGAGATCAAGGGCCTGATCGACGACTCGGTCGACAAGGTCGAGGCCGGCAGCCGCCAGGTGGCCGAGGCGGGCCGCACGATGGACGAGATCGTCGACAGCGTGAAGCGCGTGACCGACATCATGGGCGAGATTACGGCCGCCAGCCAGGAGCAGAGCACGGGCATCGAGCAGGTGAACCAGGCGATTGCGCAGATGGACCAGGTGACGCAGCAGAACGCGGCGCTGGTGGAAGAAGCGGCAGCGGCGGCGCAGTCGATGCAGGAGCAGGCCGCCAGCCTGGTGGCGTCGGTCAGCGTGTTCAAGCTCGACAGCGACAACGCGCCCCGCGCGCTCGTTCAGATGCAGGCCCGGGTCCAGCCGGCGCTGCCGCCGCGCAGGGCGGTGCCTGCGCTGAAGGCTCCCGCCCGGCCGGCAGGGACGCGCGCAGCCGGCACCCGTTCCGTTCCGAAGCTCGCCGCGGCCCATGCCGCCGCGCCGGGCGACTGGACCGAGTTCTAACGCACCGCAGGAAAAAGAAAAATGAAATGGTTCCTCGAGCTTCGTGTCGCCGCCAAGCTGGTTCTCAGCTTTCTCGTGGTCGCGGCGGTGGGCGCCGCGGTGGGCGGGCTCGGCATCTTTCACATGGGGCGCATCAACGCCTCGACTGAAAACCTCTACAGCCACGACCTGCGCGCGATCAAGGCCGTGCAGGCGGCCAACATCCACCTGCTCGACGCCAGCCGCGCCCAGATGGGCCTGCTGTCGGCTGGAACCAAGGGCGAGCGCAACACCGGCTTCACGGAGCTGAAGAACGCGGTGAAGTCGCTCGAATCGAACGTGGCCGAGGTCAAGCCCCTGCTCGAAGAGACGCCCGAGGGCCGCGAACTCAGCGAGCAGTACCAGCGCCTGATGCCGCCGCTGAAGAAGCATCTGTTCGATTTTGTCGACCTGATCGCCAGGCAGTCGCTGGACAGCTCGCAGTTCGAAGGCAGCGTGCCCCAGGAAAGCGAGCAGTTGCTGAAGGAATCGCGCGCGCTGGAGAAAGTGCTCCAGCGCATGGTGGCCTACAGCGACCAGCAGGCACGGGACGGCATGGAGGACGCCGCGCGCACCTTCAAGACCTCGCGGCTCCTGATGGTGCTGATGGCGCTGGCCGGCATTGCCATCAGCGTGGGGCTCGGCGTGGTGGTGGCACGGCTGCTGGCGCGGCAACTGGGCGGCGAGCCCGGCTACGCCGCCGATGTGGTCGGCCGCATCGCGAGCGGCGACCTGACCGAAGGCGTGCAGGCCCGCTCGGCCCGTGCCGGCAGCCTGCTGTTCTCGATCAAGCGCATGCAGGACCAGCTGACCGAGGTCGTGGTGCGGATCAAGACGTCGAGCGACGCGATCGCCACCGCCTCGGGCGAGATCGCCGCGGGCAACCAGGACCTGTCTTCGCGCACCGAGGAGCAGGCCAGCTCGCTGGAACAGACGGCCGCCTCGATGGAAGAACTCACGAGCACGGTCAAGCAGAACGCCGACAACGCGCGGCAAGCCAACCAGCTCGCGCTTTCGGCTTCCGAGGTGGCCGTGAAGGGCGGCAATGTCGTGGGCCAGGTGGTGGACACCATGGCCTCGATCAATGCGTCGTCCAAGAAGATCGTCGACATCATCGGCGTGATCGACGGCATCGCGTTCCAGACCAACATCCTGGCGCTCAACGCCGCTGTCGAGGCCGCAAGAGCCGGCGAGCAGGGCCGCGGCTTCGCGGTGGTGGCCTCCGAGGTGAGAAGCCTCGCGCAGCGCTCGGGCGCGGCCGCCAAGGAAATCAAGGGCCTGATCGATGACTCCGTGGGCAAGGTCAACACCGGCAGCCAACTGGTGGGCGAAGCCGGCAAGACCATGGCCGAGATCGTGGGCAGCGTGAAACGCGTGACCGACATCATCGGAGAGATCACGGCAGCGAGCCAGGAGCAGAGCACGGGCATCGAGCAGGTGAACCAGGCGATCGCGCAGATGGACCAGGTGACGCAGCAGAACGCGGCGCTGGTCGAAGAAGCCGCCGCCGCGGCGCAGTCGATGCAGGAGCAGGCCGCGAGCCTGGTCGGGGCCGTGAGCGTGTTCAGGCTCGAAGGCGGGGCGCCAGCCACCGACATGCATGCACCGCGCACGCCCGAAACGCCGGCCCGGCCGCTCGCGAAGCCACGCAAGAAGGAAGCCATGGCCTCCGCCTCGCCGCTGACGCTGGCCGGCGGCGCCGCCGGCGACTGGACCGAGTTCTGAACCAGAAGGAGAACCCTGATGAAAGCCCCCAGCCCGGACTCGTCCCAGCCACGGCACCCCTTCGTCCCGCTGGCGCGCACACTCACCCTCAGGGCCACCTTTGCGATTCTTCTGGTGACGGTGCTCCTGCTTGCGGCGTTCTATGCGATCGGCTCTGCGCAGCAGCAGCGCAGTGCCGTGCAATACGCCAATGCCAAGGCCGAAGCGATTGCCCAGTCGCTCGACATCTTCGACCGCACCATGCAGTTGACCGCGGAGAACGCGTACGGCGTCTTCCGGCGCCAGTTCGCGGCCAATTTTGTTGTCGAAGATGCGGTCCAAGGCATCGTGAGCAGCAACGGCACGCAGATCAATGGCGCGAGCACGAGCGAGGTGGATGCCTTTGCGCGGGATTTTCCCGGTGCCAACGCCACGGTGTTCGTGGTGCAGGGCGAAGACTTCCGCCGCATCACGACCTCGGTCAAGAAGGAGAACGGCGAGCGCGCCATCGGAACGCTGCTCGACCGCAAGAGCGCCGCGTATCCGGTGCTGCGCTCGGGCAGGAAATTCGTCGGCCGCGTCGCCCTGTTCGGACGCCCCTTCATGACGGTCTACGAGCCGGTGCGCGATGCCGCGGGACAGATCGTCGCCGTGCTCTACATCGGCCTGGACATCTCGCAGCAGCAGGCCTCCCTTGGCGAAGCGGTGGGCCAGAGCCGGATCTTCGACACGGGCGGGCTCTACATCGTCAACCCGGGTGCAGACCCGGCTGCCGCCACGCTGGTGTTCCATCCGTCGGCGGCCGGAAAGAAGCTCTCCGAGGTCCTGCAGGGCGCAGGTCCGGCAGAGTGGCTCGCCCGCCTGAAGGGCGAAGAGGCCTCGTGGATCGACGATGCGCCCGCGGTGCTCCTGCCGGCGCAGACGGGACGGCGCTATGCCTCCGTGAGCAGGAGCGATGCGACCGGCTGGCTGGTGGTGGCGGAAGTTCCCGCCTCGGAAGTGATGGCCGATCTCTACCGCGAGATGCGCCTGCTCGGCGGCGTCATTGCGCTGGCCGCGCTGCTGCTGGGCGCGGCGCTGATCGTCTTCATCCGGCGCATGGTGCGGCCGCTCCGCATGCTGAGCGAGCATGTGCAGGCGATCGGCCACGGCGACCTGACCCGGCCGCTGTCTTCCGATCGCCGCGACGAGATCGGTGTCATCACGCGGGCCGTCGAATCGATGCGCGGCGGCCTTGCCAAGGTGGTGAGCGGCGTGCGCCAGGGCACCGATGCGATCGCCACCGCCTCGGGCGAGATCGCCGCGGGCAACCAGGACCTGTCTTCGCGCACCGAGGAGCAGGCCAGCTCGCTGGAACAGACGGCCGCCTCGATGGAAGAACTCACGAGCACGGTCAAGCAGAACGCCGACAACGCGCGGCAAGCCAACCAGCTCGCGCTTTCGGCTTCCGAGGTGGCCGTGAAGGGCGGCAATGTCGTGGGCCAGGTGGTCGACACCATGGCCTCGATCAATGCGTCATCCAAGAAGATCGTCGACATCATCGGCGTGATCGACGGCATTGCGTTCCAGACCAACATCCTCGCGTTGAATGCGGCGGTGGAAGCTGCTCGTGCAGGTGAACAAGGCCGCGGCTTTGCGGTGGTGGCCTCCGAGGTGAGAAGCCTCGCGCAGCGCTCGGGCGCAGCCGCCAAGGAAATCAAGGGCCTGATCGATGACTCCGTGGGCAAGGTCAACACCGGCAGCCAACTGGTGGGCGAAGCCGGCAAGACCATGGCCGAGATCGTGGGCAGCGTGAAACGCGTGACCGACATCATCGGAGAGATCACGGCAGCGAGCCAGGAGCAGAGCACGGGCATCGAGCAGGTGAACCAGGCGATCGCGCAGATGGACCAGGTGACGCAGCAGAACGCGGCGCTGGTCGAAGAAGCCGCCGCCGCGGCGCAGTCGATGCAGGAGCAGGCCGCGAGCCTGGTCGAGGCCGTGAGCGTGTTCAAGCTCAACGGCCCGCCGCGCCAAGCCGCAACCGCCTTGCGGCAAACCAGTCCTGTCCATTACCACGCGCCCGAGGTGGCGCCGGCCTGAGGCCGCGCCCTTTCCGCTTCGCGCGCCTCCTTCACTTCCATTCGGTATTCAACGATGAACTTCCTTTCCAATATGCGCATCGGAACTCGCCTGGCCCTCGGCTTCGGCGTGGTTCTCGCCCTGACCCTGATCTCGGCCGCGTTCGCCCTGAACACAGCCCGAAGCAACGCCGAGGCCACCCGCCAGATGATGCAGAGCCCGCTCGCGAAGGAACGGCTCATCGCCGACTGGTACGTGCTGACCTACTCGGCCATCGCGCGCACCGCGATGATTGCCCGGACCACCGACGAGGCGCTTCCTGTCACCTTTGCCGATGTCATCTCCGACAGCGTCAAGAAGGGCGGCGAAACCATGGCCAAGGTCGAGGCCCTGCTGGTGACCGATCTCGAGAAGTCGACCTTCAAGTCCATCGTCGAGCTGCGGGCCAAATACCAGTCCGCCAAGGACGCCGTGCAGAAGGCGAAGGCCAGCGGCACCCCGGGCGAAGCGGAGGCCGTTTTCAAGAACACCTTCCAGCCGGCTGCCAAGGCCTATGAAGGCCGCGTGCTCGAACTGCTGGCCCTCGAGCGCAAGGCGATCGACGACATGAGCCATGCGATCGACGAGGCCAACGAGCGAGGCTTCAACCTGCGCGTCGTGCTGACGGCGCTCACGCTGCTGATCGGCACGGCCTGCGCCTTCCTGATCGCCCGCAGCGTCACGCGGCCCCTGGGCCGCGCGGTCAAGGTGGCCGAGACGGTGGCAGGCGGCGACCTCAGCGCCATCATCGAGGCCGGCTCGCGCGACGAGACCGGCCAGCTCATGCAGGCGCTCAAGCACATGAACGAGAGCCTGGCCAAGGTGGTGGGCGAAGTGCGCCAGGGCACCGACACGATCGCGACCGCTTCGGGGCAGATCGCGGCCGGCAACCGGGACTTGTCGGCGCGCACCGAGGAGCAGGCCAGCTCGCTCGAACAGACGGCGGCGTCGATGGAAGAACTCACATCCACGGTCAAGCAGAACGCCGACAACGCACGCCAGGCCAATCAGCTCGCGCTCTCGGCCTCCGAGGTGGCTGTGAAGGGCGGCGGCGTGGTGGGGCAGGTGGTCGACACCATGGCGTCGATCAATGCCTCTTCGAAAAAGATCGTCGACATCATCGGCGTGATCGACGGCATCGCCTTCCAGACCAACATCCTGGCGTTGAATGCGGCGGTCGAAGCGGCGCGTGCGGGCGAGCAGGGCCGCGGCTTCGCGGTGGTGGCCTCCGAGGTGAGAAACCTCGCGCAGCGCTCGGGCGCAGCCGCCAAGGAAATCAAGGGCCTGATCGATGACTCGGTCGACAAGGTCGAGGCCGGCAGCCGCCAGGTGGCCGAGGCGGGCCGCACGATGGACGAGATCGTCGACAGCGTGAAGCGCGTGACCGACATCATGGGCGAGATCACGGCCGCCAGCCAGGAGCAGAGCACGGGCATCGAGCAGGTGAACCAGGCGATTGCGCAGATGGACCAGGTGACGCAGCAGAACGCGGCGCTGGTGGAAGAGGCCGCGGCCGCGGCGCAGTCGATGCAGGAGCAGGCCGCCAGCCTGGTGGAGTCGGTCAGCGTCTTCCGGTGCGCCGCCTGAAAGTGCAACAAGCCGAAATGTCGCGCCGGCACTTCATTTTCCGCGCCGCCTGCCGATAGACAGGAAGCAGGCATCGCAAGCGATGCCTGGCGCCAACAAGAAACGTTTTACAGGTAAAGCCTCATGTCGATGTTCCAAACGGGCCTGTCCGGCCTGAGCGTCGCGCGAACCGCGCTCATGACCACGGCCCACAACACGGCCAATGTGTACACCGCCGGCTACAGCCGGCAGACCGCGCTGGTCTCCTCGAACGGCGGCACGATGACCGGCGCAGGGTTCATCGGGAGCGGCGCGCGCGTCACCACGGTGCAGCGCAGCTACGACAGCTATCTCACGGCCCAGCTCAACGGCGCCGAAGCCGCGGGCGCGGCGCTCGCCAGCTACGGTTCGCAGATCAACCGCATCGACTCGCTGCTGGCCGACAAGACCGCGGGCCTCACGCCGTTGATGCAGAGCTTCTTCGCCAGCGTGCAGGGCGTGGCCAACACGCCGGCCGATCCGGCCGCGCGCCAGCAGCTCATCAGCGCGGCGCAGACGATGGCCAACAAATTCCGCTCCACCGACCAGTACCTCACGGACCTGAACAGCTCGGTCAACGACCAGATCGAAGGCAGCGCCGCGCAGATCAACACCTATGCCACTCAGATCGCGAGCCTGAACCAGCAGATCAGCCAGCTTGGCGCCATGGCCGGCGGCCAGCCGCCCAACGACCTGATGGACCAGCGCGACCAGCTGGTGAGCGAACTCGGCAAGATCGTCGAAGTGAAGGTGCTGGCGCAGGACAGCGGCCAGTACAACGTCTTCATCGGCAACGGGCAGACGCTGGTGCTGGGTGACCGGGCCGCGAAGCTGCAGGCCGTTGCGTCCGCCGCGGACCCCACGCGCAAGGCGGTGGCGCTGGTCGGCCTCACCGGCACGGTGTCCGAGCTCAAGGACAACGTGCTCACCGGCGGATCGCTGGGCGGGCTGCTGGCCTTCCGCGCCGAAACGCTCACCAGCGCGCAGAACGCCATCGGCCGCCTGGCCATGGCGCTGGGCAGCGAGTTCAACGACCAGCACAAGCTCGGCGTCGACCTGAACGGCGTGCTGGGCACCGACTTCTTCTCGCAAGCCGTTCCGGGCGTGTTTTCCAACGCCCGCAACGCGGGCGACATGGTGCTGGGCGCCAGCGTGGACGACACCTCGCAGCTCACGACCAGCGACTATTCGGTGCAGGTGAAGGACGTGGCGGGCACGCTCACGTACAGCGTCACGCGGCTGTCCGACAAACAGTCGATGGGCGACTTCACCACCTTTCCCGCCAGCTTCGACGGCGTGAGCCTGTCGGTGGCCAGCGGCACCGCGCAGGCCGGCGATTCCTTCCTGGTGCAGCCGACGCGCACCGGCGCGCGCGACATGGACGTGCTGGTGCACGACACGGCCAAGGTGGCCGCCGCGTCGCCGCTGGTCACGGGCAAGACAGTGGGCAACAAGGGCACCGGCGCCCTGAGCCCGGCCGTCGTCGATGCGGCCTACCTGGCCGCCCCGCTGGCCGCGACGGTCACGCTCGCCTACGACGCCGCGGCCAACACCCTGTCGGGCTTTCCGGCCGCGTCCGCAGTCACGGTGACGCTGGCCGACGGTACCTCCACCAACTATCCGGCCGGCACGGCCGTGCCCTACACCGCCGGCGCTGCCATTCGCTTCGACGGCATCGAGGTCAAGCTCGGCGGAGCGCCAGCCGATGGCGACACCTTCACCATCGGCAAGAACGCGGGCGGCGTGTCCGACGGCAGCAACGCGCTGCTGCTCGGCGCGCTGCAGCGCAGGACCGCGATGGACGGCGGCACCTCCACCTTCAACGGCGCCTTCGCCAAGCTGGTGAGCGAGGTGGGCAACCGCGCCATGGAAATCCGCGTGGCTTCGGCCACCCAGGAAAGCGTGACGGGCCAGATCCGCGCAAGCCGCGATTCGATCTCGGGCGTGAACCAGGACGAGGAAACCGCCAACCTGCTGATGTACCAGCAGATGTACCAGGCCAATGCCAAGGTGATCCAGACCGCATCGACCATGTTCGACGCGATCCTCGGCATCCACGGCTGAGCCGGCCGTCCTTAAAGAAGAACCTACGGAGTCGCGATGCGCATCAGCACCCAATCCTTCTACGCCCAGAGCATGAGTGCGCTGGGTTCGCAGCAGCAGCAGCTGTTCCGCGTTCAGCAGCAGCTCGCCGCGGGCACCAAGTTTCTGACGGCCGCCGACGATCCGGTGGCCGCCGCGCGCGCGCTGGGCGTGAGCCAGTCGATGGCGGAGTCGGCGCAGTACGCCACCAGCCGCAGCCGCGCGATGCTCTCGCTCTCGCAGGAGGAGACCGCGCTGAAGTCGGCCACCTCGATCATGCAGAACATGAAGACGCTCGCGGTGCAGGCGGGCAACGGCACGCTGTCGGATGCCGACCGCGCCTCGCTGGCCACCACGCTGCAGGGCAACCTGGACCAGCTCGTGAACGTGGCCAATGCCGACGACGGCAACGGCCAGTTCCTGTTCGCGGGATTCAAGAGCGCCAGCCAGCCCTTCGTGGCCGCGGCCGGCGGCGGCATCCAGTACATGGGCGACCAGGGCCAGCGGCTGATGCAGATCGACGTGTCGCGCCAGATGTCGACCACGGACGACGGGCGCAGCGTGTTCCAGTCGGTGCAGGGCGGTGCGGGCTACGTGAGCTCGGCGGGCGCCGGCAACACCGGCTCCGGCGTTTTCGGTGCCGTGGGCGTGACCGACGCGAGTGCGGCCAACTACGGCAAGGACTTCACGATCAGCTTCAGCGGCGGCAACTACACGGTGGCCACGCAGGACACGCCGCCCGTGGTGGCCGCATCCGGCGCCTACGCGCCCGGCGCCGCCATCTCGTTCGGCGGCCTGCAGATCACGATGAGCGGGGCGCCCGCCGATGGCGACACCTTCCAGGTGGCCACGGCGCGCAATGCGGGCACCGACGTATTCGCCGCCATCGGCGAGCTGGTCGCGGCGCTCAAGCAGCCGCTGGCCGGCAGCGGCGACGCGGCGCAGGCCGATCTGCTCAACGCGCTGAGCACCTTCAACGTCAAGATCACCCATGCGCACGACAACGTGCTCACGGTCATGTCGTCGATCGGTTCGCGCATGAACGAGATCGACGCGCTCGACACCAGCGGCGCCTCGCGCGGACTGACCGACAAGGCTTACCTCTCGGAGCTGGTGGACCTGGACCCGGCCAGCGCCATCTCGGAATACCTGCAGCGCGAAACCTCGCTCAAGGCCACCCAGCAGACCTTTGCGCGGCTGCACAGCATTGCGCTGTTCAACTACCTGTGATGCAAGGGCTCAGGGCCGCAGGGCCTGGGCCAGCTGGAGCAGCGAAGACAGCCCCGCGGCAAAGCGCGGCTCGAGAAAGGCGCCGAGCTGCGGCATCAGCAGCTGCAGCATGCCGATGCCCGCCAGCAGCGTCAGCGGAAAGCCCACCGCAAAGATGCTGAACTGCGGCGAGGCCCGGTTCAGGATGCCCATGGCCAGGTTGAGCGTGAGCAGCGCGGTCACCAGCGGCAGCGCCAGCATCAGTCCGTTGGCGAAGATCCGGCCGCCCCCGGACACCAGCAGCATCCAGCCCTGCGCGGCCAGCGGCGCATCGGCGATGGGCAGCGTGTGAAAGCTCTCGGCCAGTGCGGCAATCATCAGCAGGTGGCCATCCACCGCCAGAAAAAGAAGAATGGCCAGCATGTGCATGAGCCGCGCGACGACCATGGTGGCGCCGCCGGCCATGGGGTCGAAGAAGGACGCGAACGACAGGCCCATCTGCAGCCCGATGTATTCGCCGGCGGCCAGCACGGCCGCGAACACCATGCGCATGGTGAAGCCGATGGCGCCGCCGATGAGCACCTGCTGCACGAGAATCCACACGCCGCCCGCGGAGACCACGGGCACCGCGGGCATCGACCCGAGCGTCGGCGCAATGGCCACGGCCAGCAGCGCGGCAATGCCCACTTTGGTCTGGCGCGCGACGCCGGGTTCGCCGAACACCGGCGCGGTGCTGACCAGCGCCAGCATGCGCACGAACGGCCACAGGAAGGCCGTGAGCCAGGCGGTCAGCTCCGCCGACGTGACGGAGAAGATGGAAGGCATGTCAGGCTCTGCGGAGCTGCCGTTCTTGGCGCTGTGGTTCTTGGCGCTCTTGTTCAGGGCGCTGTTGTCCGGGGTGCCGTCGTTCAGGGCGCCGTTGTTCAGGGCGCGTGCACAGGCCACCGGGTACTCCCCTCCGCGAATGTCCCCCGGCCTGCGGCCTCCTCCTTGATTTCGCTGCGGGGAGCACCCGATGCCCTGTGCACCTGGGCACGCTCTGGGTGCACAGCTGATCAACGACCGCTCTGTCCAACGCTCCCGTCGATGGGGTGCCTTGCGCAGCGAAATAAAGGAGGAGCCGAAGGCGGGGGACATTCGCGGAGCAAGGTACCCCGTCGGCGGGAGCGCGCCCTGAATGGCAGCGCTCCGAACCGCGACGAACAGAAAAGCACGGTTTCATCCTAAGCGACCAGCTGCGGAATGCTCGAGAACAGCGTGCGGATGTAGTCGAGCATCTGCGCCAGCATCCAGGGGCCGGCGAGCACCAGCACCGCGAACACCGCCAGCAGCTTGGGAATGAAGGACAGCGTGGCCTCGTTGATCTGCGTGGCGGCCTGGAAGATGCTGATGACCAGGCCCACCACCAGCGCCACCAGCAGCATCGGCGCGCCCAGCAGCAGCGAGACGTGGATGGCCTGGCTGCCCAGGGACATGACGGATTCGGGTGTCATTGCGCGCCTCTAAAGATAAAAGCTCTGGGCCAGTGCGCCGATCAGCAGCTGCCAGCCGTCGGCCATGACGAACAGCATCAGCTTGAAGGGCAGCGCGATGGAGGCGGGTGGCACCATCATCATGCCCATCGACATGAGCACGCTGGCCACCACCAGGTCGATGATCAGGAACGGGATGAAGATGGTGAAGCCGATCTGGAACGCGGTCTTCAGCTCGCTGATCACGAAGGAGGGCAGCAGGATGCGCAGCGGCACTTCTTCCGGCCCCTGCATGTCGGGGATCTTCGCGAGCCTGGCGAACAGGGCCAGGTCGTTCTCGCGCGTCTGCTTCAGCATGAAGGACTTGAACGGCGCAATGCCTTTCTCGAGCGCCTTCTCGGCCGTGATCTTGTTTTCGGAGAAGGGCTTGTAGGCCTCGTCGTGGACCTTGTCGAACACCGGCGACATCACGAAGAAGGTCAGGAACAGCGACAGGCCCACCAGGATCTGGTTGGGCGGCGACGACTGCGTGCCGATGGCCGTGCGCAGCAGGCCCAGCACGATGAGGATGCGCGTGAAGCTCGTCATGCTCAGCAGCAGCGCCGGCAGGAAGCTGAGCGAGGTCAGCATCACCAGCGTCTGCACGCTGAGCGACCAGGTCTGGCTGCCGCCCGGGCCGGGCGTGCTGGTGAGGCCGGGCAGGCCCTGCGTCCACGCCACCGCCGGCAGCGCCAGGGCGAGCAGCATCAGCACGACGCCGCGAAGGCTTCGTTGGCGGGCGGTGCGCATCATGGGTTCGGCCGCTGCCCCAGGCCGAGCGAGTCGCGCAGCTTCTGCGCGAACAGGCCGGCCGCGCCGGCCAGGCGGGCGTCGGGCGTTCCGCTTTCCATCGGCGTCACTGGCATCGCCTGCGCCGGCAGCGAATGCAGCGCATTGACCTGGCTGGCCGTGACGCCGAGCACCAGCCAGGTGCTGCCAACTTCGACCACGACCACGCGCTCGCGCTGGCCGACCAGGGTGCTGGAGACCACCTTCACGAACTGGCCGCCGCCCAGGCGCTGCAGGCCGAAGCGGCGGGCCGCCCAGGCGCACAGGAAGATCAGGCCCAGCACCGCGAACATGCCGAAGCCGGCCTGCAGCAGGCTGGAGGCGCCGACTGCCGGCGCTGCCTCGGCGGGCGTGGGCACCGTCGGGAGCGCCGCCTGGGCCGCAAGGCCGCAGGCCGCGGCCGCGATCGAAGCCGCGGCCTGCCGCAGCCGCCTGGCAAAGGGGCTCATGACCGGCCGAGCTTCTGCATGCGCTCGGAGGGCGTGACGATGTCGGTCAGGCGGATGCCGTACTTCTCGTTGACCACCACCACTTCGCCCTGCGCGATCAGGTAGCCGTTGATCAGCACGTCGAGCGGCTGGCCGGCCAGGCCGTCGAGTTCCACCACCGAGCCCTGCGAGAGTTGCAGCAGGCTCTTGATGGTGATGCGGGTGCGGCCGAGCTCGGCCGTCAGCTGCACCGGCACGTCGAGGATGCGCTCCACGTCCACGGGCGAGCCGGCGGCGGGCGCCATGGCCTGCAGCGGCTGGAACACGCGGCTGCCCGCAGGGGCGGCCGCAGGCGCGGGTGCGGGAGCGAACGCCGGGGCGGGCGCGGGTGCGGGCGCGGACGCGGCGGTCTGCTCGGCCAGCGCGCTGGCCCAGTCGTCCGCATCGCTGGTGGATGGGGTGTTGTCAGTCATGGTCGTTCTTCGGATCGCTGTTGTCTTGGTGGGAGATCATCTGCAGCACGCGCAGGGCATAGCGCTCGTTCGAAACGCCGTAGCCGCACTCCATCACCGGAATGCCGTCCACGCGCGCGGTGATCGATGTGGGAAGCTCGATGGGCAGCACGTCGCCCGCCTGCAGCTTGAGCACCTCGCCAATGGTCGAGGGCAGCGTGACGAACTCGGCGCTGAGCTCCACGTCGGCGCTTTGCATCTGCTGCGACATCTGGCGCACCCAGCGCTTGTCGACCTCGATCTCGTCCTGCACCGGGTTGGACAGCAGGTCGCGGATCGGCTCGATCATCGAATAGGGAATGCACACGTGCAGGAAGCCGCCCACCGGGCCGAACTCGATCTGCAGCGTGGTGTTGATCACCACCTCGTTGGGCGCGACGATGTTGGCGAGCTTGCCGTGCATCTCGGCGCGCACGTAGTCGAAGCTCAGCGGGAATACCGGCTGCCAGGCGTCGGCATAGCACTGCAGCGTGAGGTTCAGCAGCCGCTTGATGATGCGCTGCTCGGTGCGCGTGAAGTCGCGCCCCTCGACGCGCACGTGGTAGCGCCCGTCGCTGCCGAACAGGTTGTCGACCACCAGGAACACCAGCTTCGGATCGAACACGAACAGCGCCGTGCCGCGCAGCGGCTTCATGTGCAGCATGTTGATGTTGGCCGGCACCGGCAGGTGGCGCACGAATTCGCCGTACTGCTGGATGTGCACCGGCCCGACCGAGATGTCGGGGCTGCGGCGCATGAAGTTCAGCAGCGAGCTGCGCAGGTGCCGGGCAAAGCGCTCGTTGATGACCTCCAGTGTGTGCATGCGGCTGCGCACCACGCGGTCGGGCGCGCCCAGGTCGTACACCGGCAGGCCGTCCGTGCGCGCGGCGGCGCCGCCATCGCTCTGCTCGGGCGCGCCGCCGGTGACGCCCTGCAGCAGCGCGTCGACCTCGTCCTGGGAGAGCACTTGTTCATAGGCCATGGATCGGCGGTCCGGAAATGGTTACTGCACCACGAAGGTACTGAACGAGACGCTGGCGATCTCCTGCGGCGGCAGGCCGGCGCCCAGGGGGCGGCTCAGCTCGGCGCGGATCTCCTCGGCCAGCCGGGCCTTGTCTTCGGTCGTCACCAGCGACTCGGGCGGGCGGTTCGACAGCAGCAGCAGCACCCGGCTGCGGATCTCGGGCATGAATTCGACGATGCGGGCCTTGGCCTGTTCGTCGCGCACCTTGAGGGCCATGCCCACGTGCAGAAAGCGTCCGCGGCCTTCGGACTGCACGTTCACGGTCAGCGGTTCGAGGGTCACGAAGATCGGCTTTTCCGGCACCGGCGCGGCCGGCGCGGCGGGCCCGGACGGCGTGCGCTGGCGCATCAGGAAATAGCCGCCGGCGGCCAGCGCCCCGGCCAGCGCGACGATCAGGAGCACGATCCACAGCTTCGATGAACGCGCGGGGGAAGAAGAAGGAATGGGGGCGGGTGCGACAGGAGGACTGGTAGCCATATGAGAGCTGCGAAGCGATTCGGTTTCGGACTATTCTTTGCCAGGTGCCGGGCAAGCGAAGGGCTGATCAAGCGCGGGAAAAGGCCTCAGATCCCGCGTTCGTCGTCTCATGCGAAGGTGTCGACGCCGGCACTGGGCCTGCGAAGCGCCACGGTTGGCAGCGTGTCGTGCGGCGGCTGGGCGGTGGCAATGGCCTGCGCGCGGACCGCCGCCGGGTAGTCGGCCTGCCGCGGCGATGCCTGCTGCTGGGGCTGCTGGCCGAAGCCGCCGCCCTGTCCGGGCGAAGGATGCGCCTCAGCGCCGACCGAAGCCTGGCCCAGGCTGATGCCCTGGTCGGCAAGGCTGGCGCGCAATTGCGGCAGCGCCACCTCGAGCGCCTTGCGCACGCTTTCGTGGGCCGAGGCGAACATCGCCTGCGCCTGGTTGTCGCCCATGGTGAGCGTGACCTTGAGCGGGCCGAGGCCGGCCGGGTTCAGGTTCAGTTCGGCCACCTGGTAGCCCGCCGCGGTCATGCGCAGCACCTGGTGGCCGATGGCCTTGCCCCACGCGGCCGAGCCGACGGACGGCTCCACGCTGAGGATGGGCGTGTGCGGCGAGGCCGCAGGCACGTTCGTGCGCGCGGCGGCGGCTGCGGCCGGCGTGAACGGCATCGATGCCGGCACGCTGGTGGAGGCGGGCGCTGCGTCGGATGCGGCGGCCGCCAGGTCGGTCTTGTCGGCGGAGATCATGGCGGTGGCCGGTGCGGCTGCAGAGTCGTCATCGGCGGAGAGGGAGGCGGCGGATGCGCCGCGTGCTTCGGTGATGGCCGCTGCGGGAGCCGCGGCCGTGCCGGTTGCGGCTTCGGGCGCTGCTGCGTCCGCGGCCGGGGTTGCGGTCGTGCCCGTGCCCGCGGTGGCCGGTGGCGGCGCCGCGGCGGCGGCCTGCGCAGCGGCGCCGCTGGCGCGGGTTGCATGCTGCGGCTGTGCGGCGTCGGTGGCCGTGGCCTGGGGGGCGCCGTGTGCCGGCTTCGCCTGCGCGGAGCTTTCGCTTTCGGTATCTGCAGCGACGGCCGTCTCGCCTGCCGCGGCGTCCGCGGAATCCCTGGCCAGGGCGTCCACCGGCGCGTCGCCCGGCACCAGCGCCTGGATGCCGTCCGGCGCCGAGGCCGCCGCGGGCGCGCCGGCGGCAAGCGCAGCGGTGGCCGCAGCGGATGGCGCCACCATGGGCGCGAAAAAGGACAGGGGCAACAGCTCGGCGGGAAGCTCGTCCTTGCGATCGCCGGCGCGCGAGGCTTTTCGGCGGTGCGTGGTTGCCAGCACGGACGATTCGGCGTCTTCCGGCGCCTGCGCTGCGCCCGCGTTGCGCGAGCGGCTCAGCGCCGCATCGAAGCTGCGGCCGCCGGGCTCCTCGGCGTTGCGGCCGCGTGCACCGGAGGCCGCGGAAGAGGCCGCGGAGCCAGCCGCGTTCGGGCTGAAGGAAGGGGCAATGGAGGAAGGCATGGCGGTTGCGGATGCGTCAGGGTGTCGGTTGGGAGGCGCGGTCGAAGAACTTGCGTGCCGTGCGTTCGTCGCTGTCGCGCTGCTCGCGCCGCGCGCCGAGCACCAGCTCCTGACGCCGCGCGCGTTCGGCCAGTGCGTCGAAGGAATTGAGGCGCCGCTTGTGCTGCTGCCATTCGCTGCGGCCATGGTCGAGCCGGCTGGCCGCCTGCGCGGCGATGGCCTGCTGCTGCTTGATGGCGCCGTCGAGCGTGCCGAGGAAGTTGCGGTAGTTGTGCCACTGGGCCGAGGGCAGGCCGTTCTGCATCAGCACCTGCAGCTGGTCGCTGTAGTCCTGCCGGTATTGCAGCAGCAGCTCCAGCTTCTGGTGGGCGCCGACTTGCGCGTTCTGCAGCAGGCCGAGCTGCCGCGCCGCATCGTCGGCCTTGGTGCGGGCCAGGTCGGTGAGCGTGTCGAGCGGAAGTTTGTGCGGCATGGCAACTCCTGTTGAAGGGGAATGGATCAGGCGGATTCGAAGAGGCTGCCCATGCGCTCGATCGACGCGGCGTAGTCGCAGCGCTCGTGCATCGATTGCTGCAGGAAGGCTTCGATGCGCGGATAGAGCGCAATGGCCTGGTCGAGCTGCGGATCGTGGCCGGCCGCATAGGCGCCGACACTGATCAGGTCGCGGTTGCGCTGGTAGCGCGAGAGCGCCTGCTTGAAGCGGCGCACGGTGTCGAACTGCGAAGGCTCGATCAGCGCCGTCATCGCGCGGCTGATGGAGGCCTCGATGTCGATTGCCGGATAGTGGCCGGCCTCGGCCAGCGTGCGCGACAGCACCACGTGGCCGTCGAGAATGGCGCGCGCCGAATCGGCGATCGGGTCCTGCTGGTCGTCGCCTTCGGACAGCACGGTGTAGAAGGCCGTGATCGAGCCGCCGCGGCCATTGGCATCGCGCGCGCCGTTGCCGGCCCGCTCCACCAGCGCGGGCAGCTTGGCGAACACCGAGGGCGGATAGCCCTTGGTGGCCGGCGGCTCGCCCACGGCCAGCGCGATCTCGCGCTGCGCCATGGCATAGCGCGTGAGCGAATCCATGATCAGCAGCACGTCGCGGCCCTGGTCGCGAAAGTACTCGGCCAGGCAGGTGGCATAGGCCGCGCCCTGCAGCCGCATCAGTGGCGAGTTGTCGGCCGGCGCGGCCACCACCACCGAGCGGGCCAGGCCTTCCTCGCCCAGCGTGTTCTCGATGAAGTCCTTGACCTCGCGGCCGCGTTCGCCGATCAGGCCGACCACGATGACCTCGGCGCTGGTGTAGCGCGCCATCATGCCCAGCAGCACGCTCTTGCCCACTCCCGAGCCCGCGAACAGGCCCATGCGCTGGCCGCGGCCCACCGTGAGCATGGCGTTGATGGCGCGCACGCCCACGTCGAGCACCGAATCGATCGGCGCACGCGCGAGCGGATTGATCGGCGGCGCAGCCAGCGGCACCCTGCGGCTGACCTCGAGCGGACCGAGTCCGTCGAGCGGCCGTCCGGCGGCATCGACCACGCGGCCCAGCATGCCTTCGCCCACCGGCAGGCGCTTGGTGTGCGCATCGCCGGAAGCGCCGCCCGCGGACAGTGCGGGGCCTGGCCGCGCGAACACGCGCGCACCGGGCAGCAGGCCGGCCACTTCGCTTTGCGGCATCAGGAACAGGCGGTCGCCGGCAAAGCCGACCACTTCGGCCTCGGCATGGCGCTGCGGATAGCCGGGCGGCAGTTCGATCAGGCAGTCGCTGCCGACCGGCAGCTGCAGGCCCACGGCCTCCAGCACCAGGCCGACGGCGCGCGTCAGGCGGCCCGAGGTGGCGATGGCCGTGCACAGGCCGACGTCGCTGCGCGCCTGCGCGAGCGTGCCGAGCCAGGACTGCAGGTGCGGGTTGATGGCGTTGGGCGCAGCGGTGTTGGCGGCGGCTGGCATGGCTTCAGGCTCCATCGGGTTCGGCATCGGGGCCGAAGGCACTGGCCACGCGCTTCCAGCGGGTCGCGAGCGTGGCGTCCATCTCGCCGCTGGCGGAGCGCACGCGGCAGCCGCCGCGGGCCAGGGTGTCGTCGGCGCGCACTTGCCAGCCGGCGGCCTGCAGTTCGCTGCCGAGGCTGTTCTTCACCAGGGCCACGTCTTCGGGGTGCAGCAGCAGGCGGGGTTCGCCCTGCAGCGCGGGTTCGGTGTGCAGCAGGTCCTGCACCAGCGCAAGCACCCACTCGGGCTCGACGCGCAGGGTGCGATGGATGACCCGGTGCGCAACATCGAGCGCGAGCGCCAGGATGGCATCGGCCAGTTCGCTTTCCGCGCTGCGCAGTGCGGCCGGCAGCGCTGCGGCCAGTGCGCGCAGCTGCTCGGCGTGCGCGCTGGCCGCGGCCAGGCCGGCGGCCAGTCCTTCGGCGTGCCCTTCGGCATGGCCTTGCGCCCAGCCCTCGCGGCGGCCTTCGGCCTCGCCGGTGGCGCGTGCTTCCAGGCGCAGGCGCCCGAGCTCGGCCTGGCGGGCCAGGGCCGCGGGATCCGGGCGCGGCGGCGCGGGCGCTTCGATGCTGGCCGCGGGCGCCGCGAGCGCATCCGCGTCCAGCGAAGCCATCTCCCAGCGCTGCCAGGCGGACAGCCGGGGGCGCGTGGCAGAGGAGAGCTCAGACGAAGTCATCGGTTCCAGGCGCAGCGATGACGACCTCGCCGGCATCGGCCAGGCGGCGCACGACCTGCAGGATCGCCTTCTGCTCGGTCTCGACCTGCGACACACGCACCGGGCCGCGCAGTTCGATGTCCTCGCGCAGCGTCTCGGCCGCGCGCTGCGACATGTTCTTGAGGAACTTCTCGCGCAGCTCGGGCGCCGAGCCCTTGAGCGCGACGATGAGCGACTCGGACTCGATGTCCTTGAGCAGGCGCTGGACGTAGCGGTCCTCCAGGTCGAGCAGGTTCTCGAACACGAACATCTCCTCCACGATGCGCTGGGCCAGCGCCTCGTCGTGGGCGCGCACATGGGCGATCGCTTCTTCTTCCTGCGCGCTGTTCATCAGGTTGACGATCTCCGCGGCGGTCCGCACGCCGCCCAGGCGGCTGCGCTTCAAGCCTTCGCCCGAGAGCATCTCGGTGAGCACGTCGGTCAGCTCGGCCAGCGCGGCCGGCTGCACGCCGCCGAAGGTGGCCACGCGCAGGATCACGTCGTGGCGCAGGCGCTCGGGCAGCCTTTCGAGCACCTCGGAGGCCTTCTTGCGGTCCAGGTGGACCAGCAGCGTGGCGAGGATCTGCGGATGCTCGTCGCGCACGAGCTCCACCACCTCGCCGGCTTCCAGGTCGTTGAGCCGCTCGATGCCGCCATGCGGCTGGTCGGGCTGCAGGATGTCCTCGAGCAGGTTGCTCGCGCGGTCGTCGCCGAGCGCCTTGCGCAGCACGGCGCGGATGTAGCTGCCCGAGCCCAGGTGCAGCGCGGACAGCTGTTCGGTCTCCATGCGGAACTCGGCCAGCACGGCCGCCAGCTCGTCCTTGGAGACCTGGCTCAGCTTGGCCATGGCGACGCCCAGCGCCTGCACTTCGGTGGCCGGCAGGTGGTGCAGCGTGGCAGCGGCGCGGTCTTCGCCCAATGACATCAGCAAGATTGCGCTCTTCCGGGTGCCTGCATCGCTCATGAGTTCATCCAATGCTTGATCAACGTGGCCACCAGGCGCGGGTCCTGGTCGGCGGTCTGGTGCGCGTAGTCGAGGTTGGCCTTCTGGCGCTCGAGTTCGCGCAGCCGTGCGTTGTCCCTCGAGGCGTTCGCTTCATCCTCGGCCGAGCCATCGGCTGCGGCGGAGGCCGCCGCTGCGGTGGCCGCGGGGGCGGCCGGCGGCGCGAGGTGCCTGCGCAGCAGCGGCCGCAGCACCGCAAACCAGGCGAACAGCGCAAGGCCGGCCATCAGCAGGTACTGCGCGATGGTCATGGCGAGCCCGAGGTTGGCGGGGTCGCGCCAGAACGGCCGCGCGGGTCCGGCCTGCTCGTCGCGGCTTTCGCGGGCGAAGGCGCTGTTGACCACGTTGAGCGAGTCGCCGCGCTCCTGGCTGAAGCCCATCGCTTCCTTGGCCAGGTTCCTGATCTGCTCGATCTCGGCCGGCGTGAGCGCGCGCTGGCTCATCTTGCCGGCGCTGTCGGCGGCCTCGCGGTGGTTCACCACCACCGCCACCGACAGCCGCTTCACGCCGCCCGCGCCTTGCTGCACATGGCGGATCGAACGGTCGAGCTCGTAGTTGGTCGTCGTGTCCTTGCGCGAACTGCCTGGCGCCGAGCCCGCGGCCGCCGCCTGCGCGGATGCAGCGTTCGGAGCCGCCGGCGGCGCGGTGATGGGCGCGCTCGGCGTCTGCGGCGGCTGGTTCGACAGCGCGCCCGGCACGCCGCCGGGCGGCGTGGCGCCCTGCTGCATCGATTCGCTCGACTGCTGGCTGCGGATGGCCGCGGCGCGCGGGTCCTGGTTCGGCTTGTAGCTTTCCTCGGTGCGTTCGACAACGGAGAAATCGATGTCGGCCGCCACCTGCGCGCGCACATTGCTCGCGCCCACGATGGGCTGCAGGATCGCCTCGATGCGGCGGATGTAGCCCTGCTCGATTTCCTGCGCGTACTTCAGCTGGCTCACGTCCAGGCCGCGCGCGCCGGCATTGGCAGCCGACAGCAGGTTGCCGTGCTGGTCGACCACGGTCACGCTCTTGGCATCCAGTTCAGGCACGCTGCTGGAAACCATGTGCACGATGGCGCTGACCTGGCCTTCGTCGATGCTGCGGCCGCGGTGCAGCGTCAGGATCACCGAGGCCGAAGGCTTCTTCTGGTCGCGCACGAAGAGCGAGGGCTTGGGCAGGGCCAGGTGGATGCGCGCCTGCTCGACCGAGCCTATCGATTCGACCGAGCGCGCCAGCTCGCCTTCGAGCCCGCGCTGGTAGTTGACCTGTTCGGCGAAATTGCTGGTGCCGAACTTCTGGTTGTCCATCAGCTCGAAGCCGACCCCGCCGCCCTTGGGCAGCCCCTGCGCCGCGAGCTTCAGGCGCAGTTCGGGCACCTTGTCGCGCGCCACCAGGATCGCGCCGCCGCCTTCGGCGAACTTGTAGGGCACGTTCATCTGCTGCAGCGACGCGATGATGGCGCCGCCGTCGCGGTCCGTCACGTTGGTGTAGAGCACGCCGTAGTCGGGTGCGCGGCTCCAGAGCAGGAACGCCGCGGCGGCCGCGACGATGGCGGCTGCGCCGACGATCAGCGGCAGCTTCGGCTGGGTGCGCATGCGCTCCGCGAAGGCCGAGGCGGGCGAGGGCGCCGGGTTGGCGCCCGCAGGTGCCGCCGAACTCATTGCACAAGCTCCGCCGCGGCCGGATGCACAGGGCGGCGCGGAGTCTTGGCGAGGGGCTGGAGGCTTCGATGTTCTGGGGTCATGCCGGGGGGCCGTGGTGTCGTCAGCGAGCTATGGGTTCGGCGTTGATTCTCAGCAGCCGGGCCATATTCGATTGGTCGAACAACTGCGGGTTTTGCCATCAGTTGGGGGCATGTCGCCGCGGCTTGCCCTGCTACGCTGAAAACACGCGGGAGGGCCCTCGGTCCTCCTTGTCCGCATCCAGATTCACCAGAGAGAAGAGAAAGCACGCCATGTCGATTACCGCCATCGAATCCGTCCTGCAGCAGATGCGGGCCACCGCGCTCCAGAGCGGCATTGCGCAGCCCGCCGCCGAGGCGGCCCAGCCCGGAGGCTTTGCGGCCGAACTCCGGCGCTCGCTCGACAACATCAGCACCGCGCAGACCAAGGCCTACGGCCAGGCCGAGGACTTCGAAATGGGCAAGCCCGGCGTGGCGCTGAACGACGTGATGGTCGACCTGCAGAAGGCCAACGTGGCCTTCCAGACCGGCCTGCAGGTGCGCAACCGGCTGGTGGCCGCCTACCAGGAAGTGATGAACCTGCCCGCCTGAACCCGGAGGTCGTGGGGTGCGCATCTTTTTTTGCGCCGGACTCTAAATGTTTGAAAAGCCCTGCCGATAACTGAACCAACGATGGCTTGAGTCTCACAGTGGGAGCGGGTCCAGCGTTGCGGCCGGAGGGCCGGAGTCCACAACCTTTGTCTATCAGGAGTCGAACATGGCGCAAGTCATCAACACCAACAGCCTTTCCCTGCTCACGCAGAACAACCTCAACGCGTCGCAATCGTCGTTGAACACGGCGATCCAGCGCCTGTCTTCCGGCCTGCGCATCAACAGCGCCAAGGACGACGCCGCCGGCCAGGCCATCGCCAACCGCTTCACCGCCAACATCCGCGGCCTGACGCAAGCCTCGCGCAATGCCAACGACGGCATCTCGCTGGCACAGACGACGGAAGGCGCGCTCAAGGAAGTGAACAACAACCTGCAGCGCGTTCGTGAACTGTCGGTGCAAGCCGCCAACGGCAGCAACTCGGGCAGCGACCTGCAATCCATCCAGGACGAAATCAAGCTGCGCCTCGGCGAAATCGACCGCGTGTCGAAGCAGACCGACTTCAACGGCGTCAAGGTTCTCTCGTCGTCGGCCAAGCCGCTGACCGTCCAGGTCGGCGCCAACGACGGCGAAACCATCGACATCGACCTGAAGGAAATCAGCGCGAAGACGCTCGGCATGCAAGGCTTCAACGTTGCCGGCCCGTCCGCGACGGCCACCTTCGCATTCGACGGCGTGACCGGTTCGGCCGCAGGCGATGCGCCCACGGCTGCCCAGCTGCAGGCCCTCTATGGTTCCACCACGGCCGTCACCACCACGACCGTGGCCGAGAAGACCACCGACGACCTGTCGACCAAGCTCGGCCTGGCCGCAGGCGGCGCCACGCTCACCGGCAACACCGTGGCCGACAAGAACGGCAACCTGTTCGCCGAAGTCTCGATCACGCCCACCGGCGCCGGCGAAACCTCGTCGTTGATCAACCAGGGCTTCACCGGCGCGGTCGACGGCACCGCCATGTTCCGCTACATCGCGATCGATCCGGCTTCCGCCGACACGACCACGACCGCCGGCACGGCCGCCTTCACCGTCGACACCACGAAGGTGTCCGTTGCCAGCCTGCAGACCGGCACGACGGCCAGCCCCCTGGAAGCCATCGATGCGGCGCTCAAGCAAGTCGACGACCTGCGCAGCTCGCTGGGTGCGGTGCAGAACCGTTTCGACTCGGTGATCTCCAACCTGGGCACCGCCATCACCAACCTGTCGTCCTCGCGCTCGCGCATCGAAGACGCCGACTACGCAACCGAAGTGTCGAACATGACGCGCGCACAGATCCTGCAGCAAGCCGGTACCTCGGTGCTGGCCCAGGCCAACCAGACCACGCAAGGCGTGCTGTCGCTCCTGCGTTGATCTGAAAAGGCATTGCGCAGGCGTCCGGGCGAAAGCCCGGGTCCGCCTGCGCTGTTCCCTGCGGCCCGGCTCCGGCCAGGCCGCAGACGACAGCGAAAGCAATCAAGACCAGAAGGTGGAAATCATGTCGATTCCCGTAAGCCCTGCGGCAGACGGTCCGTGGTGGATGCAGGCACTCTCCGAACACACGGCCGGCAAGGCCGCCCCGGAGGCCGTGGCCGCGCCATCGCACGCCGTGGACGAAGCCACGCCCGTGCAGGTCGCGCAGGCGGTGAAGGAGGCCAACGCCTTGCTGCAGAGCCGCTCGGTCGGGCTCCAGTTCGAGATGGACGAGGACACCGACAAGCTCATCGTCAAGGTGGTCGACCGGGAAAGCGGCGAGGTCATCCGCCAGATCCCTTCCGAGGAAGTGGTGCGCATCGCCAAGGTGCTGGGCAAGGCGCCCGGCCTGCTGGTGAGCCAGCAAGCCTGACGGACGCCGCCTTCTCATTCACAGACATCAGGAAATCTCCACATGGCATCGATCAGCAGCCTGGGCGTTGGCTCCAACCTCGACCTGAGCACCTTGCTCTCCCAGCTCCAGACGGCGGAGAGCCAGCCGCTCGTGGCGCTGCAGCAGCGCCAGGTGAGCTACACGAGCAAGCTCTCGGCCTACGGCACGCTGCAAAGCTCGCTCGGCACGCTGCAGGCCGCGGCCAGGAAGCTGTCCGATCCCGCGCTCTTCCAGGGCGTGAAAGCTGCGAGCAGCGCGGCTGACGTGCTGACCGCGGCGGCCGGCAGCACGGCCGCGGCCGGCACCTATGCCGTGGAGGTGACGCAGCTTGCGCAGCCGCAGTCGCTGGTTGCGGCGGGCCAGGCAAGCACCACCACGGCCATCGGCAGCGGAACCATCACCATCGATTTCGGCGCCATCACCGGCGGCACGCTCGATGCGGCCACCGGAACCTACAACGGTTCGGGCTTCACCAAGGACGCCACGCGCACGGCCGTGCCAATCACCATCGACAGCAGCAACAACACGCTCGCAGGCATCCGCGACGCCATCAACGCCGCCAAGGCCGGTGTCTCGGCCAGCATCGTGAACGACGGCAGCGGCACGCCCAACCGGCTCGTGCTGACCTCTTCGCAGACCGGCGAGACCTCGAGCATGCGCGTCTCGGTGGCCGGCGATGCGGCGCTGCAGACTCTGCTGAACAACGATCCTGCGGGCACGCAGAACCTGCGGCAGACGGTGGCGGGGCAGAACGCCAACCTCACCGTGAACGGCATCGCCGTGACCAGCGCGAGCAACACCATCAAGGAAGCCATCCAGGGCACCACGCTGACGCTGCTCAAGACCGGCACCAGCAACCTGTCGACCCAGGCCGACACGGCCGCGGTGGAGTCGGCCGTCAATGACTTCGTCAAGGCCTACAACAGCCTGCAGGCCACGGCCAACACGCTGACCACCTACGACCAGGACTCCAAGACCGGCGCCGCGCTGGTCGGCGACTCGACGCTGCGCAACCTGCAGACGCGCATCCGGCAGGCGCTCACCACGCCGCAGGCCGGCGGTGCGAACGACATGAAGGTGCTGTCCGAAATCGGCGTCGCTTTCCAGAAGGACGGCACGATGGCGGTCGATTCGAGCAAGCTCAAGGCGGCACTCGCGAGCAACCTGGCCGGCGTTTCCGGGCTGTTTGCGAGCGCCACCGGCAGCACCGCCGGCTACGGCAAGCAGCTGAGCGCGCTGGTGGACAACCTCACGTCCACCGGCGGCGCGCTGAAGGTGGCGTCCGACGGCATGACCGCCTCGCTCAAGCAGCTCGACGAGCAGTACGCCGACATGAAGACGCGGGTGGACGCCAAGGTGGAGCGCTATCGCACGCAATTCACCCAGCTGGACCTGCTCATGAGCCAGATGAACCGGACCAGCAGCTATCTCACGCAGCAGTTCGAGAGCATGCAGAACAGCAGCAAGTAGCAGTCATTCCAGCGGAGCAGCCATGTACACCCCCCACACATTCAGAACCGGTGCCAGCGCGTATGCGCGCGTCGGCATGGAAACGCGCACCATGAGCGCGTCGCCGCACCAGCTGATCGTCATGCTGTTCGACGGCGTCGTCACCAGCATCGGCATGGCCCGCCACCACATGGCGACCGGCGAGATGGCTGCCAAGGGCAACGCAATTTCCAAGGCCGTCAGCATCGTCGACAACGGCCTGAAGGCCGGCCTCGATGCGAAGGCGGCCGGCGCCGCCGGCGCCGAACTGGTGGGCAACCTGTCGGCGCTCTACGACTACGTCATTCGCCGCCTGCTCTACGCCAACCTGCACAACGAGCCCAAGGCGCTCGACGAGGCCGAGGCGCTGCTCGAAAACATCGCATCCGCATGGCGCGAGATCGGCGGCGCCAGTGCCGGCAATTGACACCACCTCCACATCGGAAGCGCAGGCCGTGCCAGTCCGCCACGAAGTCATCCATTGCTATGGCGAGCTCGCCTCGGCCATGTCGCTCATGGCCTCGCTGGCGCGTGCCAGGGAGTGGGAGCGGCTGCCCGAACTCGAAGCCCGCTGCGCGGCGCTGGTCGACCGGCTGAAGGCCGTGGGCGCGGTGTCGCTCGATGCGGCGCAGCTCGGCCAGGTGCGCGGCCTGATCGCCAGCATCCAGGCCGACCAGGACGAGGTGTGCGGACTGGTCAAGCCACAGCTCGAGAGCCTGGTGGCCAAGATGGCCCAGCTGCAGAACCGCAGCGACCTCGGCAAGGCCTACGGCTTGCCGTACTGATCGCCAGACGCTGCACCCATGGCCATGAACAGACCGATCGGACCCGCCGTCGATGCGCTGCTCGCCGCGAAGCTTTCTTCGGCGCGGCCGGACCTGGCCGTGCTGCAGACCGAAGTCGGCACCAGCATGCCGGTCGGGCCGATGGCCGAAGTCCAGAAGGTCAAGAACGATGTCCGGCTGCCGTCCCACGCCATGCTCGAGGCGCGCCTGCCGGCCGGCGCGGCGCCTGCGCTGCCGCGCGCCGATGCGCCGCCCTCGATCGACACGCATTGGTCGGCGGCGGCACGCGTCATCGGTGCCGTGCTGGCGGACCTCGATGCCGAATCGGAGCCGGTGCGCGGTGCGGTGCCCGTGTGGGCATCGCCGCAGGAAGCGCCGCCAGCCGCCGTGCTCGCGGCCGCGCTGGGGCGATCGGTGAGCGGCAGCGGGCTCTTCTACGAATCGCATCTGCTTGAATTCGCCATGGGGCTGCGCACGCTGTCACAGCTGGCCGAGGAGCCGCAGGTTCGCCTCACGCAGCCGCTGCAGCAGCCGGCCACCCCCGGTGCCCCGCAAGCGCAGCCGGTTCCGGCGGTGCCGCCGGTCGCGGTCCCGGCTCTGGCCGTGGCGCCTCTCTTCGCTGCCGGCGAGCCCGCACCTGCGCCGTCCGATGCATCGGCGCAGGCACTGCCGTCCGCAGCCGCTTCGAGCACCGGCGCGTCGTCCGCCCAGGTTCATCAGGCCGCAATCGCTCCCGCAAGCCCCATGGCAGCGACGACCGGCGAGGAGCGCATGGCCGGCCACGGCATCGGCGAAACCGGTGCCGCCGCAAGCTCGGCGCGCGCGGCAGCGCCGGCCGCGGCCGAGGTGATCCATCCGCAGACCGCCGCGCTGGTGCACCAGCAGCTCGACCTGCTGGCCACCGCCGTGTTCCGCTGGAGCGGCCAGGCGTGGCCGGATGTGCCGATGGCATGGTCGATCCACGAAGAGACCGAGCAACCCGCCGATGCGCCGGAAGACCGGGGCGACGGGCGCAGCACGCCCCCGCGCCGCTGGGCCACCACGGTGTCCCTCACGCTGCCGAAGCTGGGCGCGGTCGATCTTCGCTTGAGCCTCGCGGGCGAACTCGTGCAGGCGCACCTGGCCGCAAGCGAGGCCGCAACGCTGGTCCGGCTGCGCAGCGGCGGCGGCGAACTGGCGCCCCGTCTCGAGGCCGCGGGCCTGCGGCTGCAGGACCTGCAGATCACGGCCATGGAGCGCACCGCATGACGACTCCCGCGCAACCACAGCGCCAGAGCGCAGTGGCCCTGTCCCATGCCGACACCGCGAAGGCGCCGGTGGTCGTGGCCAAGGGCTATGGCGTGACGGCGGAATCGATCCTGCGGCAGGCGCGCGAGAACGGTGTTTACGTGCACGCCTCGCCAGACCTGATCCGGTTGCTGATGCAGGTGGACCTCGATCGGCAGATTCCGCCGCAGCTCTATCTGGCGGTGGCCGAGGTCATGGCGTGGATCCACGGAATCGAGAACGACAGGGGCCGCGCAGCAGGCCGGGCCGATTAATGCCTTTTCATTGAATGGTTATTTTTTTGAGAACCCGTCACATCGACAGAAGCCCCGTCGTGCGATTGCAACAAAAGCTTACATGTACTTGTAGCCCTGTTTACAGTTTGGTTCGCGCAGAAGGTTACAAGTGTTAAATATTGTGAATAATCCGATCAAGACATGACTGAACGGAGTGCATTTTGGAAACGGATAACGTGATGAGCGTAGCCAACGGCGAAATCTCCCGGGAAATCGGCGATATCAACCTCGCCTATATGCTGCTGGCGCAGAAGCTGGTCAAACAGGACCGTGTGGCGGCGATGTTTCGGCTCGGCGTGAGCAGCGAACTGGCCGACATGCTGGCCGGCATGTCGCTGGCGCAGATCCTCAAGCTGGCGGCGTCGAACTTCCTGCTGTGCAGTTTCCGGCTCGACGAGCATGCCTCGATGTCGGCGGTGGTTGGCGAAGGTAAGGACACGATGCTGCAACAAGCGCATATGTCGATCCTGATGTCGGCACGAAGCCTGCAAACGCGAAAAGCAGCGGTGCCGGCATGACGCACAAGAGCGTCCTGGGCGAGGTGCGGGAAGTGCAGCTGGCAATCCAGTTGATCCAGCTGGGCGCCCGCCTGCAGTTCCTGGAGTCCGAGGTGGGCCTGAGCCGCGAGCGGCTGATCCGGCTCTACAAGGAAATCAAGGGCGTTTCTCCGCCCAAGGGATTGCTTCCTTTTTCGACCGATTGGTATATGACGTGGCTGGCGAATATCCATTCGTCAATGTTTTACAACATGTATCAATTCATGAAAATTCATTCGGACGAAGAAAAAGTCTGGATATTGATTAAAAGCTACAAGCTTTATTTGCAGCAAATTGCGGCGCAGGACAGCGAACCAATTCTGGATTTCACGCGCGCCTACACGATGGTGCGCTTTTTCGACAGCGACATGCTGCAGCTGAGCACCTGCTGCCGCTGTTCGGGCCAGTTCGTCGCGCATGCGCACGACCACAAGAGCGGCTACGTATGCGTGCTCTGCCGGCCGCCGTCGCGCGCGGGCAAGGCGCGCGGCGCCAAGCGCGGCGCAGCCGGCGAAGCGGCGGCCGGCATCGAAGCCATGGGTTTTGGCGTGGAGGCGGCGCCGGGCGGCGCAGGGCTCCACTGACACGGACCTTGCCCGACGGGCAGGGCTTTTGAATCGACGCCTCAAGGGCAATAGGGGAAGCGTGTGCTCCTTTTGGTTGGGTATCTGGTGGTGATTGGCGCCGTCTTCGGCGGCTATGCGCTGATGGGCGGCCACTTCGGCGTGCTGTTCCAGCCGGTCGAGCTGTTGATGATCGGCGGCGCCGCGCTGGGCGCCTTCCTGGCCGGCAACAACGGCAAGACGATCAAGGCCACGCTCAAGGAGCTGCCGCTGCTGCTGCGTTCGTCCAAGCACAACCGGCAGCTCTACCTGGACCTGCTCGCGCTGCTCTACGAGCTGCTGGCCAAGGCGCGCAAGGAAGGCATGATGAAGCTGGAGTCCGACGTGGAGGACCCGGCGCAGAGCCAGATCTTCAGCCGCTATCCCGAGATCCTGGCCGATGCCGGCGTGATGGAGTTCCTGTGCGACTACCTGCGGCTGGTCATCAGCGGCAATACCGATGCATTCGAGATCGAGGCGCTGATGGACCACGAGATCGAGACCATCAAGCACGAAGCCGAGATGCCCGTGCACAGCCTCTCGCGCGTGAGCGATGCGCTGCCCGCGCTGGGCATCGTCGCGGCCGTGATGGGCGTGGTGCATGCGCTGGGCTCGGCCGACCTGCCGCCCGCGGAGATGGGCGCGCTCATCGCGCACGCGATGGTCGGCACCTTCCTGGGCGTGCTGCTGGCCTACGGCTTCGTGTCGCCGCTGGCCTCGCTGATCGACCAGAAGGTGTCCGAGGGCATGAAGCTGTACCAGTGCACCAAGGTGACGCTGCTCGCGAGCCTCAACGGCTACGCGCCGCAGCTGGCGGTGGAGTTCGGCCGCAAGGTGCTGTTCTCGACCGAGCGGCCCAGCTTCACCGAGCTGGACAGCCACGTGCGGGAAGTCAAGGCGCGCTGACCGGCGCGGCGCATCGTCATGAGCACGGAAAAGCACAGGGTCGTGGTCAGGCGCGTGGCCGCCCATGCGGGCGGCGGGCACGGCGGCGGCTGGAAGATCGCCTACGCCGACTTCATGACCGCCATGATGGCGTTCTTCCTCGTGATGTGGCTCTTGTCCAATACCTCGCCGAAGCAGCGTGAAGGCATTGCCGAGCATTTCCGCATGCCGCTGAAGGTGGCGCTCAGCGGCGGCGAGAAAAGCAGCACCAGCATCAGCGTGGTACCCGGCGGCGGCATGGACCCGAGCTCGCGGGCCGAGGGCGAGGTGCAGCGCGCCGATGCCGAGGACGACGCCGACGCCGACCGCCTTGCCAGCATGAAGGAGCGGCTCGACAAGCTCATCGAGAACAGCCCGGTGTTCCGGCAGTTCCGCTCGCAGATCCTGATCGACATCACGACCGAGGGCCTGCGCCTGCAGATCGTCGACAACGAAAACCGCCCGATGTTCGACCTGGCCAGCGCGCAGCTGGTGCCGCACATGCGGGCCATCCTGCGAGAGATCGGGCCCACGCTCAACGAGCTGCCCAACAAGATCACCCTGTCGGGCCACACCGACGCCTTCGTCTACACCAACGGCGACCGCTCCTATGGCAACTGGGAGTTGTCCGCCGACCGGGCCAATGCCTCGCGGCGCGAACTGGTGATGGGCGGCATGGCGGAAAACAAGGTGCTGCGCGTGGTCGGCCTGGCCGACAGCATGCACCTGGACCGGACCAATCCGCGCAACCCGATCAACAGGCGCATCAGCATCATCCTGCTCAACCACCGCACGCAACAGCAGATCGAACACGAGAACAGCGGAAATGGCAGTGCCAGCGCCGGTGCCATCCGGCCCGCGGTGCCCAGGCCATTGCCGCTGCTGCCGCCCGCCGACCACTTCAAGGTGACCGTCAAAGGGTCGCCGGCGCCCACGCACCCCTAAGACATTGATGCCGGCACGCATGCACGCCGGTTCGGAGCAACGATGGATCTCAGTCAATTCACACAGGCATTTTTTGTCGAAGCCGTCGAGCTTCTGGCGCAGATGGAGCAACTGCTTCTCGAGCTGGACGCCGAGGCGCCCGACAGCGAGCAGCTCAACGCCATCTTCCGTGCCGCGCATTCGATCAAGGGCGGCGCGGCCACCTTCGGCTTCGTGGCGCTGACCGATACCACCCATCTGCTGGAAACCCTGCTGGACCGCGCGCGCCACGGCCAGCTCAAGCTGAGCCGCTCGATGATCGATTCATTCCTGGAAACGAAGGACGCCTTGCAAGACCAACTGATTGCCTACCAGGCCGAGAACGAACCCGACCCCGAGAGGGTGGCGCACATCTGCGAGGTGCTTCGCCAGCTGGCGCTCGAGAGCGATGGCGCCCAGGCCGCACCGGCCGCGCCCGCGCCCGTGTCCGTCGCCGCGCCCGTTGCTGCTGCCGCGGCGGTTCCCGCGCAGGGCGGGGCGCTGCGCATCAGGTTCTCGCGCCTTTCCGACAGCGAATGCGACCTGCTCGCCGACGAACTCGGCAACCTCGGCAAGCTGCTGTCGCGCACGCGCAGCGGCGACCAGCTGACGGTGCTGCTCGAAACCAGCTGCGCACCCGACGACATCGTTGCCGTGTGCTGCTTCGTCATCGACGAGTCGCAGATCGAGATCACGGCCGAACCCGCGGGCGATGCGGCTGCCGCGGCCGCGCCCGTTGCCGCGGCGCCGCCGGCACCGGCGGCTGCCGCGCCACAGCCTGCTGCAGCGCCCAGGGCACCGCCCGCTTCGGCCGCTGCGGCGGCCGCGAAGGATTCGAGCTCGATCCGCGTGGACGTGGAGAAGGTCGACCAGCTCATCAACCTGGTGGGCGAGCTGGTGATCACGCAATCGATGCTCACGCAGGCCGCCACCCTGCTCGACCCGGTCGAATGCGAGCGCTTCCTGAGCGGCCTGGGCCACCTGGAGCGCAACGCGCGCGACCTGCAGGAGTCGGTGATGTCGATCCGCATGATGCCGATGGACTACGTCTTCAGCCGCTTCCCGCGCGTGATCCGCGACGTCAGCGCCAAGCTCGGCAAGGAAGTGCGCCTGGACACCTTCGGCAAGGAGACCGAGCTCGACAAGGGCTTGATCGAACGCATCATCGATCCGCTCACGCACCTGGTGCGCAACAGCCTGGACCACGGCATCGAGACGCCGGCGCTGCGCATCGCCAAGGGCAAGGAGGCCGAAGGGCAGCTGCTGCTGTCGGCGCAGCACCATGGCGGCAACATCGTGATCGAGGTCAGCGACGACGGCGCCGGCCTGAACCGCCAGAAGATCCTGGCCAAGGCCATGCAGCAGGGCCTTCCCGTGACCGACACCATGCCCGACGACGAGGTGTGGCAGCTGATCTTCGCGCCCGGCTTCTCCACCGCCGAGCAGGTCACCGACATCTCCGGGCGCGGTGTCGGCATGGACGTGGTCAAGCGCAACATCCAGGAAATGGGCGGGCATGTGGAGATCAGCTCGCGCGAGGGCTGGGGCACCACCACCCGCATCGTGCTGCCGCTGACGCTGGCCATCCTGAACGGCATGTCGGTCAAGGTGGGCAGCGAGGCCTACATCCTGCCGCTGAGCTACGTGATCGAGTCGCTGCAGCCGCGCACGGAGCACCTGCATTCGATCACCAGCGACGGCCACGTGATCAAGGTGCGCGGCGAGTACCTGCCGCTGATCGAACTGCACGGCGTGTTCGATGTGGCCGGCGCGCAGACCGATCCGACCCAGGGCATCCTGGTGATCGTGCAGGCCGGCGAGACGCGCTTCGCGCTGCTGGTGGACGAGCTGCTCGGCCAGCACCAGGTGGTGGTCAAGAACCTGGAGACCAACTACCGCAAGGTGCCGGGCATCTCGGCCGCGACGATCCTGGGCGACGGCAGCGTGGCTTTCATCATCGACGTCGACGCCATGCCGCGCATCCAGCGTGCGCATGCGGCGCACGCCACCATCCTGGCGCATGCGGCCCGTGCGGAGCCGGTCACGGCCTGACAGATACAACCACACGGAGACGATGCAATGCGTTTTGATTTTTTCCGGCGCTCCGCAGCCGAAGAAGCCCCGGCAGTCGATGCGTCGAAAGGCCCGGGGGTTTCGCGCAATGCAGACGGCTATGTGGCCTACACCTTGCTGCTGGATCCGCAGAAGCGCGTCGCGGGCTACAAGCTCGCCTGGCGTGCGGCGGCCGGGCCCGGGGAAGCTCCGGATGCGATCAGCCAGTTCAAGGCGCTCGTGGCCTGCGTGACCGAGCACCTCAACCCGGCGGACACGCCGTGGCGGCTGGGGCGCAGCGAACTGTTCTTCGAGGTGAATGCAGAGGCGCTGGCGTTGGGCGCGCTGCAATCGTTGCCGCCCGAGTACACCGTGCTCTGCCTGGAACTCGCCGACCTGGCGAACGAGGAACTGCGGCCGATACTGCACTTCCTGCACGAGCAGGGGTTCAGCTTCATGCTGTGCCGCGCCCAGGCACTGCCGGAAGACCCCGAGCTGCTTGGACTGGTGACCCATTTCGACGTGGGTGCCGGCGATCCCTTGCTGGTTGCGGCCGCCCGCGGCAAGGAGCAGCCGGACCACATGCCGATCCAGCCGATCGCCACGCGCATGGCCTCGTGGAAAGACTTCGAGGCCTGCGCCGCACGCCGCGTCGACGTGTTCGCCGAGGCGAGCTGCGGCCTGCCGCCACCCGCGGCGAGTGCCGGCAGCCGCGCGCTGCAGCCCGAATCGATGCTGATCATGCGGCTCCTGCAGATGATCCAGCGCAACGAAGACCTGCGCGAGATCGAGGCCGCGCTCAAGCGCGATGCCGCGCTCACCTACCGGCTGCTGCGCCACATGAACTCGCCGGCCGTGGGAGCCGGTGTCGAGATTCATTCGCTGCACCACGCCGTGACGATGCTCGGCTATTCGCCGCTGTTCCGCTGGCTTTCGCTGCTGCTGGCCACCAGCAATCCCACCGGCAGCCCGCCGTTCATGATGAAGAAGGCCATCATGCGCGGCCGCTTCGTCGAGCTGATGGGCGAGATCATGCTGCCGCGGGGCGAGTCGGACAACCTGTTCGTGGTCGGCATGTTCTCGCTAATCGACCAGTTGCTGGGCATTCCGATGCAGGAGGTGCTGAACAAGGTGCAGCTGTCCGATTCGGTGCAGCAGGCCATCCTCACGCGCGGGGGCGTGTACGGGCCCTTCCTCTCGCTGGCCGAGGCCTGCGAGCTGGACACCGGCGATGCGGCGCGGCTGGCGGAAGCGCTGCTCCTGAGCGCCGACCAGGTGAATGCCGCGCATCTGTCGGCACTGGCCTGGTCGCAGGACGTGACCCCGGTCGAAGCCGCCTAGCGAGCACGCGCGCATGCACTCCGAATTCCTTTTTACCGACAGCGATTTCTCGCGCATTCGCACGCTCATCCATCGCCGCGCCGGCATCGCGCTGGGCGAGCACAAGCGCCAGATGGTGTACAGCCGGCTTTCTCGCCGGCTGCGAGAGCTCGTGTTGCCCGAGTTCTCGGCCTACCTGGCGCTGCTGGAAGACAGCCGCGACGGCCAGGAGTGGCAGCTGTTCATCAACTCGCTGACCACCAACCTGACGTCGTTCTTCCGCGAGGCGCACCACTTTCCGGTGCTCGCGGAGCTGGCGCGCAAATGCACGCAGCCGCTCACCGTCTGGTGCGCGGCCGCATCGACCGGCGAGGAACCCTATTCGATCGCGATCACGCTGATGGAGGCGCTGGGCGAGCGTGCAAGCAGCGCGCGCGTGATCGCCACCGACATCGACACCGCGGTGCTGGCCCGGGCATCGGCCGGCGTCTTCACGATGGAGCAGGTCAACCGCATGTCGACCGACCGCCTGCGGCGCTTCTTCAACAAGGGCACGGGCGCGAACGCCGGCAAGGTGCGGGTGCGCCCCGAAGTGGCCGCCATGGTCAAGTTCTCGCGGCTCAACCTGCTCGATGCGTCGTGGCCCGTGAAGGAACCGGTGGACGCGATCTTCTGCCGCAACGTGATGATCTATTTCGACAAGCCCACGCAGAAGAAGCTGCTCGACCGCTTCATGCCGCTGCTCAAGCCCCACGGCCTGCTGTTCGCGGGGCATTCGGAGAACGCCACGCTGGTCAACCAGGCCTTCAAGGCGGTCGGGCAGACGGTGTACGCGCTGGGCAAGGCGCGCGCATGAGCGCAGCGCCGGGCCGCCCCAAGCAAGCTCGCACCGCAGTGCGAAGCACGAAGGTACGCCAATGAACACCAGCGCGAGCACCAACCTTCTTCAGCAGAAGGGCTTCCTGCCCGCAGCCATGCCGGCTTCGGTGGCCTCGCACCACTACTTCGACCGCGACTTCGATTGCGCCGCGGTCAAGCTGCTGCCCGCGGAGTATTACGTGACCGATGCCGGCGTGTTGTTGACGACGGTGCTGGGCTCCTGCGTGGCCGCCTGCATCACCGACGTGGAGGCCGGCATAGCGGGCATGAACCATTTCATGCTGCCCGACGACGCCGAGGCGGGCTCGCGCGAGCAGGCCGGCGCGATGCGCTACGGCGCGCACGCCATGGACGTGCTCATTGCAGAGATGCTGCGCGCGGGCGCACGGCGCGAGCGGCTCAAGGCCAAGGTCTTCGGCGGCGCCGCGGTGCTGGCGAACATGACCATGCTCAACATCGGCGGGCGCAACGCCGATTTCGTGCTGCGCTACCTCGAGAAGCAGCGCATCGCCATCGTCGCGCAGGACCTGCGCGGCCTGAATGCGCGCCGCGTGTGCCTGCTGCCGGGCAGCGGCAAGGCGGTGGTGCGCAAGCTGCGCGCGCCGGTCGACATCCAGGCGGTGCAGCGCGACGAAGGCGAGCTGCTGCGCAAATGGTCTGCCACATATGGCAAGGGAAGCTGGATCGCATGAAGAAAATCAAGGTACTTTGCGTCGACGACTCGGCGCTGATCCGCAGCGTGATGACCGAGATCATCAACAGCCAGCCCGACATGACGGTGGTGGGCACCGCGGCCGATCCGCTGCAGGCGCGCGACCTCATCAAGGTGACGAACCCCGACGTGCTCACGCTCGACGTCGAGATGCCGCGCATGGACGGCCTCGAATTCCTCGAGAAGCTCATGCGCCTGCGGCCGATGCCGGTGGTCATGGTGTCGTCGCTGACCGAGCGCGGCTCGGAGATCGCGCTGCGCGCGCTGGAGCTGGGCGCGATCGACTTCGTCACCAAGCCGCGGCTCGGCGTGCGCGACGGCCTGATGCAATACACCGAGCTGATCGCCGGCAAGATCCGCACGGCCGCCGCGGCGCGGCTGCTGCCGGGCCGGCACGGCGCCGCGGCCAAGGGCGCGGCGGACGGCAACCCGCAGGAGCCGCTGCTGCGCAGCCCGCTGCTGAGCACCGAGAAGCTCATCATCATCGGCGCATCCACCGGCGGAACGGAGGCCATCCGCGAGGTGCTGCTGCCGCTGCCGCCGGACGCCCCGGGCGTGCTCATCGCGCAGCACATGCCGGCCGGCTTCACGCGCTCGTTCGCGCAGCGCCTGAACGGCCTGTGCCGCATCACCGTGAAGGAAGCCGAGCATGGCGAACGCGTGCTGCCGGGCTACGCCTACATCGCGCCCGGCGGCTTTCACCTGTCGCTGGCCCGAAGCGGCGCCAACTACGTGGCGCAGCTCGACCAGGAGCCGCCGGTGAACCGCCATCGCCCCTCGATCGACGTGCTGTTCGACTCGGCCGCCAGGCATGCCGGCAAGAACGCGATCGGAATGATCCTCACGGGCATGGGCAAGGACGGCGCCGAAGGCCTGCTGCGCATGAAGCAGGCCGGTGCCTACACCTTCGCGCAGGACGAGGCCAGCTGCGTGGTCTTCGGCATGCCGCGCGAGGCCATCGCATTGGGTGCCGTCGACGACGTGGCGCCGCTGGGCGAGATGGGCCGCCGCGTGCTGGCGCATCTGCGCACCTTCGGCGAACGCGCAAACCGTGTTTGAAAAACGAACTGTTGGAGTTGAAGAATCGTGATTGACAAGAGCATCAAAATTTTGGTTGTGGACGACTTCCCGACCATGCGGCGCATCGTGCGCAACCTGTTGAAGGAACTCGAATTCCTGAACGTCGACGAAGCGGAAGACGGCGCGGCCGGCATCGAGAAGCTGCGCGGCGGCAACTTCGGCTTCGTGGTGTCCGACTGGAACATGCCCAACATGGACGGCCTCACCATGCTGCAGACCATCCGGGCCGACCCCGAACTGGCCAAGCTGCCGGTGCTCATGGTCACGGCCGAGGCCAAGAAGGAGAACATCATCGCGGCCGCGCAGGCCGGCGCCAACGGCTACGTGGTCAAGCCCTTCACGGCCGCCACGCTCGAGGAAAAGATCATCAAGATCTTCGAGAAGCTCCAGAAAGAGGCGGCCTGACATGGCACACACTGCGCTCGAATCCGCGGAGCACGGGAACACGGCCGAAGAGCTGCTCGGTCGCATCGGGCAACTGACCCGGCAGCTGCGCGACGGCCTGCGCGAACTGGGGCTCGACAAGCAAGTGGCCAAGGCCGCGCAAGCCATTCCCGACGCGCGCGACCGCCTGGGCTACATCGCCTCCATGACCGAGCGCGCGGCGCACCGTGCGCTCAACGCCATTGACCTTGCGCAGCCGCTGCAGGAAGACCTTGCCACGCATGCCAAAGGATTGACCCGGCGCTGGGACGAGTGGTTCGCGAACCCGGTCGAGCTGGACCATGCGCGCCAGCTCGTGATGGACACGCGCGGCTACCTGAACGACGTGCCGCAGAAGGCCGGCGCCATCAACACGCAGCTGATCGAGATCCTGATGGCGCAGGACTTCCAGGACCTCACGGGCCAGGTCATCAAGAAGATGATGGAAGTGGTCAACGACGTGGAAACGCAGCTGCTGCAGGTGCTGATCGACAACTCGCACCTCGACAAGCACCCTGAGAAGCGGCACGAGGCCGAAGCCGCCAGCCTGCAGAACGGCCCGCAGGTGGTGCCCGGCAATCCGGAGGCGGTGACAGGGCAGGCGCAGGTGGATGATTTGCTGGAGAGCCTTGGGTTCTAGGGGAATTGCAGGAAACAGTTTCGGCCGCTAGACTGGTATTAACGCAAACCTTAATGAAAACTGCCAAATGGCCTTGAAGGCATCGGACATTGTTCCCATCAGCGAAGCGCGCGCCAGGCTCACCGAACTGGCCGAAGACGTGGTGGGCAGCGGCTCGGAGAAAGTGCTGACCAAGAACGGCGCGAGCTATGTGGCACTGGTCGATGCGCGCCGGCTGGACTACTACCATGCGCTGGAGGCGGAGCACGCCAACCTCGTGCTGGCCGAAGACGCTATCACCGGCTTGCGGCAGGCTTTGGCGGGGCGGTTCGTGCCTGACGAGGAGTTCGACCAGGCACTCGGCGTCGCGTCGGCGTGAGCATTCCCGTCAACGCAAGGGTTCGGGCAGTTCCAAACTTTCTGTTGTGCCTGCAGGCTGCACGCAGCTTCATGGAGGAACAGGATGCCGCTTCCGTGTCGGTGCGCTTCAAGAAACTGCAGGCTGAATTGGTCAAGGCGCGGGCGCTTCTTGCGTTCGCCCCCACAAGCGGTCGACCTGCGCGATTCCTCGACGCCAGGTCGGGCTGGGGCCAGTTCCAGGCCGAGCAGGCAAGGCAGCTTGCCCGGGCACTTGGCCAGCCCGAATTGCGCGAGCTGGTTCTGGCTCGCCATGTCGTGCTGTACGCCCATTCCGAACGAGAAGTGGTGCTGCTTTCGATGCGGCACGAGCGCCAGTTGGGTTATGGCTTGCCCAAGCCATCCAGCTGACGAACATTGCAACAAAGAAACATCGAGGAAGAGCAGGCATTGCAGAGCACCCTCGCGTCACACCAGCAGAGTCGAACCCGGAGCTTTCACCATGTCGCTCGTTCTTGAAGGTGGCTGCCTCTGCGCAGCGGTCAGGTTCCACATCCATCAGGCACCGCTTCGAACACTTGTTTGCCACTGCACTTTCTGCCAGCGGATGACCGGTTCCTCGTTCTATGCCAACTCCGTGTTCCCCGTCGATGCGGTCCGGTTCAACGCTGGCGAGATACGCAGGTACGAGCACACATCCGACGGGAGCGGCAAGAAGGTCTACGTCGAGTTTTGCCCGACTTGCGGAACGACCATCGGCCTCGCCTTTGAGCGCTGGCCTGATCTCCGAGCCATCTCGCGCGGCTGCTACGACAACCCCAACGCGGTGGACATCACTTCGAACCTGTGGACCCGCTCGGCTCAGTCAGGAGTCGCGCTGCCCGCCGGGATCGATTGCTTTGCCACGGCAAGGTCGACCGCCGAGGGGCAGCCCGAGCATCCTTCCAGATATCCAAAGCCTGTCATGGCCCGGTAGAGTAGTGCCTCGGCAATGCCTGACCACTCACGATGACCATCACCATCACCGCCTTTGAACGGTCGCCCGACGGCGGCAAGGGTCTGGCGCGCGACACGCGCGTGCGCTGGGCGCTGGAGGAAGCCGGCCTGCCCTACGGGGTGCGCCTGGTGTCCTTCCGCGCAATGAAGGAAGCCGCGCATCTGGCGCTGCATCCCTTCGGCCAGATCCCCACCTACGAGGAAGGCGACCTCGCGCTGTTCGAAACCGGCTCCATCGTGCTGCACATCGCCGAGCGCCACCCGGGCCTGTTCCCCGCCGATGCCAACGCAAGGGCGCGCGCCATCACGTGGATGTTCGCGGCGCTCAATACGGTCGAGCTTCCCATTCTCGAGCTCGTCACCGTCAAGTTCGCGGAAGGCGACAAGCCCTGGAAGGACGAGCGCCTGCCCCTCGTCGAGAACCGGGTGCGTGCCCGGCTGACCCAGCTGGCCACCCGCCTGGGCGATGCCGACTGGCTGGACGGCGGCTTCAGCGCGGGCGACCTGATGATGGTGTCGGTGCTGCTGCGGCTCCGACCCTCCGGCCTGTTGAACGATTTTCCCAGCCTGGCCGCCTATGTCGCTCGCGGCGAAGCGCGGCCGGCCTACCAGCGGGCGTTCGCCGCGCAACTGGCCATCAACGCCGCTCCCTCCATCCAGCGCGGGTCCTAGAGCGAGCGCGCCGACTGGCGCAGGCCGCGCTATGCACAACCCCCTTCGCGCAAGCGCCGCCACCTACCGGCAGCGGGTGGCGGCGAAACGGTTCGGCGAGCGGTGGCCGCGGCTTTCGATCGAATGGCCTTCAACTTGGGTTCCAAACTGAGGAGAGGAAGGAGATGACGCTCAAACGCATGGACAACGTCCTTATCGTTGTCGACGACCTTGAAGCGACCAAGGCGTTTTTCATCGAGCTGGGCCTCAGGCTCGAGGGCGAAACGACAGTGGAAGGGCCTTTGATCGGACAACTGATCGGGCTCAAGGATGTCCGCGCCACTTTGGCGATGTTGCGGACTCCCGATGGACAGGGAATTGAGCTGGACAAGTTCCACACGCCCGACGCGATCAGGTTGGGTCCCGTGGACTCGCCGGTGAACACGCTGGGCATCCGCCGGATCATGTTTGCCGTCGATGACATCGACGCCATCGTCGCGCGCATGCGCGCCCACGGGGCCGAGCTCATTGGAGAGATGCAGCACGCGGACACCTACCGTCTGGCCTACATCCGCGGACCCGAGGGCATCATTGTTGCGCTTGCCGAGCAGCTCGACCGAGGCGCGCCCGGCGAATAACCCCTCCGTAGCGTCCCTCGCATTTCAAACCGCCCTGGAACAACCACGACATGGTGTCGTCTGGCGCACTGTTCCATGAGGATGCGACATTCGTGAATCGATTCGGGCACTACATGCGCGGCACTGTCAGGAGAAATCATGCTGAGACCAAGGCTCTTGATCGAGCTGAGGTTTGGAGCATGGGCTTCGTCAGCGACAGCTTGAGCGCGACCGCGTCGAGGCAGTGTGCAGAACGAGGCTTGACCATCCTCCCGTGCGACGGCATCGCCGCTCCTGACCTTGAAATTGACACCGCATGACCAACAACCAGTGTCGCATTATTGGCTTCTTTGGCGGCACGACATCTGTCGCATTTTTCGAACGGAGCGGGGATGTCCTCGGCAAAATGTCGGGGTTGTGCAGCGTAATTCGGCGATTTTGTCGCGATTTTGATGTCATTGGCGCGGCATTGCGCGCGCTGAGAAGGCATTCCTAGAGCGAATCCTTCAGCTTCGCGCGCAGCCGGCTGATCGCCTGGCTGTGCAGCTGGCACACGCGCGACTGCGTCACTTCCAGGATCGCACCGATCTCGCGCAGGTTCAGCTCTTCCTCGTAGTAGAGGTTCAGCAGCAGCTGGTCCCGCTCGGGCAGCGCGGCAATCGCATCGACGATCTCGTGGCGAAAACCCGCTTCGAGCAGTTGCGCCAGCGGGTCGTCGCCGTCGAGCCGGCCGTCGTCGTTGCGCGCCTGCCGATCGAGCCATGGGTTTTCGGACTCGCCATCCTGCGCAAAGTCTTCCACGTAGAGCAGCTGGCAGCCCCGGATGTCCTGCAGCAGCGACTGGTAGTCGTCCAGGTCCATCTTCAGTTCCCTGGCGATCTCTCCTTCGGTGGCGGACCGGCCCAGCCGGTGTTCCAGTGCCTGGATCGCCTGTTCGACGTTGCGGGCCGACTGGCGCAGCCCGCGCGAGCCCCAGTCGCTCGCGCGCAGTTCGTCGAGCATGGCGCCGCGGATGCGCTGGCTGGCAAAGGTTTCGAACTGCGCGCCGCGGTTGTCCTGGTAGCGCGTGGATGCATCCAGCAAGCCGATCATGCCGGCCTGGATCAGGTCGTCGAGTTCCACGCTGGCGGGCAGCTTGGCCAGCATCTGGAGCGCCATGCGGCGCACCATCGGCTGGTGCTGCTTCAGCAGGTGGGACTTCTCAATGGTTCCCTGCGCGGTGTACACGGCCGTCCCTTTCTTCCGTTTCTTCCTCTTGTGCTGCTGCTGCTGGCTCCGGCGCCAGCGCCTCGGGCCAGTGCGCCGTCCTGGCGTCCTGCGGCCGCGCCGCCGGACGCCACGGCCACTGCGCGACGGCAGCGGCGATGACGCGGAAATCCACCGCCGCGGCGCTGGCCGGGAAGGCCTCCACCACGGTCCGGGCGAGGCGCCTGGCATCGGGCAGGTGCGGGTCGGCCCGCACCCAGCCGGCCGGCTGCATCGAGACCGCCAGGTAGCGGCTGCCGGTGTCGACCAGGTTGGCCATGGTCTGGCGCGCCGCCTCGGGATCGGCGACGTTGTTGACCAAGAGGCGAAGCTGCCTGAGCGCATGCGCGTAGTGCAGCCGCTTGATGCCCGAATAGGTGGCGGTGATGGAGGCCGGGTGGGGCTGCAGCACCACCACCAGTTCGTCCGCCAGCCGTGCCAGCGGCGACAGGCTGCCGACGCTGTCGAGCGCCGCGTCGACCAGGATGACGTCGCCATCCCACAGCAGGCGCGGATCGGTGTGGTCGGGCTGGCCGCCCGGCGGTGCCGGCAGCACATGGACGCCGCACTCGGTGCGCGCGGCGGCGCCTTCGCAGGTCAGCCGCTGGGAGACGACGTCCGCCAGCGTTCCGAGCGGGTCGGCGGCCCACGCCGCGCAAGCCGAATCCGGCCCCGGCTGGTGTTCGTCGAGCAGCAGCACGTCCTTGCCCATGTGGGCCAGCGCGGCACCCAGGTTCATTGCCGCCGTGGTGGCGCCCGGCCGGTTGCCCATGCTTGCGATCGCGATGATGCGCGAAGGCGACTGCGCGAGCAGCCGCCGCAGCCCATCGGCTTGATCCGACACCAGCTTGCTCACGTGTCCAGCGCCTCCAGCAGGAAGAACAGCTTGCCCACGCCGGCATAAAGCACGTTGCCCGAAACCGGACGGCCGTTGCGTGCCGGCCTTCCGGTGAGCTGCGCCAGCAGCGCGCGGGTGCGCACAGCCCAGTCGCCGTCGGCCTGCAGCAGGCGCCACACGGTGGTGGTCACCTGGCCTGCAATGAGCAGGCGCTTCATCATGTGCGGATCGCCCGCCTCGCCGAGCCCGCCCAGCACGCCGAGGCCCTGGCGCAGCAGGCGCAGGCAGGGCTCGGCCTCGGCGGCCCAGCACTGCCATTGCGCGAGCCGCTGCAGCGGGATGTCGCGGCCGATGTTGGTGAGCGCGTAACTCTGCGCCAGGACCTTGTGGCTGCGCGCATCGGTCACGCGCGTCACCACGCAGCGCAGGCCGGGCGGGCCGCCATCGGTGCGCAGTGTCACCTGGGCCTGGGCCACCGATTGCAGCGCGGCGCGGCCCTTGAAGACCACGGCGCGCGGATCGTCGAAACTGAAGTCCAGGCCGGTCAGCGTGGCGTACTCGCCGGTGCGCGCGTCGCTCACCGCCGTGGAGCCCGGCGCACGCGCCATCCATTGCTGGCGCTGCACCTGCCACTGCAGCATGAGCTCGGCCGCGGGCAGCCGGGGCAGCATGTGCACCACGGCCTTGCCGAAGTCCTGCTGGCGCAGCCACTGCACCTGCCGCACGCCCGGCTTGCGCGTGGGGTCGGTGGCGTTGCGGGTCGCGGCGGTGGAGAGCCACTGGTTGGGCGCCGCGAGCGGCAGTCCGCCGCGGTCGGACAGGAGCAGGCTGCCCTGGCATTGGTAGGCGTCGCTGCCTTCGTCGGACTTGAGCCCGACCTGGCCGCTGAGCGCCAGCACATGGGTGTCGCAGCTGGCGGCGACTTCGCTCGCGGCATGCGCCATGAGCGCCTGCAGCACCGCCTTGTGGCCGACGTCCTCGTCGGCGGCCTGCCGCCAGAGCGCGCGCGCCTGCTCGAAGCCGAGCGGTGCGGCCGCGAGTGCCGACGCCGCGGCGGCCACCTCCTGCGCGTCGTGCGCCATGGCGCGGATCAGCTGCCGGTATTGCAGCCGCTGGCGTTCGGCCTCCGCATGGGCCGCGGAAGCCTCGGCATTCGCCGACCCGTCCTGCAGGTCGCCTTCGCCGGGAACGAACAGCGCGCTGCGGCTGTTGGCCTGGAACGCGCTGTCCACCAGCTGGGCGCGGTCGGCCCGCATCAGGTTCTCGGGCACCTTCTGGCCGCTCGAGACATAGTGCACCGGCAGGCGGTGGCGGATCACGGTGTCGATCAGCGCGCCCGGATGCGTGGCCTCGTCGACCTTGGTGAAGATGCAGCCCGCGAGATCGCTGCCGCTGCCATGCCGGTAGGCGTGCACCACTTCGTTGAGCGTGTCGCCGTGGCTCGTGGCGTTGAGCAGCAGCAGCCGCTTCACGGGCCGCTGGCTGCTGCAGAGCATCGCGATCTGGTCGGACACGGCACGGTCGCGCTGGCTCATGCCCACGGTATCGATCAGCACCATGTGCTTGTCGCGCAGGTCCTGCAGCACCAGGTGCAGGTCGGCCGCGTCCTTCACGGCGTAGACCGGCACATTGAGGATCTGGCCGTAGATGCGCAGCTGCTCGTAGGCGCCGATGCGGTAGCTGTCGGTGGTGACCAGTGCCAGCTTGTCGGCGCCGAAGCGCATCACGCAGCGCGCCGCGAGCTTGGCCGTGGTGGTGGTCTTGCCGACGCCGGTGGGCCCCATCAGCGCGTAGACGCCGCCCTGCGCGAGCAGTGCGTCCTCGTCCTCGTGCACCGGCAGCGTGCGGATCAGTTCCGAGCGCACGAAGGCCATGCCCTGGGCATAGCTCTGGCCCGTGGGCAGGTGCTCCAGCATGGCCTTCGAGAGGCGGGCGCTGAAGCCGGCGCCGAGCAGGGTGCGCAGCAGGCGGCCGCGCATCGGGTCGCGCCGCTGCTTCTCGTTCCAGGCCACGCCGGCCAGCTGTTCCTCGATCATGCAGCGCATCGAATGGAGTTCGCCGAGCACGCTGTCTGCCGCGAGCGGAGCCGCAGCGGAAACGGGCGCAGGAACGGCTGCAGCCGCCGGCAAGGCCTGCGGCGCAGCGGCTGCGCTCGCACGCACTTCTTCCACGTCTTCCTGCACCATGGCGACGATCTCCACGCCGTCGGCGGTCGCGCGGTTGGTCAGCACGATGGCTTCGTCGCCGAGCGCCTGGCGCGCCAGGCGCAGCGCTTCCCGGCTGGTGGGCGCGACGAACTTGCGCGCGCTGGTGCGGACGTCTGTCGGGATGTTCAAACTCTTCCTCCGATGGTGGCGGTGATCTTGATGTGGCGGGTGTCAGGAATCTCCGCATGCGAGAGAACCTTGAGCTGGCGGAAGCTGCGGCGCAGGAAGCGCGAGAGCAGCACGCGCAGCGAATGCTGGACCACCAGCACCGGCGCCAGGCCCAGCTGCTCCTGGCGCGCGATGGCCGCGCGGGTCTGCTGCATGAGGCTGTTGGCCAGGCCCGGCTCGATGCCGTTGTTGTTGGCGAGCGCCTGCTGCAGCACGCCGTCGAGCGCGCCGTCCAGGCCGATCACCTGCAGTTCGGAATCGCCCGGGAACAGCTGCTGCGTGATCGCGCGGCCGAGCGCCAGGCGCGTGAGCGAGGTGAGCTCGGCCGCGTCCTTGACGGTGGGCGCGTGCTCGGCCATCACGTCGAGGATGGTGCGCATGTCGCGGATCGGCACCTCTTCGTCGAGCAGGTTCTGCAGCACCTTGTGCAGCGTGCTCAGCGAGATGATCTTGGGCACCAGGTCCTCCGTGAGCTTGGGCGCGGTCTTGCCGATCTGGTCGAGCAGCTGCTGCACTTCCTGGCGGCCCAGCAACTCGGCGGCGTGGGTCTGGATCAGGTGGTTCAGGTGCGTGGCCATGACCGTGCATGCATCGACCACCGTGTAGCCGAGCACCTGCGCTTCCTGGCGCAGGCTGGCGTCGATCCACACGGCGGGCAGGTGGAACGCCGGGTCCTGCGTCGGCGTGCCGGGCAGGGTGCCGCTCACCTGGCCGGGGTTGATGGCCATCCACTGGTTGGGGAAGGCCTCGCCGCGGCCGATCTCGACACCCTTGAGGCTGATCACGTAGGTGTTGGGCGGGATCTCCAGGTTGTCGCGGATATGGACCACCGGCGCCAGGAAGCCGATCTCCTGGGCCACCTTCTTGCGGATGCTCTTGATGCGGCCCAGCAGTTCGCCGTTCTGGGTCTGGTCCACCAGCGGGATCAGCCGGTAGCCGACCTCCATGCCGAGCGGGTCGACCAGCGCCACGTCGTCCCATGTCGCCTCGGCCGCTTCGGCCGATGGCATCGTTGCGGCCTGGGCCGCGGCGGCCTGCTCGGCCGTGGCCTGCGGCGTGCGCTTGAGCATGCGCCGGCCCAGCCACGCCAGGCTGCCCGCGATCAGCAGGAAGGCCAGGTTCGGCATGCCGGGAATCATCCCCATCAGGCCGATGAGGCCGGCCGTGAGAAACAGCACCTGCGGATTGGAGAACAGCTGGCCGGTCAACTGCCGGCCCACGTCTTCGTCGGTGGTGACGCGCGAGACGATCACGCCCGCGGCGGTCGAGATCACCAGCGCCGGAATCTGCGCCACCAGGCCGTCGCCGATGGCCAGCAGCGTGTAGGTCGTGCCGGCGGTGCCGAAGTCCAGCCCGTGCTGGAGCATGCCGACCACCAGGCCGCCGATGATGTTGATCACCATGATCAGCAGGCCGGCAATCGCGTCGCCGCGCACGAATTTGCTGGCGCCGTCCATCGAACCGTAGAAGTCGGCTTCCTGCGCGACTTCCTGGCGGCGCTTGCGCGCCACGTCCTCGCCGATCAGGCCGGCGTTCAGGTCGGCGTCGATCGCCATCTGCTTGCCGGGCATCGCATCGAGCATGAAGCGCGCGCCGACCTCGGCGATGCGCCCCGCGCCCTTGGTGATCACCATGAAGTTGATCAGCACCAGGATGATGAACACCATCACGCCCACCGCGAAGTTGCCGCCCACCAGGAAGTGGCCGAAGGCCTCGATCACCTTGCCCGCCGCATCCGGCCCGGTGTGGCCGTGCATCAGCACCACGCGCGTGGAAGCCACGTTGAGCGACAGGCGCAGCAGCGTGGAGAACAGCAGCACGGCTGGGAAGGCCGCGAAGTCCAGCGCCTTCATGGTGTACATGCTCACCAGCAGCACCATCACCGACATCGCGATGTTGAAGGTGAACAGCAGGTCGAGCAGGAAGGGCGGCAGCGGCAGCACCATCATGCTCAGGATCAGCACGATCAGGATGGGGCCCGCGAGCCCCTTCCACTGGGTGCCGGAGAACAGCTGCGCCTGCAGGCGCGTCAGGGTGGCCATGGCGTTCATGCGGCGGCCTTCGGCGAGTATTCGAGCGATTCGGGGATCGGCAGGTCGGCCGGCGTGCGCGGCGCATCGCCGCCTTCGCTGTGCCAGCGCTTGAGCTGGTAGACCCAGGCCAATACCTCGGCCACCGCGGTGTAGAGGCCGGCCGGGATCTCGTCGCCGAGCCGGGTGTGCTTGAACAGCGCGCGCGTGAGCGGCGGCGCCTCCAGGATCGGAACCTTGTTCTCGCGCGCGATCTCGCGGATGCGCTCGGCCATCAGGTCGCTTCCCTTGGCCACCACGCGCGGCGCGCGCATGTCCTGGTCCACATACTTGAGCGCCACCGCGAAGTGCGTGGGGTTGGTCACCACGATGTCGGCCTTCGGCACCTCGGACATCATCCGCCGGCGCGCCATCTGCTGCTGCTGGCGGCGGATCTGCGCCTTGACGTGCGGATCGCCTTCGCTCTCCTTGTGCTCCTGGCGCAGGTCTTCGCGCGACATGCGCAGCTTGCGGTGGTAGCTCCACAGCTGGTAGGGAACGTCCACCAGCGCCACCAGGAACAGCGCGGAGGCAATCAGTGCGCAGTTGTGCGCCACCAGCACGATCATCTGCGGCAGCGCGGTGCGCTCCGACTGCGCCATCAGCGCCGAGACCTCGTCCACGTTGCCCATGATCACCAGCCAGGCCACGCCGCCGATCAGCAGCGACTTGGCCAGCGCCTTGAACAGCTCCGACAGGGCCTGCGCGGAAAACATGCGGCCGACGCCGGCGACCGGATCGAGCTTGCTGAACTTGGGCGCGAGGGCCTTGGCCGAGAGCAGCCAGCCGCCGAGCATCAGCGGCGCCGCCACGGCGGCGACCAGCATCATGCCGAACAGCGGCGCGAGCGCGAGCAGCGCCTGCTGGCCGATGAGACCGGCGCGCGCCAGCATGTGGGAAGGATCGAACGCCGTGGCGCGGTCGAAGTGCAGGCCCTGGGCCAGCGCGCCGCGCAGCGTGGCGCCGAGCGAGTCCGCGGTGAGCCACAGGCCGGCAACGGCGGTGCCCAGCAGCACGAAGGTCGCCAGTTCGCGCGACCGGGCCACGTCCCCTTCCTCGCGCGCCTTTTCGAGGCGCTGCGGTGAGGCGGGTTCGGTTTTTTCGAGGTCGCTTTCTTCAGCCATTGATGCTCCGGGCGAGCGTTGGCGACAGCACGCCTGCTCATGGCTGATTGTTCGTTTGGGAGCCTCCGGACAATTGATCGATCAGCGCGGGCATTTCCCCGCTGCTTGGACGATCGGTGCGACGCCTAGACTGGGGTGGCGGCCGCCGGGCCGGCGCCGTCCACGGCATCCGGCGCGGGCGCGGGCGCAGGCATTGGTGCAGGTGCAGGTGCAGGTGCAGCCGCATACGGCATCAGCGGCAGCTGCTCCGCGTCCAGGCGCTCGAGGATGGTGAACAGCAGGTCGCTGCGCACGCTGCCCGCCAGGCGCGGACTCGGCACATAGGCAATGGCCTGGAACATGAGCAGGCCGCCCTCGATGCCTTCGAGCGTGAGCGAAGGCGCCGGCGTTTCCAGCACGCTCTCGTGCGCGCGGCATGCCTCCAGGATGAGCTCGCGCACGCGCTGCGCGTTGGTGGTCAGCGGCATCGGCAGCCGGATCAGCACCCGGCCTTCCGCGTTGGCCAGCGTCATGTTGCGCACGGTCTTCGTGATGAATTCGGAGTTCGGCACGATCACCGTCGAGCGGTCTGCAACCTGGATTTCCGTGGCGCGCACGTTGATGCGCCGCACGTCGCCCTCGGTGGTGCCCAGCACCACCCAGTCGCCCACCTTCACCGGCTGCTCGGCCAGGAGGATCAGGCCCGAGATGAAGTTCTGCACGATGGCCTGCAGACCGAAGCCGATGCCCACCGACAGCGCGCTGGCCACCCACGCGATGCGCTCGACGCCGATGCCCAGCGCCGACAGCGAGAACGCGATCACCAGGATGCCGCCCACGTAGCCGAGCAGCGTGATGATCGAACTCTGCATGCCCGGCTCGAACTGCGTGCTGGGCAGGTAGCTGCGCGCGAGCCAGCGCTTGAAGACCCTGAGCACGATGAAGCCGACCACCGCCACGGCCACGGCGCTCAGGATGGCGCCCGGTACCAGCTGGAACTCGCCCACCTTCACGCCGGTGCCGAACTTGCCGCTGCGCTGGAACACTTCGCTCGGCCCGGTGCCCAGCGGCGCCGCGAGCGCGATCAGCATGTAGAAGAACAGCGCCACCCGGCTCAGCCCGGAGAGCACGGTGGCGGCCTGGTCGAGCGTCTGCGGCGCCAGGCCGAAGCTCTTCTGCAGGCGCTGGCCGAAGCTGCTGCGCGACGACACGCCGGCCATGAAGACGTCGTCGGCAAACTTGAACAGCACGTAGAAGGCGGCCGCGACGATGCCGCTCCAGGTGAGCTGCGAGGCCAGGAAGCTCGCGAGCGCCACGTAGCCCACGGCCACCAGCACCCAGATGGCCACCATCAACAGGCCGATGCAGGCCACCAGCAGGCCGACCCACATCGGCCGCTCGGGCAGGCCGGACTCCGGCGCGTCGGCGCGCAGCGGCCTCAGCCGATGGAGCACCGCGCCGACCAGGGCGGTGAGCACCAGCGCCGTGAGCACGTGCGTGGCAACAACGGCCGCAAAGCTCGCTTCCACCAGCGCATTGATCTCCACCGGCGCCCAGGCCAGCGCCGCCACCAGCGCAACCAGCCACGGCAGCGCGGCCAGCCGGCTGGCCATGGCATCGGGAATCGGCGGCAGCCGCCACGACGGCCGGCCGGTGGCCAGCAGCCCGCGGCCCAGTCCGATCACGAAGGCCATGAACACCAGCGCCTGCGCCATCGAACGCATCGCCTTGCGCGCCTGCGGCTCCCAGGTGGCGTATTCCTCGAGCACCCACACGAAGCCGTGCGCCGCCGCGGCCACCAGCACCACATGGCTCGCCACGATGGCAATCACCAGCAGCGAACGCCGCAGCCGGCCTGCGGGCAGCAGCCGCGCGGCGATCCGCGTCAGCAGATGCTCGGCCACCCAGGTGCCGAGCACCGCGAGCAGCACCGCCAGCAGCAGCGCCCCCAGCACCGCCATCCGGGGCCCCTGCTGCATGGCCTGCGCCAGGCCGTCGCGCAGGTCGGAGGCCATGGCCCGCAGGCGCGCCAAGTCGCTCGGCCAGGCCTCCTGCAGATCGCGCCAGAACTCGCCGGTGAGCGGGGAGGGTGCGCGTTCGGTGATCTGCGCCTCGAAAAGCGCGCGGCGCTGGGTCACCAGTTCGGCGCCGCGCTGCCGCACGTCGATGGACAGCAGCCGTGCCAGCCGGATGTCGGCGTCCAGCGCGTTGCGCTCCTTCGTGAGGCGGGCGCGCTGGCGCGTGATGTCGGGGTCTTCGGTGGCGCCCGCGGCCGGCGGATTGCCGAGCTCGCCGAGGCGGGCGTTCAAGTCGGCCAGCTCGCCGGTGCGCGCGGCCACGAACTTGTCGGCCTGCGTGCCGATGTCGTTGATCTGCGCCAGCAGCTGGCGCGTGTTCTCGGTGGAATCGGCTTCGGCGGTGATCTTCGTGAGCTGCTCGCGCAGCTCGGCCACCGTGGGTTCGGGCGCCGGCGCCGCGGCAGCGGCGATCGCGGTGGTGCTGTTGCCCGGCTGCGCCGCCGCGGCGCCGCACAGCAGCAGGGCAGCCAGGACAAAGGCCATCAGACGGGGGAGCGAACGCATGGACGCCATCATAGAAGGCGCCATTTGCGGCCCGCGGCGCGGCGCGTGACAGCGTGTGTCGGGCCGCCTCGGCAAGGAGCGGTCAGCCGGCCGGGCTGAACAGGTCGACCCGGTCGGTGATGATGCCGTCGGTGCCCAGGTCGATGAGCCGCTGCGCGGCCCATTCGTCGTTCACGGTGTAGCTCAGCGCGCGCATGCCCGCGCCTTGCACCTGCGCCACCGTGGCGGTGTCCCAGAGCGCGTGGTTGCAGACCACCGCGGCGCACTTCAGGCCGGTGGCCGCGGCAAGCCAGCCGTCCCGCAGCGTATCGAGCAGGAGCCCGCGCGGCAGCTCGGGCTGCACCGCCCTGGCTCCGGCCAGCGATTCCACCTGGAACGAGGTGAGCAGCGGCGCAATGGCCGCGCCCCGCCACAGCCGGGCCGCCAGCCGGGCCACCGCTTCGCCGGTTTCGCGCTCGGTGCCCGGCGTGGGCTTGATCTCGATGTTGAGCAGGTGGCCGTTGGCCAGGCAGAAGCGCGCGAGGTTCTCGAGCGTGGCGAGCGGCTCGCCCGCGAAGGCGCGCGAATGCCAGCCGCCGGCGTCGAGCTGCGCGAGCGCGCTCCAGGGCTGCGCGCCGCCGATGCCGCGGCCGTTGGTGGTGCGCTCCAGTGTGGCGTCGTGCATCAGAAAGGCCACGCCATCGGCGCTGAGCTTGGCGTCGCACTCGAACATGCGGTAGCCGTGCGCTGCGCCGAGGCGAAAGGCCGCGAGCGTGTTCTCGGGCGCCAGCCTGCCGGCGCCGCGGTGCGCGATCCAGCGCGGATAGGGCCAGGGTTGCAACGCCGGCATCGCTCAGTCGGCCCGCTTGCCGGAGCCGGCGTCGAACCAGTGCAGCTTGTCTTCGCGCGCCGCGATCTTCACCGTGTCGCCCGCGACCGGCGGATGGTCGCTTTCGTCGGTGCGCATGATGATCTGCTCCTCGCCGATGCGGCCATACACCAGCCGCTCGGCGCCCAGCAGCTCGACCGACTCGACCTGCACCGACCAGCCGCTTTCGTCCAGCGTCAGGTGCTCCGGGCGGATGCCGAGGATCTGGCCCGGCCGCACGCCGGGCGCGTGCTGCAGCAGGTTCATCGGCGGCGAGCCGATGAAGCTCGCAACGAAGGTGGTGGCAGGCCGGTTGTAGACCTCTTCGGGCGTTGCGAACTGGTCCATCACGCCGCCGTTCATCACGATGATGCGCTGCGCCAGCGTCATGGCTTCGACCTGGTCGTGCGTGACGAACAGCGAGGTGATGCCGAGCTCGCGGTGCAGCTTCTGGATCTCGATGCGGGTCTGCGCGCGCAGCTTGGCGTCGAGGTTGGACAGCGGCTCGTCGAACAAAAACACCTGCGGCTGGCGCACGATGGCGCGGCCCATGGCCACGCGCTGGCGCTGGCCGCCCGAGAGCTCGCGCGGCTTGCGCTCGAGCAGGTGGCCCAGCTCGAGGATCTTGGCCGCCTTGTCGACGCGGGTCTTGATCTCGGGCACCGGCACCTTGGCGATCTTCAGGCCGTAGGCCATGTTCTTGAACACGCTCATGTGCGGATAGAGCGCGTAGTTCTGGAACACCATGGCGATGTCGCGCTCGGAGGGCTCGAGGTTGTTCACCACGCGCCCGCCAATGGAGATTTCGCCGGCCGAGATTTCCTCGAGGCCTGCCACCATGCGCAGCAGGGTGGACTTGCCGCAGCCCGAAGGCCCGACGATCACGATGAATTCATGGTCGGCGATCTCGGCGCTCACGCCGTGGATGACCTGGTTGGCTTTCGGCCCGTGGCCGTAGCGCTTGATGACATTGCGTAGGGAAAGTGCAGCCATTCTTTATTTCTCTGTATCCACAAGGCCCTTGACGAACCACTTTTGCATCAGCACCACCACCAGCGCGGGCGGCAGCATGGCGAGGATGGCGGTGGCCATCACCACGTTCCATTCGTTCTGGCTGTCGCCGCCGGCAATCATTCGCTTGATGCCGACCACCACCGGATACATGTCCTCGCCGGTGGTGGCGAGCAGCGGCCAGAGGTACTGGTTCCAGCCGTAGATGAACTGGATCACGAACAGCGCCGCAATCGATGTCTTCGACAGCGGCAGCAGCACGTCGAAGAAGAAGCGCATGGGGCTTGCGCCGTCCATGCGCGAGGCCTCGGTGAGCTCGTCGGGCACCGTCAGGAAGAACTGGCGGAACAGGAAGGTGGCCGTGGCCGACGCGATCAGCGGCACCGTGAGGCCCGCGTAGGTGTTCAGCATGTTCAGGTCGGACAGCACCTTGTAGGTGGGCAGGATGCGCACCTCCACCGGCAGCATCAGCGTCACGAAGATGGCCCAGAAGCAGATCTTCTTGAACGGGAACCGGAAGTAGACGATGGCAAAGGCCGACAGCAGCGAGATGGAGATCTTGCCGATGGAGATCACCAGCGCCGACACCAGGCTCACCCACATCATGTGGGCCACGGGCGCATTGGAACCGGCGCTGGTTTCGCGCCCGAAGAGCGCGCCCTTGTAGCTGTCCCACATGTTGGTGCCGGGCAGGAGCGGCATCGGCGCCTGCACGATCTCCTGTGCCGTGTGCGTGGACGCCACGAACGCCAGGTAGAGCGGAAAGGCGACGATGAACACGCCCAGGATCATCACCACATGGGCCAGGACGCCGTGGGTGCCGCGTTTCTCAACCATGGGACGCCCCCGCGAAATTCTTGTCTTGCTTCATCAGTATTGAACCTTCTTTTCCACGTAGCGGAACTGGATCACGGTGAGCGCCACCACGATCACCATCAGCACCACCGACTGCGCCGCCGAGCCGCCCAGGTCCATGGCCTTGAAGCCGTCGTAATACACCTTGTAGACCAGGATGGCCGTGTCCTTGCCCGGCCCGCCCTGCGTGGCCGCATCGACGATCGCGAAGGTGTCGAAGAAGGCATAGACCACGTTGATCACCAGCAGGAAGAAGGTGGTGGGCGAGAGCAGCGGAAACTGCACGGTCCAGAAGCGGCGCCACGGGCGCGCGCCGTCGATGGCCGCGGCCTCGATGAGCGACTTGGGAATCGACTGCAGGCCGGCCAGGAAGAACAGGAAGTTGTAGGAGATCTGCTTCCACACCGAGGCCATCACGATCAGCGTCATGGCGTGGCCGGAGTCCAGCAGGTGGTTCCAGTCGATGCCGATCTTGCCGAGCGCATAGGCCACCACGCCCAGCGAGGGCGAGAACATGAAGACCCAGAGCACGGCCGCCACGGCGGGCGCCACCGCGTAGGGCAGGATCAGCATGGTCTTGTAGAAGGTGCCGCCGCGCGTGATGCGGTCGGCAAACACCGCGAGCGCCAGCGACAGCGTGATGCCGATGCCCGCCACCAGCACCGAGAACAGGGCGGTGGTCTTGAACGACTCCACATAGCTCGGGTCGCTGAATATCTGGCGGAAGTTGTCGAGCCCGACAAACTCCACCGACGTGCCGAAGGCGTCCTGCTGCTGCAGCGACTGCAGCAGAGCCTGCCCCGCCGGCCAGAAGAAAAACACGAGGATCACCGCCATTTGCGGCGTCAGCAGCAGCCAGGGCAGCCAGCCCGAGCGAAAGAAAACGCGTTTTTCCATGAACCCTCTGCATAAAAAATCCCGCCCGGCCCGCTCTTCTGCACGAGCGAACGGGGGGCGGGCGATATTAGCCGGACCGGCGGGTCCGGCCGTCAATCGTTAGCTTTTGTTAGCCTTTTGGAAGCGTTCCAGCTGTTCGTTGCCGCGCTGCACGATCGAATCGAGCGCTTCCTTGGCGGTCTTCTTGCCGCTCCAGACCTGTTCGAGTTCTTCGTCCTCGATGGCGCGGATCTGCACGTAGTTGCCCAGGCGGATGCCGCGGCTCTTGTCGGTGACCTTGCGCACCATCTGCGTCACGGCCACGTCGGTGCCGGGGTTCTGCTTGTAGAAGCCCGAATCCTCGGTGAGCTTGTAGGACGCCATGGTCACGGGCAGATAGCCCGTGCGCTTGTGGCTGGCCGACTGCACTTCAGGCGTCGAGATGAAGCTGAAGAACTTGGCCACGCCCTTGTACTCGGCCGGCTTCTTGCCCGACATGACCCAGAGGCTGGCGCCGCCGATCACGGTGTTCTGCGGTGCGCCGGGCACGTCCGGGTAGTAGGGCAGGGGAGAGACCGCGTAGGCGAACTTGGCGTTCTTGGCGACGTTGCCGTAGAAGCCGGACGAGGTGTTGATCATCGCGCACTCGCCCGAAACGAACGAGGCTTCCGGCACATTGCCGCGGCCCTTGTAGATGAACAGGCCCTGCTTGGCCATGTTGGCCAGGTTCTCGATGTGGCGCACGTGCAGCGGCGAATTGATCTTCATGCGCGCATCGAGCCCGGCCAGGCCGTTGCTCTTGGTCGCGAATTCGACGTTGTGCCAGGCCGAGAAGCTCTCGAGCTGCGTCCAGCCCTGCCAGGCGGTGGTGAACGGACACTTGTGGCCGCTCGCCTTGAGCTTTGCCGCGGCGGCTGCCACCTCGGGCCAGGTCGAGGGCAGCTTGTCGGTGTCGATGCCCGCGGCCTTGAAGGCGTCCTTGTTGACATAGAACACCGTCGTCGAGCTGTTCAGCGGGAAGCTCAGCATCTGGCCGTTGGGCGCGGTGTAGTAGCCGGCCACGGCGGGAATGTAGGCGGCAGGGTCGAACTTCTCGCCCGCGTCCTTCATGACCTGGCCCACCGGCACGATGGCGCCCTTGCTGGCCATCATGGTGGCGGTGCCCACTTCGAACACCTGCAGGATGTGCGGTGCGTTGCCGGAGCGGTAAGCCGCGATGGAGGCCGTCATCGATTCGTCGTACGTGCCCTTGTAGGTCGGCACGACCTTGTATTCCTTCTGGCTCTCGTTGAACTGCTTGGCCAGGTCGTTGACCCACTCGTTATTGACAGCGGTCATGGAATGCCACCACTGGATCTCGGTCTGAGCCTGTGCCACATTGAACAGCGTGGCGGCCAGCGCCGATGCCAGCGCGAGCGTCTTGAATCGCATGAAGACTCCTGATGGGAAAATGAAAGCGCGGATGCTAGGCCATGTGGATGACACGGCCGCGTCACATTGGCGCACGGACTGTTGCCAAGTTCCAATCGGGAAAACCCCTTTGGCGCAGGGCTTCCCACAGGGTGTGCGCCTTCATGCTGCGGCGCAGCATGCTAGCATCGACCTCCCCCTTTTTCGGCCTAGCCCGTCGCCGTGGCCGGGGCCTCAGCGAGTACGCCATGAGCAGCAAAACCTCCCTCGAAAAAAGCAGGATCAAGTTCCTTTTGCTCGAAGGCATCCATCCTTCGGCCGTGGAGGTGCTGCGCGGTGCGGGCTACACCAACATCGAGTCGCTGCCGGGGGCGCTCCCCGACGCCGAACTCAAGGCCAGGATCGCCGACGTCCACTTCCTGGGCATCCGCTCGCGCACGCAATTGACGGCCGAGGTCTTCGCGGCCGCCCAGAAGCTGGTGGCCGCGGGGTGCTTCTGCATCGGCACCAACCAGGTCGACCTGGAGTCCGCGCGCGAACACGGCGTGGCGGTGTTCAACGCGCCGTATTCCAACACCCGTTCGGTGGCCGAGCTGGTGCTGGCCGAGGCCATCCTGCTGTTGCGCGGCGTGCCTGAAAAAAGCGCCGTCGCGCACCGCGGCGGCTGGCTCAAGTCGGCCGAGAACGCATTCGAGATCCGCGGCAAGACGCTGGGCATCGTGGGCTACGGCTCCATCGGCGCGCAGCTGTCGGTGCTGGCCGAGGCGCTGGGCATGAAGGTGGCTTTCTACGACGTGGTGACCAAGCTGCCGCTGGGCAATGCGCACCAGGTGCGCGAGTTGCACCAGCTGCTGGCCCAGAGCGACATCGTGACCCTGCACGTGCCCGAGACACAGGCCACGCAGTGGATGATCGGCGCGGCCGAAATCGCCGCCATGAAGCCGGGCGCGATCCTGATCAACGCCTCGCGCGGCACGGTGGTCGCCATCGAGCCGCTGGCCGAGGCGCTGAAGCAGAAGAAGCTGCTGGGCGCCGCCATCGACGTGTTCCCGGTCGAGCCGCGCACCAACAAGGACGAATTCCAGTCGCCGCTGCGCGGGCTCGACAACGTCATCCTCACGCCCCACATCGGCGGCTCGACGATGGAGGCGCAGGCCAACATCGGGCTCGAAGTGGCGGAAAAGCTGGTCAAGTACAGCGACAACGGAACCTCGACCTCGTCGGTCAATTTTCCCGAGGTGGCGCTACCAGCCCACCCCGGCAAGCACCGGCTGCTGCACATCCACCGCAACGTGCCCGGCGTGCTGTCGGAGATCAACAAGATCTTCTCGGACAACAACATCAACATCTCCTCGCAGTTCCTGCAGACCAACGAGAAGATCGGCTACGTGGTGACGGACATCGATGCGGCGTACTCCGACCTGGCGCTGGAGAAACTGGCCAAGGTCAACGGGACGATCCGCAGCCGCGTGCTGTTCTGAACCGACCGTCTCGGTTTTGCTCCCTCTCCCTCCGGGAGAGGGCTGGGGTGAGGGCCGACGGCATCCACGCCACGACAGGCGCCCGGCAGGCGGTGCGGCGCAGTCGGCCCCTCTGTGCCGCCGAGGAGCGCAGACTCGGGCGGATCAGGGCCCGCGATTGTCTGAGCGAAGCGAGTTCGAGCGGGACCCCGTCCGAGTCGAGCACCGCAGGGGAGCCCGAAGGGCCGGCACAGTGGGGCCGACTGCGCCGCACCGCCTGCCGGGCGCCTCTCAATAGGGGAACGCCACCCGCCCAAGGCAAGACCCCGAGCCCTGCCCTAAAATCCCCACCCCCGGCTATATGGGCGCGCAGCGCCTGGCCGAGGTGCCACCCCCGATGAATGCTCCGACCGCGTTGACTACGCTGTTGTCGCAGGCCGCAGAGCCTGTACGACTGCGCGAGATCCCCTATAACTACACCAGCTTTTCCGATCGCGAGATCGTGATCCGCCTGTTGGGCGAGCGCGGCTGGGAACTGCTCCAGACCCTGCGGGCCGAACGCCGCACCGGCCGATCAGCCCGCATGCTCTACGAAGTGCTCGGCGACATCTGGGTGGTCCAGCGCAACCCCTACCTAGTCGACGACCTGCTCGACAACCCGCGCCGCCGCGGCCAGCTGGTCGACGCCCTCCGGCACCGCCTGGCCGAAGTCCAGAAACGCCGCACCCCCGACAGCGACCTGCCGCGCGACCAGCTCGTGGGCGAACTCACGGGGCTCGTCGGCGATGCGGTGGCAGCCTTCGACACCGCCTTTCGCGACGTGGCCGCCCTGCGCCGCAAGGCCACGCGCGTGCTGGGCCGCCTCACGGCCAAGGACAACATCAAGTTCGATGGCCTCTCGCGCGTCTCGCACGTCACCGACGCCACCGACTGGCGCGTCGAATATCCCTTCGTGGTGCTGTGCCCCGACACCGAGGCCGAGATGGCGCTGCTGGTCAAGGGCTGCATCGAGCTGGGGCTCACCATCATCCCGCGCGGCGGCGGCACCGGCTACACCGGCGGCGCCATTCCGCTCACGTGGAAGAGCGTGGTCATCAACACCGAGAAGCTCGAGGCCATGACCGAGGTCGAGCACATGGCGCTGCCCGGCCTCGACCAGCCCGTGCCCACCATCTGGACCGAAGCGGGTGTCGTCACCCAGCGCGTGGCCGACGCCGCCGAGCGCGCGGGCTTCGTGTTCGCGGTCGACCCCACCTCGGCCGAGGCCTCGTGCGTGGGCGGCAACGTCGCCATGAACGCGGGCGGCAAGAAGGCCGTTCTCTGGGGCACGGCGCTCGACAACCTGGCTTCGTGGCGCATGGTCACGCCGCAGGCCGAATGGCTCGAAGTCACGCGCATCGGCCACAACCTTGGCAAGATCCACGACGCCGAAAGCGCCGTGTTCGAGCTGCAGTACTACGCCGCCGACGGCAAGACCAAACTGCGCACCGAGCGCCTGGAGATCCCCGGCCGCACTTTCCGCAAGGAAGGCCTCGGCAAGGACGTGACCGACAAGTTCCTCTCGGGCCTGCCCGGCATCCAGAAAGAGGGCTGCGACGGCCTCATCACCAGCTGCCGCTGGGTGGTGCACCGCATGCCGGCGCACACGCGCACCGTGTGCCTCGAGTTCTTCGGCAACGCCAAGGACGCGGTGCCCAGCATCGTCGAGATCAAGGACTTCATGTTCGCCGAGCAGAAGCGCTCGGGTGTGCTGCTCGCGGGCCTCGAGCACCTGGACGACCGCTACCTGAAGGCCGTGGGCTACGCCACCAAATCGAAGAAGCACGGCGGCCTGCCGAAGATGGTGCTGTTCGGCGACATCGCGGGCGACGATGCCGATGCGGTGGCGCGCGTCACCTCGGAAGTGGTGCGCATCGCCAACTCGCGCAGCGGCGAAGGCTTCATCGCCATCAGCCCCGAGGCGCGCAAGAAATTCTGGCTCGACCGCAAGCGCACCGCCGCCATCAGCAAACACACCAACGCCTTCAAGATCAACGAAGACGTGGTGATTCCGCTGCCGCGCATGGCCGAGTACACCGACGGCATCGAGCGCATCAACATCGAACTGTCTCTGCAGAACAAGCTGGCGTTCGCCGATGCGCTGGAAGCGTTCTTCGCGCGCGGCAACCTGCCGCTCGGCAAGTCCGACGACGCCAACGACATCCCGTCGGCCGAGCTGCTCGAAGACCGTGTGGCGCAGGCCGTGGCGCTGGTGCAGGGCGTGCGTGCGCTCTGGGCCGAATGGCTGCGCGATGTCGACCCGCTGTTCCCGCAGCTGCAGGACCACACCCTGCGCGCGAGCTGGAAGACCCAGCTGCGCCAGCCGCTGCAGGAAATCTTTTCGGGCGGCGAATTCGCACCGATCCTGGCCGAGTGCACGGCCATCCACCAGCAGGTGCTCAAGGGCCGCGTGTGGGTTGCGCTGCACATGCACGCGGGCGACGGCAACGTGCACACCAACATCCCCGTCAACAGCGACAACTACGACATGCTGCAGACCGCGCATGCCGCGGTGGTGCGCATCATGGCGCTGGCGCGCAGCCTCGACGGCGTGATCTCGGGCGAGCACGGCATCGGCATCACCAAGCTCGAATTCCTGAGCGACGAAGAGCTCAAGCCCTTCATGGACTACAAGCAGCGCGTCGACCCCGAAGGCCGCTTCAACAAGGGCAAGCTGCTGCGCGCGCCCGCTGGCGCAACCGCGCTGCCGCATGCCGACCTGACCAACGCCTACACGCCGAGCTTCGGCCTCATGGGGCACGAGTCGCTCATCATGCAGCAGAGCGACATCGGCGCCATTGCCGACAGCGTGAAGGACTGCCTGCGCTGCGGCAAGTGCAAGCCGGTGTGCGCCACCCACGTGCCCCGCGCCAACCTGCTGTACAGCCCGCGCAACAAGATCCTGGCAACCTCGCTGCTGGTCGAGGCCTTCCTCTACGAAGAACAGACCCGGCGCGGCATCAGCATCAAGCACTGGGAAGAGTTCGAGGACGTGGCCGACCACTGCACGGTGTGCCACAAGTGCCTCACGCCGTGCCCGGTGAAGATCGACTTCGGCGACGTGTCGATGAACATGCGCAACCTGCTGCGCAAGATGGGGCAGAAGAGCTTCCGCCCCGGCAACGCGGCCGCGATGTTCTTCCTCAACGCGACCAACCCGCAGACCATCAAGGCGGTGCGCGCGGGCATGGTGGGCATCGGCTTCAAGGCCCAGCGCCTGGCCAACGACCTGCTGCGCGGGCTTGCCAGGAAGCAGACCGCCGCGCCGCCCGCCACCCTCGGCCCGGCGCCGGTCAAGGAGCAGGTGATCCACTTCATCAACAAGAAGATGCCGGGCAACCTGCCGAAGAAGACCGCGCGCGCGCTGCTCGACATCGAGGATGCCGACTACGTGCCGATCATCCGCGACCCGAAGACGACCACGTCGGAAACCGAGGCGGTGTTCTACTTTCCGGGCTGCGGATCGGAGCGGCTGTTCTCGCAAGTCGGCTTGGCCACGCAGGCCATGCTCTGGCATGCGGGCGTGCAGACGGTGCTGCCGCCCGGTTATCTCTGCTGCGGCTATCCGCAGCGCGGCAGCGGCCAGTTCGACAAGGCCGAGAAGATGATCACCGACAACCGCGTGCTGTTCCACCGCGTGGCCAACACGCTCAACTACCTCGACATCAAGACCGTGGTGGTGAGCTGCGGCACCTGCTACGACCAGCTGCAGGGCTACCAGTTCGACAAGATCTTTCCGGGCTGCCGCATCATCGACATCCACGAGTACCTGCTCGAAAAGGGCATCACGCTGGCGAACCTGGAAAATGGGGCAGGCGGCGGCGGCTACCTCTACCACGACCCCTGCCACAGCCCGATGAAGCTGCAGGACCCGATGAAGACCGTGAAGGCGCTGGTCGGCGACAACGTGCTCAAGAACGACCGCTGCTGCGGCGAATCGGGCACGCTGGGCGTGTCGCGGCCCGACATCTCGACGCAGATCCGCTTCCGCAAGGAAGAAGAGCTCAAGAAGGGCGAGGCTGCGCTGCGCGAGAGCGGCCAGGTCGGCGCCAAGGACAACGTGAAGATCCTCACCAGCTGCCCGAGCTGCCTGCAGGGCCTCTCGCGCTACGGCAACGACCTGAACAACGGCCTGCTCGAAGCCGACTACATCGTGGTCGAGATGGCCAACAAGATCCTCGGCAAGGACTGGATGCCGGAATACGTGGCCGCCGCCAATCATGGCGGGATCGAGCGGGTATTGGTATGAAGGTGCAAGGCTGTCCGTTCTGCGAAGGCCCCGGCGGCCGCGTCGTGTTCGAGGGCGCGAAGCTTCGCGTCATCCATGCGGAAGAGGCCGGCTTCCCGGCCTTCTACCGCGTGATCTGGCGCGAGCATGCGGCGGAATTTTCAGACCTGGACGCGGCCGACCGCGTGCTGTGCATGGAGGCCGTGACGGTGGTCGAGCAGTGCCTGCGCGAGCATCTGGCGCCGGCCAAGATCAACCTCGCGGCGCTCGGCAACATGGTGCCGCACCTGCATTGGCACGTGATCGCGCGCTTTGCCGACGACACGCATTTTCCGGGTTCCGTCTGGGCGCCGGTGCAGCGCGAAACGGATGCGGTCCGTGATGCCGCGGTGGCCGCCCGCCTGCCCGCGCTCGAGAGTGCGATGATGGCCCGCTTGGGCACAAGGAGCTTCTGATGGCAGGTTTGCAAGCCGGCGCACCGACGCCGCAATCGATCACCGTGCACGGCCAGTCGCGCGTGCTCGAGGTCGGATTCTCGGATGGCGCGACCTTCCGCATTCCGTTCGAGCTGATGCGCATCTATTCGCCGTCGGCCGAGGTGCAGGGCCACGGCCCGGGGCAGGAAGTGCTGCAGACCGGCAAGCGCGAGGTCGAACTGGTCGACCTGAAGCCGGTGGGCAACTACGCCGTGCAGCCGGTCTTCAGCGACGGCCACGACACCGGCATCTTCTCGTGGAACCTGCTGTACGAACTCGGCGCCAACCAGGCCGGGCTCTGGGCCGAGTACGAGCGCCGGCTTGCCGCCGCGGGCGTCGACCGCGATGCGCCGATGATCGACAAGGGCGGCTCCGCCTGCAGCAGCCACTGACCCGCCCGACCCCATTCGCTGCTGAAAAAAATAGCCGCGCACGCAGGCGCGGCGCGCCTTGCCGCGGCTCGCTATTTGAAGAAAAAGCAACAAAGCCCGCCGTCTCCGCAGGGTCGCCTTCTTGAGGTGTGTGCTTCCGGCCTAATATCAGGCGCATGAGCACCACCCACTTCGGCTTCGAAAAAGTCGACGAAAGCGAGAAAGCGCAACGTGTCCGCGGCGTCTTCGATTCCGTCGCCACGCGTTACGACCTCATGAACGACCTGATGTCGATGGGGCTGCACCGCGCCTGGAAGGCCTACACCGTGATGGTGGCCAACGTGGGCGAGGGCTCGCGCGTGCTCGACATCGCGGGCGGCACCGGCGACCTCGCGCTGGCTTTCTCGAAGAAGGTGGGCGCCAGCGGCCAGGTGGTGCACACCGACATCAACGAAGCCATGCTGCGCACCGGCCGCGACCGCCTGCTCGATGCCGGCGTGGCGCTGCCCACGCTGGTGTGCGACGCCGAGAAGCTGCCGTTCCCTTCCGAGCACTTCGATGTCGTGACCGTCGCCTTCGGCCTGCGCAACATGACGCACAAGGACGCCGCGCTGAAGGAAATGAACCGCGTGCTCAAGCCGCGCGGCAAGCTGCTGGTGCTCGAATTCTCGAAGGTCGCCAAGCCGCTGGCCAAGGTCTACGACTGGTATTCGTTCAACGTTCTGCCGCGCCTGGGCAAGCTGGTGGCGGGCGACGACGCGAGCTACCGCTACCTGGCCGAATCCATCCGCATGCATCCCGCGCAGGACGAACTCAAGACCCTCATGAAAGAGGGCGGTTTCGGGCATGTGGACTATCACAACATGACGGGTGGCGTGGTTGCCCTTCATGTTGGAATCAAATGTTGATGACGCGAATTCTTCGCGCAAAAGAGGAGACGACATGAAAAGTTTGAGTTCTTTGTTCCTGGCTTGCTTGCTGGCCCTGGTCAGCGTTCAGGCCGATGCAGCCCGCATCGGCGGCGGCAAGTCGGTCGGCCGCCAGTCGTCCAACGTGACACAGCGCGAATCCGCATCGCCCACCGCACCCACGCAACAAAGCGCCACCAACGCAGCGCCCAAGCCCGCAACGCCGGCACCCGCCGCCGCGGCGCCGAAGCGCCCGTGGGGCGCCATGCTCGGTGGCCTTGCCGCCGGCCTGGGCCTGGCCTGGCTCGCCCATTCGCTGGGCCTTGGCGCCGGCTTCGCGAACATCCTGTTGATCGGCCTGCTTGTGATGGCCGGCCTGTTTGCCTGGCGCATGTTCAAGGCGCGCTCGGCCGCATCGTCGGGCGCCGCACGCCCGGGCGGTTTCGCCTTCGAAGGTGCCGGCAACCCGGCAAATGCCAGCGCCCCCGCGCAGTACAGCCCCGCCAACGTCGGCAACGACGCTTCGGCACGGCCCTGGGAGCGCAACGCAAGCGCCTTCGACGCCACCACGCCCGCGCCCACCGACGACCGGCATGGCAGCAGCCTTTCCGCGGCAGGCGCGGCGGCCGGCGGCAGCATGATCGGCTCCGCGCTCTCTGGCGCGCAGACCTGGGGCATCCCGGCCGGATTCGACGTGGACGGCTTCCTCGGCGCCGCCAAGCGCAACTTCGTGACCCTGCAGGACGCATGGGACCGCGCCGACGTCAGCATGCTGCGTTCCATGATGACCGACAGCATGGTCGAGGAAATCCGCAGCCAGCTGGCCGACCGCGCAAGCCACACCGGCGGCGCCTCGAACAAGACCGAAGTCGTGATGCTCGACGCCAAGCTGCTGGGCATCGAGGAACTGGCCGACGCCTACCTGGCGAGCGTGGAGTTCTCCGGCATGATCCGCGAAGATGCTTCCGCCGGCCCGGGCCCGTTCCGCGAAGTCTGGAACATGACCAAGCCCACCAGCGGCACCAGCGGCTGGCTGGTGGCGGGCGTGCAGGCACTGCAGTAAACGCATTCCGGGCGGCCGGGAGGCCGCCTGCAGAACCGATAATGGGGACATGGCTACACCATCGTCCCCATTTTCTTTTCTCGACGATCTGTTCAATCGCATCGGCGAGCGTCTGCAGCCGCCCGCCTGGGCGGTGCACGAGATCCAGCATCGTGCGGTGCTGTTCCTGAATCATGTGCTGCAGCAGGAGCCCGAGGCCCAGCAGCGGCTGCTCAGGCAGCAGGGGCGGGTGGTGCGCTTTCAGTGGCGCTTCGTGACGATGGAACTGGTGGCCACGCCGGCCGGCCTGCTCGATCTCGCGCCCGCTGGCTCGGTGCCCGAGCTCACGCTCACCGTCACGGACGCATCCCCCTTCGAGCTGGCGCGCGCCACGCTGCGCGGCGGCAAGCCTTCGGTGCAGATCATCGGCGACGTGCAGCTCGCGGCCGAGGTCAACTGGCTGGTCGACCATGTGCGTTGGGACGTCGAGGACGATCTCGCCCGCCTGATCGGCGATGTGCCGGCGCACACCGTTTCCAATGGCGCGCGCCGGGTCGTGGAGGCACTGCGCCAGTTCGTCGGCGGCCGCAAGCCCGAGCAGGCCGGCGGCACGGCGGCTGGCTCGGCGAGCACGGCCGAATGAGGCGCTTCTACCGCGGACTAGTCATCGTCTGGGTCGCGCTGCGCTACGGCCTGGACGAGCTCGTGCTCACGAGCTTCCAGAAACCCTGGCTGCGCGTGGTGGCGCGCGTCGTTTCCATCGGCCGCAACCTCGACGCACCGCGCGGCCAGCGCCTGCGCGAGGCGCTCGAACGCCTGGGCCCGATCTTCGTCAAGTTCGGCCAGGTGCTGTCGACCCGGCGCGACCTGTTGCCGCCCGACATTGCCGACGAGCTCGCCTTCCTGCAGGACCGCGTGCCGCCGTTCCCCTCGGCGGTGGCCATTGCGACCATCGAGCGCGCCTTCCGCCGCCCGGTGGGCGACGTGTTCGTGCAGTTCGACGAGACGCCGATCGCCAGCGCGTCGATCGCCCAGGTCCACTTTGCAACCATCCGAACCGACGAGCGCGATGTGCGCGAGGTCGCGGTGAAGGTGCTGCGCCCCAGCATGCGCGGCGTGATCGAGAAAGACCTGGCGCTCATGGCCATGATGGCCGGCTGGGTCGAGAAGCTCTCGCCCGACGGCAAGCGCCTGAAGCCGCGCGAGGTGGTCGGCGAGTTCGACAAGTACCTGCACGACGAGCTCGACCTGGTGCGCGAGGCGGCCAACGCCGCCCAGCTGCGCCGCAACATGGCCTCGCTCGACCTGGTGCTGATTCCCGAGATGTTCTGGGACTTCTGCCACCCCGAGGTGATCGTGATGGAGCGCATGAACGGCGTGCCCATTGCCCAGCTCGACCGCCTGCGCGCGGCCGGCGTCGACATTCCCAAGCTGGCGCGCGACGGCGTCACGATCTTCTTCACCCAGGTGTTCCGCGACGGCTTCTTCCATGCCGACATGCACCCGGGCAACATCCAGGTGAGCCTCGCGCCGGAGACCTTCGGGCGCTACATCTCGCTCGACTTCGGGATCATCGGCACGCTGACCGAGTCCGACAAGGAGTACCTGGCGCAGAACTTCGTGGCCTTCTTCCGGCGCGACTACAAGCGCGTGGCCGAGCTGCACCTGGAGAGCGGCTGGGTGCCCGAAGGCACGCGCATCGACGAGCTGGAGGGCGCCATCCGCACCGTCTGCGAGCCGTACTTCGACCGGCCGCTGAGGGAAATCTCGCTCGGCATGGTGCTGATGCGGCTGTTCCAGACCTCGCGCCGCTTCCATGTCGAGATCCAGCCGCAGCTGGTGCTGCTGCAGAAGACGCTGCTCAACATCGAGGGGCTGGGCCGCCAGCTCGATCCGGAACTCGACCTCTGGCACACCGCCAAGCCCTTCCTCGAGAAGTGGATGGTCGACCAGATCGGGCCGAAGAAGCTGTTCCAGCAGCTCAAGGCCGAAGCCCCGCGCTACGCAAAATTGTTGCCCCAATTGCCGCGCCTGCTGCACGATTTCCTTGAAAATCGGCCCGCCGACCACCGCCGCGAGTTGCTGGAACTGCTGGCCGCGCAAAAGCGCACCAACAGGCTGTTGCAGACCATCATCTACGGTGGCATAGGATTTGTATTGGGGTTGCTCGCCATGCAATTGCTGGTGCGCGTGAAATTGTTCTAGAGGAGTCTCCCCGTGCTGCTGACGCTGGTTGTCGTTTATCTGCTGGTCACCATCGCGATCGGCCTCTACGCCGCCAAGCGGGTGAAAAACACCACCGACTTCGCCATTGCCGGGCGGCACCTGCCGCTCTACATGATCGTGACGACCACCTTCGCGACCTGGTTCGGGTCCGAAACGGTGCTTGGCATTCCGGCCAAGTTCATCGAAGGCGGCCTGCACGGCGTGATCGAAGACCCGTTCGGCGCCGGCACCTGCCTGATCCTGGTGGGCCTGTTCTTCGCGGGCAAGCTCTATCGCATGACGCTCCTGACCATCAGCGACTACTACCGCGAGCGCTACGGCCGCGGCGTCGAGGTGGCCTGCTCGCTCATCATCATGCTGAGCTACCTGGGCTGGGTGTCGGCGCAGGTCACGGCGCTGGGGCTGGTGTTCAATGTGCTCTCCGCCGGCACCATTTCCATCCCGGTGGGCATGGTGATCGGGGTGGTCTCGATCCTGGCCTACACGCTGTTCGGCGGCATGTGGTCGGTGGCCGTGACCGACTTCATCCAGATGATCATCCTGGTCTCGGGACTGGCCATCATCGCCGTGTTCGCCGGCAACATGGCCGGCGGTGCCGACAAGGTGGTGGCCTTCGCGCTCAGCAAGGAACTCTTCAAGTTCTGGCCCGAGCCCCGCTGGCACGACATGGTGTTCTTCTTTGCCGCGGCCATCACGATGATGCTGGGCTCCATTCCGCAGCAGGACGTGTTCCAGCGCGTCATGTCGGCCAACAGCGCCAAGGCCGCCACACGCGGCCCGGTGATCGGCGGGGTGGCGTACATCCTGTTCGCCTTCGTGCCCATGTTCCTGGTGGCGAGCGCGCTCCTCATCATGCCGGAGCAGACCTCCACGCTGCTGAAGGAAGATCCGCAGAAGGTGCTGCCGATGCTGGTGCTCGAGAAGATGCCCTTCGTGATGCAGGTGCTGTTCTTCGGTGCGCTGCTGTCGGCCATCAAGTCGACCGCGTCGGCCACCCTGCTGGCGCCGAGCGTCACTTTCACCGAGAACATCTGGCGCCAGTTCCGGCCCGCGGGCACCGACCGCCAGAACCTCATGACCATGCGCATCACCGTGCTGGTCTTCAGCGCGGCCGTGCTGGCCTATGCCATCCGCATGCAGGGCACGCCCATCTACGAACTGGTGTCTGGCGCCTACCAGGTGCCGCTGGTCGGCGCCTTCGTGCCGCTGGTGTGCGGGCTGTACTGGCGCCGCGCCACCACGCAGGGTGCCGTCGCCTCCATTTTGCTGGGCATCGGTGTCTGGCTGCTGTTCCTGGCCATGCCTTGGGGCAGCGAGTTTCCGGCCCAGCTGGCCGGCGTGCTCGCCTCTTTCGCGGGCATGGTCGCCGGATCGCTGGCGCCGCAGTGGGTGGCCAACACCCGCACGCCGCACCGGCTGCTGGCGGCCTAGAAACGCCCCCCGAAGCGCCTTCGGCGCCTCCCCCCACTGGGGGGCGTACCCGGCGGCCAGGCGGAGCCGGTTCCGCGGGTGCACTGGCCTGGCCATGCGGGCTCAGGCGCGCGGGGGGCCCTTATAATCGAAGGCTTTGCTAGCGGCCCGTGTTTCGTTCTTGCGCCGCTTTTCACCTCAATTCCAATGCCCATCTACGCCTACAAGTGCAGCGCCTGCGGCTTTGCCAAGGACGCCCTGCAGAAAATGTCCGATGCACCGCTCTCGGTGTGTCCGGCCTGCGGCGCGAGTGCATTCGAGAAGCAAGTCACCGCCGCCGGGTTCCAGCTCAAGGGTTCCGGCTGGTACGTGACCGATTTCCGCGAGGGCAGCGGCAAGAAGGCCGAGCCTGCCACGGCGGCCCCGGCAGCCAACGGCGACGCCGCCGCCGCGCCGTCCGCCAAGCCCGCGGACGCTTCCAGCGCCGCTGCGGCCCCCAGCCCCGCTCCGGCGCCAGCCCCAGCGCCTGTCCCTGCCGCCAAGAGCGCCTGAGAACACCTCCCATGCTCGCCCTGCGCAAATGGCTGTTCTCCGGCTTGCTGGTGATCGTTCCGCTGTTCATCACCCTGGCGGTGCTGAAATGGATCATCGACACGCTGGACCAGACGCTCTGGGTGCTGCCTTCGGTCTGGCAGAAATGGCTGTACGACAACAACGTGCGCGGGCTCGGCGTGCTGCTCACGCTGGCCATCCTGCTGGGCGTGGGCGCCATTGCAAGCAATTTCGTGGGCAAGCGCCTGCTCGGATGGGGCGACGCCGTGGTGCGGCGCATTCCGGTCGTGCGCTCGATCTACTCCAGCGTCAAGCAGGTGTCCGACACGCTGTTCTCCGAGAACGGCAACGCCTTCCGCACGGCCGTGCTGGTGCAGTGGCCGCGTGAAGGCGTCTGGACCATCGCCTTCGTGACCGGCATGCCCGGCGGCGACGTGGTCGAGCACCTGGGCGGCGGCGACTACCTCAGCGTCTACGTGCCGACCACGCCCAATCCCACGGGCGGCTATTTCGTGATGCTCAAGCGCAGCGACTGCATCGAACTCAAGATGAGCGTGGACGAAGCGCTCAAGTACATCGTCTCGATGGGGGTGGTCGTTCCCGGCGGCCCTTCGTCCATCGCGAACAAGTAAAACGCGCCTTCGCGGCGCCGGAATTCAAGATATGGCCATGCGTACTCACTATTGCGGTCTTGTGACCGATGCCCTGATGGGCCAAACCGTCACCCTGTGCGGCTGGGTCAACCGCCGCCGCGACCATGGCGGCGTGATCTTCGTCGACGTGCGCGACCGCGAAGGCTACGTGCAGGTGGTGTGCGACCCCGATCGCGCCTCCACCTTTGCCGTGGCCGAAAACCTGCGCAACGAGTTCTGCGTGCAGATCACCGGCCTGGTGCGCGCCCGCCCCGAAGGCACCACCAACGACCAGCTCAAGAGCGGCAAGATCGAAGTGCTGTGCCATGAGCTCAAGGTGCTCAACCCCTCGGTCACCCCGCCGTTCCTGCTGGACGACGACAACCTGTCGGAAACCACCCGCCTCACGCACCGCGTGCTCGACCTGCGCCGCCCGGCCATGCAGCGCAACATGATGCTGCGCTACAAGGTGACGATGGAAACGCGCAAGTTCCTCGACGCCAACGGCTTCATCGACATCGAGACCCCGATGCTCGGCAAGTCCACGCCCGAAGGCGCGCGCGACTACCTCGTGCCCAGCCGCGTGCACGACGGCAGCTTCTTCGCGCTGCCGCAGTCGCCCCAGCTCTTCAAGCAGCTCCTGATGGTGGCCGGCTACGACCGCTATTACCAGATCGTGAAGTGCTTCCGCGACGAAGACCTGCGCGCCGACCGCCAGCCCGAGTTCACGCAGATCGACATCGAAACCTCGTTCCTCCCCGAAGAAGAAATCCGCGAGATGTTCGAGGGCATGATCCGCACCGTGTTCCGCAACGCCGCGGGCATCGAGCTGCCGGTGTTCCCGACCATGACGTATGGCGACGCGATGTTCAAGTACGGCTCGGACAAGCCCGACCTGCGCGTGAAGCTCGAATTCACCGAGCTCACCGAGCTCATGAAGCGCGTCGAATTCAAGGTGTTCTCGAACGCCGCCACCATGCAGGGCGGCCGTGTGGTTGCGCTGCGCGTGCCGGGCGGTGGCGCCGAGGGCGGGCTCTCGCGCGGCGAGATCGACGCCTACCAGGAGTTCGTCAAGATCTACGGCGCCAAGGGCCTGGCCTACATCAAGGTCAACGACGCCGCGGCTGGCCGCGAGGGCCTGCAAAGCCCGATCGTCAAGAACCTCGACGATGCCTCGCTGGCCGAGATCATCGCCCGCACGGGCGCTCGCAACGGCGACATCCTGTTCTTCGGCGCCGACAAGGAAAAGGTCGTCAACGACGCGATCGGCGCGCTGCGCGTGAAGATCGGCCACAGCGCCTTCGGCAAGAAGGCGGGCCTGTTCGACGACCGCTGGGCGCCGCTGTGGGTGGTCGACTTCCCGATGTTCGAATTCGACGAGGAAGGCCAGCGCTGGAGCGCCGTGCACCATCCGTTCACCGCGCCCAAGGACGGCCATGAAGACCTCATGGACACCGCGCCCGAGAAGTGCATTGCCAAGGCCTACGACATGGTGCTCAACGGCATCGAAATGGGCGGCGGTTCGGTGCGTATCCACCGCGAGGAAGTGCAGAGCAAGGTGTTCCGCGCGCTCAAGATCAGTGCCGAGGACGCGCAGCTCAAGTTCGGCTTTTTGCTCGACGCGCTGCAGTACGGCGCACCGCCGCACGGCGGCATCGCCATCGGCCTGGACCGCCTGGTCATGCTGATGACCGGCGCCGAGTCGATCCGCGACGTGATCGCCTTCCCCAAGACCCAGCGCGCGCAAGACCTGCTCACGCAGGCGCCGAGCCCGGTCGACGAGAAGCAGCTGCGCGAACTGCACATCCGGCTGCGCAACACACAGCAACCCGCCTGAACGCCCATGACCGCCAGCGCCCGGCCCTGGAAGATTCCGGAGTCGGTGCTGGTCGTCATCCACACGCCGGCGCTCGAGGTGCTGCTGATCCGCCGCGCCGATGCCGACGAGTTCTGGCAATCGGTCACCGGCAGCAAGGACGCGGCCGACGAGCCATTGGCGCTCACCGCGGCGCGCGAGGTGGCCGAGGAAACCGGCATCCAGTGCGGCGAGGGCAGCCCGCTCGCATCGCGGCTGGTCGACTGGCAGCTGCGCAACGTCTACGAAATCTATCCGCGCTGGCGCTCGCGCTATGCGCCCGGCGTGACGCACAACACCGAGCACCTGTTCGGCCTGTGCGTGCCCGAGCGCCTGGTGCCCACGCTGGCGCCCCGCGAGCACACCCACTGGAAGTGGCTGCCCTACCGCGTGGCGGCCGAAGCGTGCTTTTCCCCGTCCAACGCCGAAGCCATTCTGTTGCTGCCAGAATTTGTGCGATGAACCTGCCGGCATACAACCTCCGGGTGGCCACCTACAACATCCACAAGGGTGTGCAGGGCATCGGGCTGGCCCGGCGCCTGGAGATCCACAACCTGGGCCATGCCATCGAGCAGCTCGACGCCGACATCGTCTGCCTGCAGGAAGTGCGCAAGATGAACCGGCAGGCCGCGCTGCGTTTCGAGCGCTGGCCCGAGCTTCCGCAGGCCGACTTCCTTGCGCCCGAGGGCTACACCGCCGTCTACGAAACCAATGCCATCACGCGCCACGGCGAGCACGGCAATGCGCTCTTGACCCGCTGGCCGGTGATCCGCACCGGCCACCAGGACATTTCCGATCACCGCTTCGAGCAGCGCGGCCTGCTGCATGTGGTGATCGAAGTGGAGGGCCGCCCGGTGCATGCCATCGTGGTCCACCTGGGGCTCATCAAGGGCAGCCGCGTGCGCCAGGTTGCCAGGCTGCGAGAGTTCATCGACCTCGAGGTGCCGGCCGGCGAGGCGGTGGTCGTGGCCGGCGACTTCAACGACTGGGGCGCGCGCATGCGCTACGCCATGAACGCCATGGGCCTGCGCGACGCCAGCGACCTGCGCGGGCCGCGAACCCTCACCTACCCGTCGCGCCTGCCGGTGGCGCAGCTCGATTTCGTCTATGGGCGCGAGCTCGAACCGGTGGCCTGTTCGGTGCCGCGCGGGCCCATCTGGGCACGCATGTCCGACCACCTGCCGCTGGTGGCCGATTTTGCGCTGGCATGAATTGCGCTTGCGCGGTGTTCCCCGCCGGGCGCTGGCAAAATGCGTTCGCTGATACCATGCGCGGATGCTGAGGAAAACCGACGTGGAACCGCGCCCTGATGGCAACAACGACGATGAGGGCACGCCCGTCTCGGTGAAGATCCGCGAGCGCCTGACCGCCGCGCGCAAGCGCTTCAACGCCAACGACAACATCGCCGAGTTCATCGAACCCGGCGAACTCGAGTCGCTGCTCGACGAGGTCGAGGTCAAGATGAAGGGCGTGCTCGAAAGCCTGGTGATCGACCTCGAGAACGATCACAACACCGGCAACACCGCGCGCCGCGTGGCCAAGATGTACCTGAACGAAGTGTTCAAGGGCCGCTACGTGGCGCCGCCTTCGCTCACCGAATTCCCCAACGCCGAGCACCTGAACGAGCTGATGATCGTCGGCCCGATCACCGTGCGCAGCGCCTGCTCGCACCACTTCTGCCCGATCATCGGCAAGCTGTGGATCGGCATCATGCCCAACGAGCACACCAACGTCATCGGCCTGTCGAAGTACGCACGCCTTGCCGAATGGGTGATGGGCCGTCCGCAGATCCAGGAAGAGGCGGTGGTGCAGCTGGCCGACCTGATCCAGGAAAAGACGCAGCCCGACGGCCTGGCGCTCGTGATGGAAGCCGAGCATTTCTGCATGGCCTGGCGCGGCGTGAAGGAAATGGACAGCAAGATGATCAACTCCGTCATGCGCGGCGTGTTCCTGAAGGACCCGAGCCTGCGCCGCGAATTCCTTTCCCTGCTGCCACGAAGGAGCTGAACATGCTGGTCCGCCTTCTCTACGCCAGCCGCGCCGTCGACACCAGCCCCGAGGCCGTCGAGGCCATCCTCGCGCAATCGCGCACGCACAACACGGCCTGCGGCATCACCGGCATTCTTTGCTACGGTGCGGGCACCTTCCTGCAGGCCATCGAAGGCGGACGCATGGCCATCAGCGAGCTCTACGGCCACATCCAGCGCGATGCCCGCCACAAGGACGTGGTGCTGCTGCACTACGAAGAAATTTCCGAGCGCCGCTTCGGCGGCTGGACCATGGGGCAGGTCAACCTCTCCAAGCTCAATGCCTCGACCCTGCTCAAGTATTCGGAAAAGCCCGAGCTCAATCCGTACGCGGTGTCGGGCAAGGTCTCGCTCGCGCTGCTCGAAGAATTGATGGCCACCGCCGCCATCGTCGGGCGCCACTAAGCCCCGTTTCTTCCGGGGTGCCACTCTCCGCCTTCGCGCTGATCCTGCTGGCCGGGATCATTCATGCCAGCTGGAACATCGCCGCCAAGAAGGCGAACGGCGATGCGCGCTTCGCGTTTCAGAGCGGCGTTTTCATGGCCGTCGTCTGGGCGCCGGTGGGCATCACGCTGGGCTGGCGCGTGGTGCCGGACTGGGGCCTGCGGGAGTGGGGCTTCATCGCGCTGAGCGGCGTGCTGCACGTCTTCTACTACGTCATCCTGCTGCGCGGCTACCGCAAGTCCGATCTCACGGTGGTCTATCCGCTGGCGCGCGGCTCGGGTCCGCTGCTGTCGTCGCTGGTCGCGATCCTGTTCCTGGGCGAGCGCATCAGCCTGATGGGCGTGGCGGGCATCGCGGGCGTGGTGCTCGGCGTGTTCCTGGTGGCGGGCGGTCCGGGCCTCTGGCGCAAAAAGCATGACCCCGTCCAGCGCGCGCGGGTGCACAAGGGCATCCGCTACGGCGTGCTGACCGGCGCCTTCATCGCGGCCTACACGGTGGCCGACAGCTATGCGGTGAAGTTCCTGGCGATGTCGCCGATCCTGCTCGACTACTTCAGCAACTTCGTGCGCGTGGGCCTGCTGCTGCCTGCGGCGCTGCACGACCGCGCCGCCACCGCGCGGATGTGGCGCGCGCAGTGGAAGTACGCGTTGCTGGTGGCGGCGATCAGCCCGGTTTCCTACGTGCTCGTGCTCTATGCGGTGCAGCAGGCGCCCATTTCCCACGTCGCGCCGGCGCGCGAGGTCTCGATGCTGTTCGCCGCGCTGATCGGTGGCCACCTGCTGCGCGAGGGCGACCGCCTGCTGCGGCTGCTGGGCGCCGCCTTCATCGCGGCCGGCGTGGTGGCGCTCGCGCTGGGGTGAGGATGAAGAACCCGGCGCTGCTCTTCGGCTGCGATTTCTCTTGCGCACCCACGGCGCGAAAGCCGATCGTCGTGGCCGGTGGCCACATCGGCGATGCGGGCGAGCTGGTGCTGGGGGATCTGCTGCGCTTCACGGCGCTCGATGCCTGGGCCGAATGGCTGCGCAGCGAACCCGCGTGGATCGGCGGCTTCGACTTTCCGTTCGGGCTTCCGCGCGAACTGGTGGAGCATCTGCAATGGCCCAGGGAGTGGAATGCGCTCATGACGCACTATGCGGACCTGAGCCGCGCCGAGATCCGCGCCACCTTCGCGGCCTTCTGTGCCGCCCGCCCGGTCGGCGGGAAGTTCGCGCATCGGGCGACCGACGGGCCTGCCGGGTCCAGCACGTCGATGAAATGGGTCAACCCGCCCGTGGCCTTCATGCTTCATGCGGGCGTGCCGCCGCTGCTGGACGCGGGCGCGAGCCTACCGGGGCTGCACATCGGCAGCAACGGCAGCCGCGTTGCGCTGGAGGCCTATCCGGGGCTGCTGGCGCGCGAGCTGATCGGGCGCCGCAGCTACAAGAGTGACGAGTCCGCGAAGCAGACACCCGAGCGGCTGGCGGCACGGACCGACCTGCTTGCGGCGCTGGAAGCGGGCACCACGCGGCTCGGCTTGCGGCTGGCCCTCAGTGGCGCCCAGCGCGTCGAGCTGCTGGGCGACGCCCGCGGCGACCACATCGACGCGGTGCTCTGCCTCGTGCAGGCCGCCTGGAGCGCGCAGCGCGCTTCCACACCCGGCCCGGGCTACGGCTTGCCGGAGCAGTTCGATCCGCTCGAAGGCTGGATCGTCACGGCTTGACCCTTCCGTCCTACAGGGTTTCGCGCCGCCGGCCATCCCTGCCTGCGCGGTCCTAAAGCTAGAGTGAAACGTGGTGGTCCCTGTCGGGCCACGCCTTTTCCTGCTCCCTGCGAGCGACCGGAGGATTCCAAATGAACAATATTCGTCAAACAATCATCGCCATGCCGTCTTCGCGCGCATGGTTCGCCGTGCTGCTGGCCGGCGCCGCGCTGACCCTCGCCGCGTGCGACAACGCAGGCAACCGCACGGCGGGCGAGAAGCTCGACAGCGCCATCGAAAAGACCGGGAAGGCGGCCGACACGGCGGCCGCCAAGACCGCGGAGGCCCTCAAGGACGCGAAGGCGAAGATCGACGCCTCCGGCACCGCCGCCGAGGTGAAGGACGCCGCAAAGAACGCCGGTGCGGCCGTGAGCGCCACGGTGGACGATGCCGCGATCACCGCATCGGTGTCCGCGGGCCTGGCGAAGGACCCGGACCTGAGCGCGATCAAGATCGACGTCGACACTAAGGGCGGCGTCGTGAGCCTCAAGGGGCCCGCACCCACAGCCGCTGCCAAGGCACGTGCCGAGGAAATCGCCAAGGGCGTGCAGGGCGTGACCTCGGTGAACAACCAGCTCGAGGTCAGGGGCTGACCGCTTCCTTCGTTCTCCCTCGAGAAAAAGAAAAAGCCCGGTCCGCCCGGGCTTTTTGCTGGGTGACCGGCCGCGCACAGGCCCCGATACCGCTCAGTGGCCGAGCCAATCCTTGAGTTCGTCCGCGTGCTCTTCCTCGTCGGAAAGAATGTCTTCCAGCATGCGCCGGGTGGTCGGGTCCTTGTCGCCGATCAGCGCGATCATCTGCCGATACGTTTCCACGGCGATGCGCTCGGCCACGAGATTGGCGCGCACCATGGCCTGCAGCTCGGTGGACTCGTCGTAGCTCGCATGGCTGCGATCGAGCAGGTGCGTCGGCGCAAAGTCCGGTTCTCCGCCCAGTTGCACGATGCGTTCCGCGATGCGGTCGGCATGGGCCGACTCCTGGTTGGCGTGCACCAGGAATTCTTCGGCGATCTTCGGCGACGACACGCCGTTGGCGGTGAAATAGTGGCGCTTGTAGCGCAGCACGCAGACCAGTTCGGTGGCCAGCGCGTCGTTCAGCAGCTTGAGGACATCGTCGCGCCAGGGGCCGTAGCTTGGCGTGACCGCGCCTTCGTCGAGGCTCCTGGCGGCAGCGCCGATGGCTTGTTCGTCGAGCACCAGGCGCTGATGTTTTGTCGCGCCCGTGGCGGTGGAAGCATTGGCATTCATGGAGAGTCCTTTCGTGGGCTGGTGTTTTTCCGCATCAACGTGTTGACGACGTCAGCCACGTCGGATGTCTTGAGCACAGCCGCCAGCACCGCCGTGAAGGAAAGCAGGCGCCACGGCTTGGTCAGCACGATCACCGCCCCCGTGGCCGCTGCCAGCGCCATGAGCTTGGCCGGTTCCTTGCGGGCGTAGTGTTCGAGCAGGGGGCGGGCGAGCTGGCCCATCGCATGCGCTGGATGGCGGCGCCACCAGCGCTCGGTCATGCTGCGCGCCATCGATGCCCACTGATTGCGGCCGCGCATGGAAGATTCCCGGTCTGCCGCTTCACCGCCGGCGTGCATTCCTGCCGGATGTTCCTGCGCTGCGCTGCGACTGCCGCGGTTGCCGCTGCTCTCGGGCTCGTCTTCGCCGTTCAGTTGCCTGACGAGTGCACGGCGCGAGATGGCAAGCCGCTCCTGCGGCGTCAGGAAACTGCGCTCATCTGTGTTCATGGCGAGCTCCTGCCTCGTGCAATGCCCTCAGGTCGGCATCGACCTGGGCGCGCAAATCGTCGAATCCATAGCCCGGGAACGGCCGCGCCGCCATCCAGGCGCAGATTCCGGCGACCGCCAGGGCAACGCCGGGCACGGCCACCAGCACCCAGTGGAAGCTGCCATGGAGCACGCCCATGAGCACGGCCACGCCGATGAGCCCCAGGGCCAGCATGGCACTGGCCGCCGCCAGCACGCCGGCCACGATGCGGGCAACGATGCCGCGCCCCGCTTCCGAGGCCTCCTGTCTTACCAGTGCCGCGTAGTTGGCGGCGTGGTCGGCGATGAGTTCCGGATGCCCGAGCACCGTGGAAAAAATCGGATGAAGCATGGTGCGCGGAACCGGTGGAACTGCGTGCGTGTCTTCAGCGGATCAGATCAATAGTCGTCCCGGCGGTTGCGGCTGGCCAGCACGATGAGGGCCGTGATTGCGGCGCCGGCCGCGGCTGCAATCAGCACCGAGCGCACGGGCTGGTCGGAGATGTAGCGTCCGGTGACGTCGGCCGCCTGTTCCAGCCGGCGCTGTGCACGTGCGCTCGTGGTCGAGGCCGCATCGAGGCCGCGCTGCACCGCCTGCTGTACGCGTGCCGCCAGTTGTTCGACCGCGGGGTTCCGCGTCGCGGCGCAATTCGCGGACCTTCTCGCCAGCCGCATTCACCGCGTTCTGTGCATAGGCCCGGGTCGTTTCAACCGCATCGTTGGCGGTCTGGCGGGCCTCGTCGGCAACTTGCGAGGGAGTCTTGGTCGTGTTCATGAATTTTCCTTTCCGGGGAGGTGAATTGCGGGAGCCTGTGGATCGTACCTACGCTACTTGCGTCGTAGCAAGCCGGCCAGGAAACTGGCGATGGCAAGCACGGCGAAGATCACGAAAAGGATCTTGGCGATCCCTACCGCGCTGGCTGCAATGCCGCCGAAACCGAACACGGCGGCAATCAGCGCGATGACCAGAAACACCACTGCGTAATACAACATGTGGACTCCTTCGAGGCTTCGCTCGTTGTTTTGAAATTGCTCGTTCAAGACGAAATGAACGGCACGTCGCCAACCTTAAGTGGGGCCCCCCGCGAGGAGCTGTCAGCGGCTGGGCGCGGGGAGCGTAGGAGATGGCCGAGTTCCTTGCGCGCCGATCCGTGCAGAAATACCGAAGGGGGTGCCGGCAAGAGGTCAGTGGGGCTTCGCGCTGGGCAGCATGGCGCTCACGCGAGTTCCCCGGCCCGGCGTCGACGTGATCGTGAGCTTGCCGCGGGCCGCCTCGACCCGGTGGCGCATGCCCGCGAGGCCATGCGTCAACGGACGGATGCGCTGGGGGTCGAAGCCCTTTCCGTTGTCGGCCACTTCCACGACCGCGTGGTTCTCGTAGTTCTTCAGGACGATCGTCGCTTCGCTGGCCTCGGCGTACTTGCCGATGTTGGTCAGGCTCTCCTGCACCATGCGGTAGATCGTGAGCTGGCGCGACTCGTCCATGGCCACCGGTTCGAGCGCCATCTGGATCTGGATGCCCGAGCGCTCGGCGAACTCGCGCCCGAGAATCTCGAGCGATGCGACCAGCCCGAGGTTCGACAGCGACGACGGCCGCAGGTCTTCGATGATGCGGCGCTTGAGCGCGATGCCGCTGTTGAGCAGCTCGGTCAGGTGCTGCAGCCGCTGGGTGGCGTCGGGCGCTTCCAGCAGCCTCGACTTGAGGCGGGCCACGTCGAGCTTGGCGGCGGTCAGCAGCGAGCCGAGCTCGTCATGCAGCTCCCGCGCGAGATAGCCGCGCTCGGTTTCGCGCACATCCTGCAGGTGGGTGGCCAGTTCGGCCAGCGATGCGGTGCGTTCGCGCACTTCGTCTTCGAGCGCGTTGCGTTCGCGCTGCAGTGTTTCCTGCTGGCGCTCTCCGATGGAGCGCAGCGCATGCGCCTGCCGCAGGTACAGGAAGAAGGCAAGGAACGCGGCAAGCGCCACAATGGCGGTACCGATGCGCGCCAGCCGCAGCGACTTCATCACCTGGATCTGGCTTTGGTGCAGGGTTTCGTTGCTGATGTCCGCCAATTCGCCGGCGGTCTTGCGAATGGAATCCATTTCCTCGCGCCCCACGTCCGTCGTGATGACGAATTTCCAGGCCTCCTCCTTGCCGTCCTGCCGCAGCCGCACGCTCATGTCCATTTCGGCGATCTTGCGCAGCACATGCTTCGAAAGCTCCGCCAGCCGCGTGCGCTCGACCGGGCGTTCGGCGTACAGTTGGCCCAACGCCGCAAGATGGCCGTCGACCTGCCTGACCGCCGTGTCGTAGGGTTGCCGGTAGCTGGCTTCGCCGGTCAGGAGGTAGCCTCGCTGGCCGGTTTCGGCGTCGAGCATGTTCTGCAGGATCTGGTTGAGCGTACCGCGCACCTTCAGCGCCGCGTCGATGTCTGCCAGGGCGCGGCTCGACTGGCGGTATCCGGCCTCGTTGATTCCAACGAGGGCCAGCGCGGCCAGCGCCGCGAGCAGCAGGCTCACGGCCATTTTTGGAAGGGCTAACCAATGCATGAAACTTTCGAAGGTGCTTTCAACACAAGTTCGTGAATAATTGACAACAAGTAGGGGACCGGCATGCCGCGGCTTCCACGGACGCGACACAACGAAGAAAGTAACAGATGATCAAAATTGGAATTGTGGACGACCACGCCATCGTGCGATCGGGCCTGAGGCAGTTCTTCTCGGAACACGTGGATTTGCGCGTGGCCGGCGAAGCCGCCAGCGGACGCGAGGCCATCGAGCTCGTGCGCACCACGGAACTCGACGTGCTGGTGATGGACCTTTCCATGCCGGGGCAGAGCGGCATCGACGCGCTCGCCATGATCCGCGCCAAGGCGCCGGACGTGGGCATCCTCATCCTGAGCGGCTACCCTGAAGAGCACTACGCGATGAATCTCATCCGCCAGGGCGCGAGCGGCTACCTCAACAAGGAGTGCGATCCGATCGAGATCGTCAACGCGATCCGCACCATCTCTCTGGGCCGCCGCTACATCACGCCGGCCGTCGCGGAATTGCTGGCGCGCCAACTCGACCGCAAGGACGACGCGGCACCGCACGAGCAGCTGTCGGAAAGAGAATTCCAGGTGTTCCTGAAGCTTGCCAAGGGCGAGACCGCTGGCGACATCGCCAAGACGCTGTCGCTGTCGGTGAAGACCGTCAGCACCTACCGCACGCGCCTGATGGAGAAGATGAACCTGTCCTCCAACAGCGACCTCACGTACTACGCACTGAAGAACAAGCTGATCGATTGACGGCAGCAACCGGCCGCCGCTGGAGAAGACGCGCCCGGGTGCGGCCTGTTCTTCAGCCGGTGCCGCCGGTGCCGCTGGTGGGGCGGTGAGCCACCGCCTCCAGGATGCAGAAATCGACCAGGGCGTCGATCTCGTTCGACTTGTCGAACACCGCATCCACCCCGAACTCGGCGCATCGCCGCCGGATGTCGGGCGTTGCATAGTTGCTGAGCACCACCACTTTCTGGTTCGCCCTGCGCGAAGTGCAGGCCTGGAGCACGCCCAGGCCGCTGCCTTGCTTGAGGAAGAGATCGACCACCGCCAGGTCCCACTCCTCGCTGTGATCGTGCAGCCACTGCCTCGCATGGGCTTCGGTTTCGGCAAAGCCGACCACCGTCGTGCAGGTAAGTTCTTCCAGGGTGCCAATGAGGTTTTCACGGATCGTGAGGTTGTCTTCGACGATGTAGGTCTGCAATCTTGTCTCCATGCCGAACCGCGCTTCCTCTGACATTGGCAGGTGCCTTCGACGCCCCCTGCTGGCGAATGCCTGCACACCGGAAATTTGAGGCGCCGCCGACGAGCATCATGCAAGGTTCGGAGGAAGGGTGTTGTAGGCGGGTTCCGACGAAGGTGCTGGCGAGGCCGTTCCGTAGGCAACGCCTCACGGTTTTTGCGGTCCATTGCCGACCCGCGATGCGACGCGGCGGATATATCCAGTGGCATGGCACCGAACGTCCTTCGCAACCGGCCGCTCTGGCTCAAGCTGCTTGCGGCTTTCGTGCTGCTGCTTGCCGCACTGGCGGTGCTGCTGGTGTTCTTTCCGTGGGATACCTTGCGCGGGCCCGTCAATCGTTACGTCAGCGAGAAGACCGGGCGCAAGTTCGAGATCACGCGCCGGCTCGATGTGGGCATCGGCCTGCGCGGAGCCACCGTCAAGGCCGACGGCATCGAATTTGCCAATCCGCCGTGGGCCCGCGATCCCTACCTGGTCAAGGCCGAGCGCGCCGAATTCGACATCCGGCTGTGGCCCCTCATCACGCAGAGGGTCGTGATTCCGCGGCTCGCGCTTTCGTCGCCCACCCTGGGCCTGCAGATGGAGCCGGACGGGCGCCGCACGTGGGCGCTTGGCAAGGACACCTCCGATCCCGGTACCGTGCCCGTCATCGGCCTGATGGAGATCGACGGCGGCGCGGTCGATTTCCTGGCCATGCACCTGGGGGTCGACCTGCATGCGGACGTGAGCTATGACACCAGCCGCGGCACACTGCCCCTGAGCTATCGCATCAAGGGCCGCTACAAGGGCCAGCCGCTGACGGCCGAGGGCCGCACCGGCAACGTGCTGCAGCTCAAGGCGGCCGGCCAGCCGCCGTTCCCGATGGAGATCGATGGCGCGGCCGGCCACACGCGGCTGAAGGCCACTGGCACGGTGACCGACTTGGCTGACCTCGACGGCATCGAGGCGAAGTTCGATCTCAAGGGCCAGACGCTGGGCGCCCTGTTCCCGTTGCTGGGCATCGCACTGCCGGAGACCTCGCCCTATGCCCTGAGCGGCGATCTGCGCAAGCGCGGCAAGCTGTGGGAGGTGGCGGGACTCAAGGGCCGGCTCGGCCTTTCCGACATTGCCGGCGACATGCGTTTCGACAAGGCCGGCCAGGTGCCGCACCTCGCGGGCGAGTTGCGCTCCCGGCTGATGGACATGGATGACCTGGGCCCGCTGATCGGCCTGCGGCCCACCGAACGCTCGGCCCGGGCGGTGGAAGGCGTGGCGCCGCCGCCGACCATCACCCAGGCCAGGCGCCCCGGCGGCAAGGTGCTGCCCGCGGCCCCTCTCGACTTCGAGCGCGTGCATGCGATGAACGCCGATGTGAAGTACACGGCGGACCGCATCCGGAACGTACGCGACATCCCGCTCGATCGCGGCAGCGTGCAGGTCAAGCTGGCCGACGGCGTGCTGACGCTCGATCCCCTCGACCTCGGCATGGCCGGCGGGAGGATGAGCGGCGCGATCCGCATCGATGCCTCGAAGAATCCGGCAGACATCCGGGCCTCGCTCGACGTGCGCGCGATGCAGCTGGCGCGAGTTTTCCCCAAGCTCGAAACCACGGGCAATAGCGTGGGGCGGCTGGACGGGCGCATCAACCTGTCGGGCCCGGGCAGCACCGTGGCCAACTGGCTCGGGGGCGCGTCGGGCGACGTGGCGGTCATGGCGGGGCGCGGCCAGTTCGGCAACCTGCTGCCTGTGTTCGCGACACTGGTGGGCGGCGACATCATCAAGTTCCTGCTGCGCGGCGACCGCAACGTCGAACTGCGCTGCGCGGCGCTGGCGTTCGACGTGAACAAGGGGCTGATGACGGGTCGCACGCTGATGCTGGACACGACCAATGCCGTGTTCACCGCCACCGGGCAGGCCAACCTGGCCACCGAGGGCCTCGACTTCGTGGTCTACCCGGAGCCCAAGAGCAAGAGCATTTTGTCGGTCCGCACGCCGCTGGTGGTGAGCGGCACCTTCGGCGCACCGAGAGGCGGCCTGAAGGTGGTTCCGCTGGCCCAGCGTGGCCTGGCCGCGCTGGCGCTGGGTGCCGTCAATCCGCTCCTGGCACTGGCCGCGACCGTCGAAAGCGGTCCGGGCGAGGACTCCGATTGCAAGAGCGTGCTGGGGCAGGCCAACAAGCCCAGCGCCGGTCCGGCGGCCGCTGGCGCCGCCAAGGCCAAGGGCGCGAGGGCGCGCTGAGCCGCAGGCGCCCGCTCAGGCGCGCGTGCGCTGCGCGCAGACGCTGCAGTGCGGATCGCGCGCAATCTGCAGCGTATCGAATGCGGTGCGCCGCCCGTCGAACATCAGGAGTTTTCCCGCCAGCGACGGTCCGATGCCGGCGAGCAGCTTCAGCGCTTCGCTGGCCTGCAGCGTGCCGATGGTGCCGACCACCGGGCCGAACACGCCGAGCACCGCGCAGAGCGTTTCCTCGAAGGCCGCGTCGGGCGGAAAGATGCAGGCATAGCAGGGCGAGGCTTCGTCGCGCGTGTCGTACACGCTCAACTGGCCGTCGAAGCGGATGGCGGCGCCCGCCACCAGCGGCTTGCCATGCGCCACGCAGGCGCGGTTGACCGCGTGGCGGGTGGCAAAGTTGTCGCAGCAGTCGACCACCACATCCGCTTGCGCGACCAGGCGCGAGAGCAGCGCCTCGTCGGCGCGGAGGGCGTGCGTCTCGATGGCGATGTCAGGGTTGATGTCGCGCATGGCCTCGGCGGCCGATTCGACCTTGAGCCGGCCCACGCGGGCGTTGGTATGGGCGACCTGGCGCTGCAGGTTGGTGAGATCGACCTCGTCGTCGTCCACCAGCGCGATGTGCCCGACGCCGGCGGCCGCGAGATACAGCGCCACCGGAGAGCCCAGGCCGCCTGCGCCGATGATCAGCACGCGGCCGGCACCGACGCGCGCCTGCCCGTCGATGCCGAACTCCTCGAGAAGAATGTGGCGCGAATAGCGCAGCAGGTCATGATCGTCCATGCGCGCCTCGGCCCCGTCCTACCTTGGTAGCGGCGCGGCTTCAGTTTTCCTTCTTCTCGTCCTTGTTCTCGACAATGACCTGCGTCTTGCTGACCAGCACCGGCTGGCCCTTGAGGCGGTTGAGCGCCTGCACCAGCGGAAAGTCCTTGTCGGTGCCGAATTCAGGCACCTTGCGGTCCTGCGGCGGCTTCTTGGCTTCTTCCTCGAGGCGCTTGCGGGCTTCGTCGCGGGCCTTTTCGCGTTCCGGGTCCTTGGCTTCGGGGCCTTGGCCGCTGGCCAGGTGCTTTTCGAGATCGGCCTCGCGCATGCGCAGGGCGGCGAAGGGGCTGCCCTCGGCGCTTTCGTCGATCAGCACGTTGGGCACGATGCCCTTGGCCTGGATCGAAGTGCCGCTTGGCGTGTAGTAGCGCGCCGTGGTGATCTTGAGGCCCGTGTCCGGTCCGAGCGGGCGCACCGTCTGCACCGAGCCCTTGCCGAAGGTCTGGCTGCCCATGACGGTGGCGCGCTTGTGGTCCTGCAGCGCGCCGGCCACGATTTCGCTGGCCGAGGCCGAGCCTTCGTTCACCAGCACCACCAGCGGCACGTTCTTGAGGGCCGCGGGCAGGTTGCGCAGCGGATCGCTGCCGGAGCGGCGCTGATAGAACTCGGGCGCCGCCTTGTAGACGGATTTGCTCTCGGCCAATTGGCCGTCGGTCGACACCACAGTGACGTTCTCGGGCAGGAAGGCCGCCGAAATGGCGACGGCCGCATCGAGCAGGCCGCCCGGGTCGTTGCGCAGGTCGAGCACCAGGCCCTTGAGGTTGGGCTCTTCCTTGTAGATGTCCTCGACCTTCTTCACGAAATCGTCGACCGTGCGTTCCTGGAACTGCGACAGCCGGATCCAGCCGTAGCCCGGCTCCATGACCTTGCCGCGCACCGACTGGGTACGGATTTCCTCGCGCGTGATCGTGACCGGGAAGGTGCGGCTTTCGTCCTTGCGGAAGATGGTCAGCAGCACCTTGGTGTTGGCCTCGCCGCGCATGCGCTTGACGGCCTCGTTGAGCGACAGGCCGCGCACGGCCGTGTCGTCGATCTTGGTGATCAGGTCGTTGGGCTTGAGGCCCGCGCGGAAGGCCGGCGAGCCCTCGATCGGCGACACCACCTTGATGAGGCCGTCTTCCTGGGAAATCTCGATACCCACACCGACGAAGCGGCCGGTGGTGCCTTCCCTGAATTCCTTGAAGGACTTCTTGTCGAAGTACTGGGAATGCGGATCGAGCCCGGCCACCATCCCCGAAATGGCATCGGAAATGAGCTTTTTCTCGTCGACCGGCTCGACATAGTCGCTCTTGACCATGCCGAACACAGCGGCGAGCTGCTGCAATTCCTCCAGCGGGAGCGGCGCGAGCGAGCCGCGTGCGACCGTCTGCAACGAGACGGTGGTCAGGACGCCGGCAACGGCGCCGGCGGCGACCCAGCCGGTAATCTTCAATTTCTGGCCCATCATGAGTGATTGTCCTTGTCGGCTGTCCAGCCAATATACACAGCTTGGAAGCAAATTGCCTGCCGGGGTTCCACGGGGGAGCTCCGCCGAGGGGCTTTCTTTCTTCTTATTCAGCCCTTGCCCTGCGAGGCCACCGCTGCGGCGGCCTTTTCGGCGGCCGCGGCGTCGCCGAGGTAGTAGTGCCGCAGCGGCTTGAGCTCGTCGTCGAGCTCGTAGACCAGCGGAATGCCGTTCGGAATGTTCAGGCCGACGATGGCGTCGTCGGAAATGCCGTCGAGGTACTTGACCAGCGCCCGGATCGAGTTGCCGTGCGCCGCCACCACCAGGCGGCGCCCGGCGCGGATGGCCGGCGCCATCGATTCGTTCCAGAACGGCAGCACGCGCGCCACCGTGTCCTTCAGGCATTCGGTCAGCGGAATCTGCTCGGGCGAGAGTTTTGCGTAGCGCACGTCGCTGCGTTCGCTGCGCGGGTCGTCGGCTTCCAGCGGCGGTGGCGGGGTGCTGTAGCTGCGGCGCCAGACCAGCACCTGCTCGTCACCGTACTTCTTGGCGGTTTCGGCCTTGTTGAGCCCCTGCAGGCCGCCGTAGTGGCGCTCGTTCAGGCGCCACGAATGCACCACCGGCAGCCAGGTGCGGTCGAGTTCGTCCAGGGTGTGCCAGAGCGTGCGGGTGGCGCGCTTGAGCACGCTGGTGTAGGCCACATCGAAGTCGTAGCCTTCGGCCTTGAGCAGCCGGCCGGCCTGCTTGGCCTGCTCCACGCCGGTTTCGGTCAGGTCGACGTCGGTCCATCCGGTGAAGCGGTTTTCGAGGTTCCAGGTCGATTCGCCATGGCGGATCAGTACCAGTTTGTGCATGTGGGAGGCCTTTGGGAGCGCTTGGGAAAACCAGCATTCTAAAATCCCGGGTTTGCCATCCAAGGAACCCCCCGTGAAATTGATCGAATTCGTCACCGCGAACTGGATGCTGATCCTGATCGCACTCAGCTCGGGTGGCATGCTGGCCTGGCCGCTCGTGCGCGGCGCCGGCGGCGGCACGCTCACGGCCCAGGGGGCGGTGCAGCTCATCAACCGCGAACGCGCGGTGCTGGTCGACGTGCGCGAACCCGAAGAGTTCGCCACCGGCCACATGATCGGCGCCAAGAACGTTCCCCTGAACCAGTTGGAAGAAAAGCTGACCGGTGCGGTCAAGAACAAGAGCGTGCCGCTTCTGCTGGTGTGCGCCACCGGCGCGCGCGCCCAGCGTGCCGTCGCCATGGCCAAGAAACTCGGCTACGAGCAGGCCCAAGCCGTTTCCGGCGGCCTCAAGGCCTGGAAAGACGCTAACCTGCCGGTTGAAAAAGCTTAAGTCTTCCCAAGGTAGAGCGTATGCAAGCCGTCAAGATGTACACCACCGCCTTCTGCCCGTACTGCGTTCGCGCCAAGCAGATCCTCAAGTCCAAGGGAGTCGAGGAGATCGAGGAAATTCGCATCGACAGCGATCCCGTGGCCCGCAGCACCATGATGGAGATCACCCAGCGCCGCACGGTGCCGCAGATCTTCATCGGCGACACCCATGTGGGCGGCTGCGACGACCTGGTGGCGCTGGACAGCCGCGGCGGCCTGATGCCCCTGCTGCAAGCCGCCTGATGCACAAAGCAGCCGGGCGTCACGGAAGTGGTCCGGCCGCGGGGCGATAATCGCCTCCTCATTCATCTGCAGCCCGCTGCGGGAACCTCTCCCCGGCGGGCATTGTTTTGATCCTCGAAAGTTCAGCCATGGCCGACCAGCAAGCCCAAGATCCCGTTTTTCAGATCCAGCGCGTCTACCTCAAGGACCTGTCGCTCGAACAGCCCAATTCGCCCGCCATCCTGCTCGAGCAGGAGCAGCCCACGGTCGACATCCAGCTTGGCGTGGACGCCCAGCCGGTGGCTGAAGGCATCTTCGAGATCACCGTGTCGGCCACCGTGCAGACCAAGATCCAGGACAAGACCGTGTTCCTGGTCGAAGCCAAGCAGGCCGGCATCTTCGAGATCCGCAACCTGCCCGAAGACCAGATGGGCCCGATCCTCGGCATCGCCTGCCCGCAGATCGTCTATCCGTACCTGCGCGGCAACGTGGCCGACGTGATCCAGCGCGGCGGCTTCCCGCCCGTGCACCTGGCGGAAATCAACTTCCAGGCGATGTACGAGCAGCAGCAGGCGCAGGCCGCCGGCCAGCCCTCGCCGATCGTCACGCAGTAAACCCGGCACAGCGCCGCAACGCCGATGAAGATCTGCGTTCATGGCGCCGGTGCCTGGGGCACGGCGCTGGCTGTCAACGCGGCGGGCCGCCACGAGGTCACGCTCTGGGCGCGCGATGCGGCCCAGGCGGATGCGATCTCCAAGGCGCGCGAAAACGTCCGCTATCTGCCCGGCCTGGCGCTGCCGCCGGCACTCACGGTGCGCGCCGGCGACCTGCGCCAGGCGCAGGCGGGCGCCGAACTCGTCATCGTGGCCACGCCCATGGCCGCCCTGCGCCAGCAGCTCATCGCCTTGCGCGGCACGACCGCGCCGGTGGCATGGCTGTGCAAGGGGGTCGAACCGGCGCTCGATGCTTCTCCCGCTTCGTATGGCCTGCTGGCCCACGAAATCTGGGGACAGGTCGCGCCTGAGCTGATGGCGGGTGTTCTCAGCGGTCCTAGCTTTGCGCAGGAAGTCGCCGAAGGCCGCCCGACGGCGCTGGTGGCCGCGAGCCCGCACGCCGCGGTGCGCGACGCGCTGGTCGAGGCATTCCACGGGCCGGCCCTGCGCGTCTACGCCAACGACGACATCGTGGGCGTGGAAGTCGGCGGCGCCGTCAAGAACGTGCTGGCCATTGCCACCGGGCTGTGCGACGGCCTGGCGCTGGGGCTCAATGCGCGTGCGGCGCTCATCACGCGGGGCCTGGCCGAAATGACGCGCTTCGGACTGGCGCTCGGTGCGCGTGCCGAGACCTTCATGGGCCTTTCCGGCCTGGGCGACCTGGTGCTGACGGCCACCGGCGACCTTTCCCGCAACCGCAAGGTGGGCCTGCTGCTGGCGCAGGGCCGAACGCTGGCGCAGGCCGTGGCTTCGCTGGGCCATGTCGCCGAAGGTGTCTATTGCGCACGCACCGTGGTGCAGCGCGCGCGCGGCCTGGGCGTGGAAATGCCCATCGCCGAAGGCGTGGTCGCGCTGCTCGACGGCCGGCTGAGCCCGCAGGAGGCCGTCGCCTCGCTGACCGGCCGCGATCCGGTGCCCGAGTCGGTTCGACCGTAGGATCCCCACAAGACTGAAGAGACAAGACAGCCATGAGCCTTCGCTTTGATTTTTCGGCGCCGGCCGTGGCCGCGCTGGCCCAGGCCGACGCCGCCCGTGCCCTGCAGGAAGACGTGGCCGATGGCGACCTGACCGCCTCGCTGGTCGACCCCGGCCGCCGCGCCCACGCCCGTGTGCTGGCGCGCGAGTCGGCCGTGCTCTGCGGCGCGCCCTGGGTCGAGGCCACCGTGCGGCAGCTCGATCCGCAGGCCCGCACCCGCTGGCTGTGCGGCGAGGGCGAGCGCTGCGCGGCCGACCAGACCGTGCTCGAGATCGAGGGCACGGCGCGCGCGCTGCTGACGGCCGAGCGCACCGCGCTCAATTTCCTGCAGCTGCTGAGCGCGGTGGCCACCAAGACGGCCCTGTATGCCGATGCCGTCAAGGGCACGCGCGCGCGCATCGTCGACACCCGCAAGACCCTGCCGGGCCTGCGCCTCGCGCAGAAGTACGCGGTGCGCACGGGCGGCGGCGTGAACCACCGCATCGGCCTCTACGACGCGGTGCTCATCAAGGAAAACCACATCGCCGCGGCCGGCGGCGTGGCCGCGGCGCTGCGTGCCGTGGCACCGGTGGCGCAGCGCGCGGCCTTCGTCGAGGTCGAAGTCGAAACGCTTGCGCAGCTGCAGGAGGCGCTGGAGGCGGGCGCGTGCATGGTGCTGCTCGACAACATGGACCTGCCCACGCTGCGCGAGGCGGTGCGCGTCAACGACGCGGCCGGCGAAGGCGGCAAGGCGATCCTGGAAATATCGGGCGGCGTCACGCTGGAAGGCCTGCGCGCCTTGGCCGAAACCGGTGTCGACCGGATTTCCATCGGAGCGTTGACGAAGGACGTCAAGGCGATCGACTACTCCATGCGTTTCCAGGAAAGCTGAGCCCACCATGCCGTCCCCGGTCATCGATGTCGACTACGAGCAACCCGCCGCCAGGGCGGGCGCCGTCTGCGACACGCGCCACGCCTGGGCGCGCGTGCCCGCCGAGCCTGCGCCGGATCAGCGCGTTGCGCTGAAGGAACGCATCCGCCGTCTGCTGCAGGAGCGCAATGCCGTGATGGTGTCGCACTTCTACGTGCACCCCGACCTGCAGGACCTGGCCGAGGAAACCGGTGGCATCGTGAGCGATTCGCTCGAGATGGCGCGCTTCGGCCGCGAGCATGCCGCGCAGACGCTGGTGGTGTCGGGCGTGCGCTTCATGGGCGAGACCGCCAAGATCCTCTCGCCCGAGAAACGCGTGCTGATGCCCGATCTCGATGCGAACTGCTCGCTCGACCTGGGCTGCCCGGTATATGAGTTCAGCGCCTTCTGCGACCGGCATCCCGACCGCACCGTGGTGGTCTACGCCAACACCAGCGCGGCCGTGAAGGCGCGTGCCGACTGGCTCGTCACTTCCAGTTGCGCACTCGACGTGGTGAGTGCGCTGCACGCGCAGGGCCGCAAGATCCTCTGGGCGCCGGACCGCCACCTGGGCGACTACATCCAGCGCCAGACCGGTGCCGACATGGTGAGCTGGAACGGCGCCTGCATCGTGCACGACGAGTTCAAGTCGCTGGAGCTCGAACTGCTCATGAAAGAGCATCCGAAGGCGAAGGTGCTGGTGCATCCGGAGTCGCCGGCCGACGTGATTGCGCTGGCGGATGCAGTCGGCTCGACCTCCGCCATCCTGAATGCGGCGCAGCGCATGGATGCGAGCGAATTCATCGTGGCCACCGACACCGGCATGCTGCACAAGCTGCGCACGCTGAACCCCGGCAAGACCTTCATCGAGGCCCCCACGGCCGGCAACGGCGGCACCTGCAAGAGCTGCGCGCATTGCCCGTGGATGGCGATGAACGGGCTGGTGGAACTGGCGAATGCGCTGGAAACCGGCGCGGGCGAAGTCCACATCGATCCGGCGCTGGGGCTGCGTGCGCGGGTGCCGATCGACCGGATGCTGGCGTTCACGGCCGGGCTGAAGAACGGGCAGGCGCCCGGCAGCCTGGTTGCCGGCATCGGCGCGGCCTGAGATCTTGTCCCCTCTCCCTCCGGGAGAGGGCCAGGGTGAGGGCAGCGGACTCACCATATCGCGCGGCCTTCATTGCCGCTCACCCTCACCCCAACCCTCTCCCCAAGGGGAGAGGGAGCAAGATTCAGAACTCCAAGGTACAGCTGTCCCCCAGCGCCTCGCGCCACACCCGCACCCGCGCGAGCATGGGCCGGAATTCGGGCAGCGCGTCCGCGATGAACAGGCAGAGGTTCTCGAGCGTCGGCGGATGCAGCCCTGCCACGTCGTCGAGCAAATGGTGGTCGAGCTGCTCGCGTACCTCGTCGAGCCGGCGGCGCAGCAATCCCAGGTCGACGACCATGCCTGTGACGGGATCGCGCTGGCCCGCGAGCCAGACTTCGGCGTGGTAGGTATGGCCGTGGATGCGGCGGCTGCCTACGGCTTCGATCTCGCGCTTGAGCGTGTGCGCGGCGTCGAAGAAAAAGCGTTGGCTGATGGTGAATCGCATGACGGTTCGTCTACCTGATGCCGGTGATCTTGTGGGTCTGCACGCTGAGGCGCCACGCGGGATGGCGCATGCATTCGGCAATGCACAGCTCGGTATTGGCGATGCGGTCGGGCCCGTCCATGGGCTGCAGGAAGCGGTGCGTGAACTCGCCCGTGCGTGCCATTGCGTCGAGGTCGAACCCGCCCTGCGGCCACACCAGCTTGAGTTCCTGCCCGCGCTGCTGCACCCAGGGCGCGCCGGCCTTGGGGCTGATGCAGAGCCAGTCGATGCCTTCGGGTGCCAGCACGGTGCCGTTGCTCTCGACCGCGATGCGGAAGCGCCGCGCGTGCAGCGCGTCGACCAGTGCGGCGTCCACCTGCAGCAGCGGCTCGCCGCCGGTCAGCACCACCAGCCGGTGCTCGGCATCGCCGGCCGGCCATTGCGCGGCGATGGTGTCGGCCAGCAGCCCGGCGTTCTTGAACTTGCCGCCCAGCGTGCCGTCGGTGCCCACGAAATCGGTGTCGCAGAAGCGGCAGACGGCCGTGGCGCGATCTTCCTCGCGGCCGCTCCACAGGTTGCAGCCCGCGAAGCGGCAGAACACGGCCGGCATGCCGGCTTGGCCGCCTTCGCCCTGCAGGGTGTAGAAGATTTCCTTGACGCTGTAGGTCATGAGGGCATTGCGTCGATTTCGAGGTTGTCGATCAGCCGCGTGCCGCCCAGCCGCGCCGCGGCCAGCGCCACGAGCGGCTCGCCAGCCGAGGGCGCCTGCAGATCGGAGCGGCGCCGCAGCACAAGATAGTCCGGTTGCCAGCCGCGCTGCGCCAGCGCCTGCATTGCCCGCGCTTCGATCGCGGCCAAATCGCGTTCGCCCGCGCGCACGGCCTCGGCCATCGCCTTCAGCGCCTTGGAGAGCTGCACGGCTTCGGTCCGCTCGGCCTCGCTCAGGTAGCCGTTGCGCGACGAGAGCGCGAGCCCGTCCTCCGCGCGGAAAGTCTCGCCGCCCACGATCTCGATCGGCAGCGCGAACTGCCGCACCACGTGGCGGATCATCATGAGCTGCTGGTAGTCCTTCTTGCCGAACACCGCCACGCGCGGCTGCACGCACTGGAAGAGCTTCATCACCACCGTGCACACACCGACGAAGAAACCCGGACGGAAGTGGCCTTCGAGGATGTCGGCGAGCGCCGGATCCGGGTGCACCTTGCAGGTCTGCGGCTCGGGGTAGAGCGCCTTTTCGTCGGGCGCAAAGAGCACGTCGCAGCCGGCCGTGCGCAGCTTCTCGCAATCGCTGTCCCAGGTGCGCGGGTAGGTGTCGAAATCCTCGTGCGGCAAAAACTGCAGGCGGTTCACGAAGATGCTCGCCACCGTGACATCGCCCAGCGGCTTGGCCTGCTTCACGAGCGCCAGGTGGCCGTCGTGCAGGTTGCCCATGGTGGGGACGAAGGCGGGGCGCTTGAAGGCGGCCAGATGGTCGCGCAGCTCGGCGATGGTGTGTGCGATGTACATGGTCTCGGTTCCTTGTTACCAGGCGTGGAGTTGATCGTCGGGGAAGCTGCCGTCCTTCACGGCGCGCACATAGGCTTGGAGCGCCTCGCCGATGCTCGAAGCATCGGCCATGAAGTTGCGCACGAACTTCGGCATCTTTCCGAGGTTGATGCCCAGCATGTCGTGCAACACCAGCACCTGGCCGGCGGTGCCCTTGCCGGCACCGATGCCGATGGTGGCGCAGTGCGCCAGCTCGGCCGTGAGCTCTGCGGCCAGCGCGGCCGGCACCATCTCGAGCACCAGCATGGTGGCGCCCGCGTCCTGCAGCGCATGCGCCTGCTGCTTGAGGAGCGCGCCGGCATCGCCCTTGCCCTGCACGCGGTAGCCGCCGAGCGCATGCACGGTCTGCGGCGTCAGACCCAGGTGCGCGCACACCGGAATGCCGCGCTCGACCAGGAAGCGCACCGTCTCGGTGGTCCAGCCGCCGCCCTCGAGCTTGACCATGTGCGCGCCGGCCTGCATCAGCACCGTGGCGCTGCGCAATGCCTGCTCGCGCGATTCCTGGTAGCTGCCGAAGGGCAGGTCGGCAATCAGCCAGGCCGTGCCCTGCACGCGGCGCAGGCCGCGCGAGACGCTGTCGGTGTGGTAGCGCATGGCGTCCAGGCTCACGCCCACTGTGCTGCCGAGGCCCTGGCAGACCATGCCGAGCGAATCGCCGACCAAAAGGCAATCGATGCCGGCCGCATCGGCCATGGCCGCGAAGGTGGCGTCGTAGGCGGTGAGCATGGTGATCTTCTCGCCGCGCGCGTGCATGTCGGCCAGCCGCGGCAGGCTCACGGGCTTGCGCGAGGCGGGCGTCGAAGCGGGCGGCAGCGTGCCGTAGGGCGAGGCTGGTGCGGATTCTGGCTGTGGGGTCATGGTGTTCGACATGGTTGGGTTTCTCCCTGCGGGCGTCGGTGGCCGGGCATCCTTGAGTGAAGAAAAAGAAGCGAAACGGGTGGGCGTCAGCCCGCCGGCGGCACCAGCACCGTGGGTGCGGCCGGCTCGGCGAGCGAAGGATAGTCGCGGCTGAAATGCAGGCCACGGCTTTCGTGGCGGGCCTGTGCGGAGCGCACGATCAGCTCGGCCACCTGCACCAGGTTGCGCAGTTCGAGCAGGTCGCGCGTGACGTGGAAGTTCGCGTAGAACTCCTGGATCTCGGCCTGCAGCAGCGCGATGCGGTGGCTCGCGCGCTCCAGGCGCTTGTTGGTGCGCACGATGCCGACGTAGTCCCACATGAAGCGGCGCAGCTCGTCCCAGTTGTGGGAGATGACCACGGCTTCGTCCGCATCGGTGACGCGGCTGTCGTCCCAGGCCGGCAGCACGGCGCGCTCGCGCGCCGGTGCCGCGGCGATGTCAGCGGCTGCGGCGCGCGCGAACACCATGCACTCGACCAGCGAATTGCTCGCGAGGCGGTTGGCGCCATGCAGGCCGGTGCAGGCCGTTTCGCCGATGGCATAGAGGCCGGGCACGTCGGTGCGCCCGGCAAGGTCGCTCAGCACGCCGCCGCAGGTGTAGTGCGCGGCCGGCACCACGGGAATCGGCTCGCGCGTGATGTCGATGCCCAGCTCCGCGCAGCGCGCCAGGATGTTGGGGAAGTGTTCCTGGAGAAACGCCGCCGGCTGGTGCGAGATGTCCAGGTACACGCAATCCAGCCCGTGCTTCTTCATCTCGAAGTCGATGGCGCGCGCCACCACGTCGCGCGGCGCGAGTTCGGCGCGCTCGTCGTGCCGGGGCATGAAGCGCGTTCCATCCGGCAACTTGAGCAAGCCGCCTTCGCCGCGCACCGCCTCGCTGATCAGGAACGACTTGGCATGCGGATGGAACAGGCAGGTCGGGTGGAACTGGATGAATTCCATGTTCGACACCCGGCAGCCCGCGCGCCACGCGGCGGCAATGCCGTCGCCGGTGGCGGTGTCGGGGTTGGTGGTGTAGAGGTACACCTTGCCCGCGCCGCCGGTGGCCAGGATGGTGTGCGGCGCGCGGAAGGCCAGCACTTCATCGGTTTCGTCGTCCAGCGCATAGAGGCCCACGCAGGCCGGGTCGCCCAGGCCGAGCCTGGTGCCGGTGACCAGGTCGACCAGCGTGTGGTGCTCGAAGAGCGTGATGCTGGGTGTGCGGCGCACGCGCTCGATCAGCGTCTGCTGCACGGCCGCGCCGGTGGCGTCGGTCACGTGCACGATGCGGCGCTGGCTGTGGCCGCCTTCGCGCGTGAGGTGCAGGCCATCGCCTTCCTCCGAGAACGGCACGCCGAGTTCGCACAGCCAGCCGATGGCCTGCGGCGCGCCCTCGACGACGAAGCGCGTGGCCTCGGGGTCGCAGAGGCCGGCGCCGGCAATCAGCGTGTCCTGGACATGGGCGTCGAAGCTGTCGCCCGCGGCCAGCACCGCGGCGATCCCGCCCTGCGCCCAGGCGCTGGAGCCCTCGTTCAAGGCGCGCTTGGTCAGCACGGCCACGCGGTGCGTGGGCGCCAGGTGCAGCGCGGCGGAGAGGCCGGCGAGGCCGCTGCCGACGATGAGGACGTCGAAGTCGTGCACGGCGGAATTCTCGAGCTGGGGAGCGGGTCAGGCCGGCGAGTAGGCCAGCCGCACGTAGATCGGCGCGAAAGCTTCGGCCTGTGTGATGTCGATCAGCGTTTCCTTCGCCAGTTCGAGCATCGCGATGAAGGTGACGATCAGCACCGGTGCGCCGCGCGACACGTCGAACAGCTTCTCGAACTCGACGAAGCGCTGCCCCTGCAGGTGGCGCAGCACGATGCTCATGTGCTCGCGCACGTTGAGCTCTTCGCGCGAAATCTTGTGGTGCTGCACGAGCTTGGCGCGCTTCATGATGTCGGCCCACGCGTCGCGCAGCTCGATCACGTTCACGTCGGGAAAGCGCGGCTTGAGCGACTGCTCGATGTAGACCTGCCCCTTCCAGAAGTCGCGCCCGTAGGTCGGCAGCGCGCTGATGGCGGCGGCCTGCAGCTTGGTCTGCTCGTACTCCATCAGGCGGCGCACGAGCTCGGCGCGCGGGTCTTCGGCCTCTTCGCCGTCAGCCACCTTCTTGGGCGGCAGCAGCATGCGCGACTTGATCTCGATCAGCATCGCGGCCATCAGCAAATACTCGGCCGCGAGTTCGAGGTTTGTCTGGCGGATCTCGTCGACGTAGCTCAGGTACTGCCGCGTGAGCCCCGCCATCGGGATGTCGAGGATGTTGAAGTTCTGCTTGCGGATCAGGTAGAGCAGCAGGTCCAGCGGGCCCTCGAAGGCCTCCAGAAAGACCTGCAGTGCCTCCGGCGGGATGTACAGGTCCTTCGGCATCGCGAACAACGGCTCGCCATAGAGCCTGGCGAGCGCGACCTGGTCGACCACTTCGGGCATGCCGGCCACGAGCGTGTCGTTGTCCTCGTTGCCCTTCATCGGGTGCTTGCTATCATTTCAATAGCTGCAGGCGCGACGAGAGCGAACGATGGATGCCGGCTTGGCACCATTACTTGACTTGGGTCTGGTAGACGTACGGTTGCTGCGGTACGTTGGCCTCGCTGTACTCCTCGAGCAGGCTGCGGTCGAGGTGCTTGTCCCAGAGCAGGGCGCGGCCGGCACGCTGTTCGGCTTCCAGCGTCGGCTTCTTTTCTTTCATCTCCTCGATGAAATTGGTGATCTCGGAGGTGTAGTGGGGGCGGCTGAAGATGGACATAGACTGGACCTTTGTGGCGCGAATTTTACCGGGGATGGAATGAAGCAGCGGCAACGGTGGCGGATCGGCGTGGCAACGGCGTTGTTGGCGGGGGTTGTCGGGCTTTCGGGCTGCGACAACCAGCGCATCGCCGAACTGGAAGAAGGCGTGGCAACGCAAGCCGATGTGCGCACGAAATTCGGCGAGCCCGAGAACATCTGGGACGCCCCGGGCGGCGGCCGCATCTTCGAATACAACCGCCAGCCGCAGGGCCAGAAGAACTACATGATCACCATCGGCGCCGACGGCAAGATGAGCGCGCTGCGCCAAGTGCTCACGCCCGAGAACTTCGCCAGGGTGCAGCCCGGGATGATGATGGAAGACCTGCGCAAGCTGCTTGGCAAGCCCGCCAAGCTCACGCCCTATGCGCTCAAGCGCGAGACCGAATGGGAGTGGCGCTGGGTCCAGCCGCCGAATTCGCCGATGGTGTTCACCGCCACGCTGAACGACGACCAGCGCGTGGTGCGCAGCGGGTCTTCGCCCGACCGGGGCGCCGAGGCGAACTAGGGCCTGTTCACACTACTAACGGAGTCGCGAAGGCATGCCAAAGCGGACAAATCAAGGCGCACGACGTCGCGTGTGCGTCGGCACACGCAAGGAGTGCAACGCGGAGTTGGCCGCTTTGGCATGCCTTCCCTTCGGGTTGTTCGGCAAAGGGGCCGTCTGCGGCGTTGCCCGCGCTTGCAAGGCGCAAGCCTTGCTGCGCACGGGCGCCTTGCAGCCAGCCCCTTTGCCGAACAACGCGATCTTCGTTAGTAGTGTGAACAGGCCCTAAGCTTCCACGGCGCCCGGCTGGCCGCTTGTCAGCTCATCGGCAAACCCCGACCGCACGATCACCTCGAGCGGTTGCGGTTGCAGCGATTCCAGGCGCAGCAGCCCGCCGCGTGCCAGCACCGCGCGGTGCAGCTGCCGCAGCGCGTCGACGCCCGTTGCGTCCAGGTAGATGAGGTGCGTGGCGTCGAGCACCACCGTCATGCCGCGCGGCGCGCTCTCGGCCGCGTTGACGGCCTCGTCCAGCTTGGCCGCCGCCCCGAAGAACAGCGCGCCGTAGAGCCGGTAGGTGAGCACCGGCGGCTGCATCGTGACCAGTTCGACGCTGAAAAGCTCGCTCATGCGCCGGATGAAGAGCGCGCACGCCAGCACGATGCCTGCCTGCACCGCCACCGTCAGGTCGAACACGACCGTGAGGAAGAAGGTGCCGAGCATCAGCAGCCGGTAGTGGCGGCTGAAGTGCCGCAGCTGCCCCGGCGTGAACTCGCGCCATTCGCCCATGTTCAGGCCCACGAAGATCAGGATGCCCGCGAGCACCGCAAGCGGCACGTGGCGCGCGAGCGGGGCCGCCAGCAGCACCACCACCATCACCGTGAGCGCATGCACGATGCCCGCGATGGGCGAACTGCCGCCCGAGCGGATGTTGGTCACGGTGCGCGCGATGGTGCCGGTGGCCGGCATGCCGCCGAAGAAGGGCGTCACCACATTGGCGATGCCCTGTGCCATCAGCTCCTGGTTCGGGTCGTGGCGCGGCTGGCCGCTGAGCTGGTCGGACACGCGCGCGCACAGCAGCGACTCGATCGCGCCCAGCAGCGCGATGGTGAGCGTTGGCGTGACCAGCTGCTTGACCGTTTCCCATGAAAAGTCGGGCAGCGCAAAGCCCGGCAGGCCTTCGGGAATCCCGCCGAAGCGCGTGCCGATGGTTTCCACCGGCAGATTGAAGCCCCACGACACCAGCGTGAGCGTGACCAGCGCGACGATGGGCCCGGGCATGCGCGCACCCGCCTGCACCGCGCGCGTGCGCGCAACGCGCCCCGCCAGGCGCTGCACCGCGAGGCCCAGCTTCGATTCATCGCTCAGCAGCAGCGGCCAGATCACCAGGCCGGCCAGGCATGCCAGCCCCAGCGCGAAGGCATAGGGGTTGAAGGTGCCGATCTGCAGCGCCATGGCATGCAGCTGCGAGAACACGTCCGCCGGCATCTTGGCGACCGTCAGCCCGAGCAGGTCCTTGAGCTGCGACAGAAGAATGAGCACCGCAATACCATTGGTGAACCCGACCACGATCGACAGCGGCACGAAGCGCACCAGCCGGCCGAGCCCGAACAGCCCCGCCGCGAACAGCAGCACGCCGGCGCAGGCGGTGGAAATCAGCAGGTTCGCCACGCCATAGCGCTCGACGATGCCGTAGACGATCACGATGAACGCGCCGGCCGGCCCGCCGATCTGCACCGCCGAGCCGCCCAGCAGCGAGATCAGGAAGCCCGCGATGATCGCCGTCCAGATGCCGGCCTCCGGCTTGAGCCCGGAGGCGATGGCAAAGGCCATGGCCAGCGGCAGCGCCACGATGCCCACCGTGGCGCCGGCCCCCAGGTCCTTGAAGAAGCGCTCCCGGCTGTAGCTCGCCATGGCGTCCAGAAGGCGCGGGCGAAAGCGGGTGATGTTCAGCGGTGACTGCATGTGGCGCCCATTGTGACCCGGGCGCTGCGTGCGCAGGAAGGCTTGCAGGTCTGTTTCACCGCCTGTGCCACGGCCCACAAGGCGCGCCCGCCGGGCGCCGCTGGCTCAGTCGCTGTCGGGAATCACCGCGTCGGCGGCCGCGCCCACGGCCTTGCCGGTGATGCGCGCGGTGCCGATGGCCGCATCGGCCGCGAGGCCGACCGCGCCGGCGCCCACGCTCACCACAGTGCCGGCCACGCTGACCACGGCACAGCCGCCCAGCAGCAGGGCACCCGCGAGGCCGAGCGCTGCGAGAACGAAAGGTCGGAAGCGGGAGCGATGGCTTTGCATGCGCGGATTTTGCACCCGGCCGCGCTCAGCGGCCCTTGAAGACCGGCGGGCGCTTCTCGCGCCATGCGCGGCCGCCCTCGGCCAGGTCTTCGGATGCGACGGTGCGCTGCACCTCGCGCTGGATCGAGGCGGCATCGGCCGTGCCGCGCGCGATCTGGTTCAGGTGCTTCTTCATGCCCAGAAGCGCGAGCGGCGCCATGCCGGCCAGTGTGGTGCGCAGGCGCAGCACCTCCGCATCGAGCGCCGCTGCATCGTCCACCAGGTGCGTGAGGAATCCGCATTCGCGCATGGCCGGCCCGTCGAGCTTCTCGGCGGTCAGGAAGAGCCGCTTGGCCGTGTCCAGCCCGAGGCGCGAGACATAGCGCTCCATGCCGCTCTGGTAGTAGTGCAGCCCGAGCCGGGCCGCGGGCATGAACATCTCGGCGGACCGCACGCCCACGCGGAAGTCGCAGGCCAGCACCAGGTCCGTAGCGCCGCCGAAGACGCCGCCGTGTACTGCCGCGATCGTGACGGCGCGGCAGCTTTCCAGCGCATCGACCATCTCGCCGAAGCTGCGGCCCTCGGTCTGGCTGCTGGCGGCAACCTCCGAGATGTCGTAGCCACTGCAGAAGTACTTTCCCTCCGAGCGAAGGACCAGCACCAGCACGCCGGACGAGCCGTTCACCGTCTCCACATGGCGAACGAGCGCGGGCAGGTCCTCCGGCGTCAGCTTGTTGGCGGCCTGCGGACGGCGCAGCGTGAGATAGGCGACGTGGCCGTCGATCTGGAGGGTAGGAAGCATTGATGTACCAAATGAAGGCCTGTCGGGGAAGATATTCGAGAAACCGCGGTTCAGCAGGTCAGTTCGGACGTGCACAAGGTTTTTTCATTTTGATAGGATTCAATCCTATTGCCAAGACTGGAGGTTCATCATGCGAACGACGCAGCAACTGAGCATCACCCTGCCCAACGAAATGGCCGACGTGGTGAAGGCGAAGGTGCGCACTGGCGAGTACGCCACCGAAAGCGAAGTCATCCGGGACGGCCTGCGCGCTCTTCTGGCGCGAGATCGCGCCGTCGAAAGCTGGCTGCACCGCCAGGTAGGCCCAGCCTACGATGCACTGAAAGCCGATCCGTCCCGCGCTGCCACTGTCGACCAGATACGCGCCCGCCTCGCCGCCGAACATGCCAAGGCGCGATGAACTATCGCGTCGTTTTCGCTCCCGAGGCCGAGGAACAGCTTGCAGCTCTGTACCGCTACATCGCCGCTGCGGCCTCACCCGACATTGCAGCGCGGTACACCGAGGCTATCGTGAGCTACTGCGAGAGCCTGTGCACCTTTCCTCACCGGGGCACGATGCGCGATGACGTCCGGCCCGGCCTGCGCATCACCAATTACAAGAAACGCGCCGTGATCGCCTTTGCTGTCGATGCGGAGCAGGTATTGATCATCGGCGTGTTCTACGGCGGCCAAGACTACGAAACCACCCTGGAGGACGACGGCAAGGACGACTTGGAGCATTGAGCTGTTGGAGGCATTTCCTGCTCTTGTTCAGTCCCGGCCGAGTTTCTTTCTCCTGCTGCTTCAGCTTCAGCGCACCCGCATGCCCGGCGTCGCGCCCGGCCAGGGCTCGAGCACGTGGATGCCGGGGTGGGCCTTTTCGTCGCCATGGCTCGCGGCCAGCACCATGCCTTCGCTGATGCCGAACTTCATCTTGCGTGGCGCCAGGTTGGCGACCAGCACGGTGAGCTTGCCCACGAGCTGCTCGGGCTGGTAGGCCGAGGCGATGCCGCTGAACACGTTGCGGGTCTTGCCTTCGCCCGCGTCGAGCGTCAGGCGCAGCAGCTTGGTCGAGCCCTCGACCTTCTCGCAGGCCACGATCTTGGCGATGCGCAGGTCGATCTTCGCGAAGTCGTCGATGGTGATGGCGGGCGCAATGGCCTCGCCGCCCGGCAAGGCATCGGTCGCCGTTTCCGCAGCGGCGGCCGATGCCGGCTCGGGCGCATCGAACAGCTTGTCGACCGTCTTGGCGTCGGCCCGCTGCATCAGGTGCTTGTATTCGCCGATGGCATGGCCCGCCGGCAGCGACTGCGCGGCGTCGGCCCACGTGAGCGGCTCGATCCTGAGGAAGGCTTCGACATTGGCGGCCAGCGCCGGCAGCACCGGCTTCAGGTACAGCGTGAGCAGGCGGAAGGCCTCGATGCATACCGTGCACACGTCGTGCAGCCGCGGCTCCTGGCCTTCCTTCTTGGCCAGCTCCCAGGGCTTGTTCTGGTCGACGTACTCGTTCACCTTGTCGGCCAGCGCCATCACTTCGCGCAGCGCGCGGGCGTAGTCGCGGCCGTCGTAGAGCGAATGCAGCTGCGGCGCGGCGTCGCGCAGCGCGAACAGCAGTGCGTCGCCATCGGCCGACACTTCGCCCAGCTGGCCGCCGAAGCGCTTGCCGATGAAGCCCGCCGCGCGGCTTGCAATGTTGATGTACTTGCCCACGAGGTCGCTGTTGACGCGCGCGACGAAGTCCTCGGGGTTGAAGTCGATGTCCTCGTTGCGGCCGTTGAGCTTGGCCGCGATGTAGTAGCGCAGCCACTCGGGGTCCAGGCCGATCGACAGGTACTTGAGCGGGTCGATGCCGGTGCCGCGGCTCTTGCTCATCTTCTCGCCGCTGACCGTGAGGTGGCCGTGCACGTACACCGCATCGGGCGCCTTGCGGCCGCTGAAGTGCAGCATCGCGGGCCAGAACAGCGTGTGGAAGGTGATGATGTCCTTGCCGATGAAGTGCACCTGCTCCAGGTCCGGGTCGGCCATGTACTCGGTGTACGAGATGCCGTCGCCGCCCAGTTCGATGCAGCGCTTGTCGAGCAGGTTCTTGAGCGAGGCCAGGTAGCCCACGGGCGCGTCGAGCCACACGTAGAAGTACTTGCCCGGCGCATCGGGAATCTCGATGCCGAAGTAGGGCGCGTCCCGGCTGATGTCCCAGTCGCCGAGGCCGCCCTTGCCTTCGTCGTCCTTGTAGAGCCACTCGCGGATCTTGTTCTGCACCTCGGATTGAACGTGGCCGGGCGCCGCAGTCCATTCCTTCAGGTAGGCCTCGCAGCGCGGGTCCGAGAGCTTGAAGAAGAAGTGGTCGGAGCTGCGCAGCTCGGGCTTGGCGCCCGACAGCGCCGAGTAGGGGTTGATCAGCTCGGTGGGCGCATAGACGGCGCCGCACACTTCGCAGTTGTCGCCGTACTGGTCCTTCGAATGGCAGTTGGGGCATTCGCCCTTGATGAAGCGGTCGGCCAGGAACATGCCCTTGGCCGGGTCGTAGAACTGCTCGACGCTCTTGGTTTCGATCAGGCCGTTGGCGCGCAGGTCGCGGTAGATGTCCTGCGCGAGCTGGTGGTTTTCGGGCGCGTCGGTCGAGTGCCAGTTGTCGAACGAGATGTAGTAGCCGTCGAGGTAGGGCTTGCGGCCCGCGGCGATCTCGGCCACGAAGGCCTGCGGCGTTACGCCGGCCTTGTCGGCCGCGATGGTGATGGCCGCGCCGTGCGCGTCGTCGGCGCAGACGAAGTTGACCTCGGCGCCATTCATTCGCTGGTTCCGCACCCAGATGTCGGCCTGGATGTATTCCATCATGTGGCCGATATGGAACTTGCCGTTGGCATACGGCAGGGCGGTGGTGACGAAGAGCTTGCGCGGGGCGGACATCGGGGAGGGCGCTTTCGGGGAGTGGCGAACGAACTTGCGGGAACCGGGCATTTTAGGTGGCAGCATCGCACCATGCCGAACGCCGTTGATCCTGGCGCCTGCATCGGCGGTTTTGCCGCGCCGGGCGGACCCAGTGACCCGAAAGGCGCCGGGGTGTCTCCGGCGCGACGTATGCTCCATGCCGCGCGTTTCGCCGACGCTCTCTCCTGATATGGCGAAGAGATATACAAGATGGATATACAGAAAGCGAGTTTCCGATGACCACCCCCATTCCCGCAACCCTGATTCCCGGCGATGGCATCGGCCCCGAGATCGTCGACGCCACCCTGGCCGCGCTCGACGCGCTGAAGGCGCCCTTCGAGTGGGACCGCCAGATTGCCGGCCTCGGCGGCGTCCAGGCCTCGGGCGATCCGCTGCCGCAGGCCACGCTGGAGAGCATCCGCCGCACCCGCCTGGCCCTCAAGGGCCCGCTCGAGACGCCCTCGGGCGGCGGCTACCGCTCGTCGAACGTGCGGCTGCGCGAGGAGTTCCAGCTCTACGCCAACTTGCGCCCCGCGCGCACCATCATCCCGGGCGGCCGCTTCGACAAGATCGACCTGATGGTCGTGCGCGAGAACCTCGAGGGCCTGTACATCGGCCACGAGCACTATGTGCGCATCGACGGCGACCCGCACGCCGTCGGCATGGCCACCGGCATCAATACGCGCCAGGGGTGCCTGCGCCTGCTCGAATACGCTTTCGAGACCGCCATTGCCGCCGGCCGCAAAAAGGTCACGCTGGTGCACAAGGCCAACATCATGAAGGTGCTGACCGGCCTGTTCCTCGAGACGGGCCTGCGGCTCTACGAAGAAAAGTACAAGGGCAAGTTCGAACTCGACACCATCATCGTGGACGCCTGCGCGATGAAGCTGGTGCTCAATCCGTGGCAGTTCGACATGCTGGTGACGACCAACCTGTTCGGCGACATCCTGTCCGACCTGGTGGCCGGGCTGGTGGGCGGCCTGGGCATGGCGCCCGGCGCCAATATCGGCGCCGATGCGGCGATATTCGAGGCCGTGCACGGCTCGGCGCCCGACATCGCCGGCAAGGGCATCGCCAACCCCACGGCACTGCTGCTGGCCGCCGCGCTGATGCTCGAGCACGTCAGGCTGCCCGAGATGGCCACGCGCCTGCGCAAGGCCATCGACGACACGCTCAACATCGACAAGGTGCGCACCGGCGACCTGGGCGGCAGCGCCGGCACGGCGGCCTTCACCAAGGCGCTGGTCAGCCGCATCCAGAACGGCTGAGGCAGGTGCGCCGCGGCTGCGGGGTTCCATGAGAAAGCTGCTGCTCCTGCTGGCCTTGTGCGTGGCCGGCGCGGCCAGCCTGGCATCCGCAGCCGCCGGCCCGCGCTACACGGTGGTGAAGTTCGACCTGCGCAAGGAACGGCTCGAGCTGTTCCTGCGCGACGACGCGGGCGTCGAGTTCAAGCGCCTCGACCGCCTCGAAGCCTGGCTCGCCGCACGCAACCGGCAGCTTGTGTTCGCGATGAATGCCGGCATGTACCACGCCGACTTTTCCCCGGTGGGCCTGCTGGTGCAGGAGGGGCGCGAAGTTTCGCCGCTCAACCTGTCGACGGACGCGGGCAACTTCTTCCTCAAGCCCAACGGCGTGTTCCTGGTGTCTCGCGCGGGGAGGCCGCGCGTGGTGGAGTCGTCGGAGTATCCGGCGCTGTCCAACGGCGTTCGGCTCGCTACGCAGTCGGGGCCGCTGCTGCTGCGCCGCGGCGTGGTGCATCCCGCTTTCATTCCGGACTCGGACTCACGGAAGATCCGCAACGGCGTGGGCGTATCGGGCCACACGGCGATCTTCGTGATCAGCGAGCAGCCGGTGAACTTTTACGAATTCGCGCTCTACTTTCGCGACGTGCTGCATGTCCGCGACGCGCTCTATCTCGACGGCACCGTGTCGGCACTGCATTCGCTCGCGCTGCGGCGCAGCGACTTCACCAGGGAGCTGGGCCCGATACTCGGCGTGGCGGTGCCGTGAACCGGCCTCTGGCCACCGCGTTTCCATCCACGATCTTCGAGTCATGACCACCCAAGCCCTTCCCATTCTTTCGCTCGTCGAAACCCGCGTGCTCGGCGTGCTGGCCGAGAAGCAGCGCACCGTGCCCGACAGCTATCCGCTGACGCTCAATTCGCTGGTCTCCGGCTGCAACCAGAAGACCAGCCGCAACCCGGTGCTCGAACTGAGCGAAGCCCAGGTGCAGGCCGCCATCGACAGCCTCAAGGGCTACAGCCTGCTGGCCGAAACCAGCGGTGGCCGGGCGTTTCGCTACGAGCACAACATCGACCGGGTGCTGCGCATTCCGTCGCAGTCGGTCATCCTGCTCACGGTGCTGATGCTGCGCGGCCCGCAAACGGCGGGCGAGCTGCGCATTGCCTGCGACCGCATGCACAACTTCGCCGACATCTCTTCGGTCGAGGGCTTTCTCGACGAACTCGCCGAGCGCCCGGCCGGCGCGCTGGTAGCCAAGCTCGCGCGCCTGCCGGGCGCGCGCGAAAGCCGCTGGGCCCATCTTTTGAGCGGCGCGCCGGCGGAAGAGCTTGCCGGGGCGGGCGGCGGGTCGGCCGATGGTGCGTATGCATCGCACGACGCGTCGCTCGGCGAGGTGGCCGCGCTCAAGGCCAATGTGGCACGGCTCGAGGCCGAACTCGCATCACTGAAGGCGCTGGTGGGGCGGGTGTGTTCGGAGCTCGGGATTTCCGAAGCGGGTTAGCGGACGATCCATTTGTCATGAAGCACACGTGTCCGAGCTGCCGCAAGCCGGGTGTCGGCGAGATGGCCAAGCGCTGGTCGAGCCGCGGCGCCCCTGCCACCTGCGAAGCCTGCGGCGGCCTCAGCCATGTACTGGCAAGCACTTCGAACGGCATCTGGGCGACGGGTGTGGTGATTGTCGTGGCGTCGCTGATCGGTGCGCTCGGCCTGCATTCCTTTTTGCTTTTCTTCAGCGGGCTGGTGCTTGCCATTGCCTGCAATCTGCGGGCGTGGAAGCGCGCGAAGCTGGTGCCGATCTCGAAGGAAAGTGTGGCCCATGCGAAGACGGCGAACTGGTTTCTTGCGGGTATCTTCGTGCTCTTCGGACTCAATTAGCCGCAGACGGCAGCAGTGCGCGCTGATCTGCTTCAAACAACCGCATCCCACCCGAAGAACCGCAGCACCTCGCCCTGCTGGCGCATCGTGTCGGCCCGCCCGAGCGCCATCAACTCGCGCGTGTAGCCGGCCTCGAACAGCAGGTAGCTCGCGAGCGCGCCGCCCTTCACGTCGGCTGCAACCTTGGAGCCGCCCAGCAGATGGCGCACCGCGCCGGGCAGCGCGTCGACGTGGCGTGCCGCGATCACGTCGAGACGCTCCGACGGCGCGATCACCAGCAGGTCGAGTGGACGCAGCGAGCTCGACCTGCGCGCTTCCTCCGGAATGAGGCCGAGCGTGTGGTTGATGCGCCGCAGGCGCTCGATGTCCACCGCCAGCGCGTCGAGAAAGATGCTCGACAGCGCATGGCCCGCGATCTGCGCCATGGTGGGGTAGCCGCTGTAGGTGTTGGGCGCGTCGGCCTCGCGCGGTTCGTGCATGCGGCCCGCGCCGATCACCAGGATGCGCCGGGCGCCGAGGTGGATCGCCGCCGCAATCGGCGCCGACTGGCGCATCGAGCCGTCGCCGAAATACTCGGTGTGCCCCTGCATCGGCAGCGCCGTGGCCGGAAACACGAAGGGAATGGCCGACGAGGCCAGCAGGTGCGCATGGCTGATGCGGTCGCGCACCGACAGCCGCTGCGAGCGCACCCAGGGCTCCATTGGCACCGCGGCCTCGAAGAAGGTGACGTGCTCGCCCGAGCTGTAGCTCGATGCGGTCACGGCCAGCGCCTGCAGATGGCCTTCCTGCATGAGCTGCGGCAGGCGCTCGAGCGGCACCATCCGCGCCAGCAGGTCGGCCAGCGGCGCGTTGTCGAGCAGCGAGCGCGGCTTGATGCGCATCCAGTTGGCGGCAAAGCGCCCGAGCCCGAGCAGCATGCGCCAGCGCGTGCCGCTGCCGATGACCGAGAGTGAATCGGCGCGGTAGACCTGCCCGGCGTGAAAATCGCGCCAGACCTGCGCGATGCGCTCGACGGCCCCTTCGAAGTCGTCGGCGCCGCAGGCCAGCGCGGCCGCGTTGATGGCGCCGGCCGAGGTGCCCGTGATCACTTCGAAGGGATTGCGCTGGCCGCCAAAGCCCGCCACGCGCCGGATCTCGGCAATGGCCTCCAGCACGCCGACCTGGTAGGCGGCCCGGGCGCCGCCGCCGGTAAGCAGGAGACCGGTGGCGGGGGGCGTCTCTGGCATTGGATGGGTGTTGTTGTCCCCGGTGGGGGAAAGGCGAAGCGTGCGCACCCGGGGGCGAGCCATGAGACCCACTAGACTACCCGCCATTCAGGAGTTAGATCAATGGCACTCACCCCAGAAGGGATCATGGACGCGCTCAAGGCCGTCGCAGATCCCAACACCGGCAAGAATTTCGTGGCGACCCGGTCGCTCAAGAACCTGCAGATATCGGAGGGCGACGTGTCCTTCGACCTCGAGCTCGGCTATCCGGCCAAGAGCCAGCACGCGGCCATGCGCAAGGCGCTGGTGGCGGCCGCAAAGACGGCGCCGGGCGTGAGCAACGTCTCGGTCAACATCACGACCAAGGTCATCAGCCATGCGGTGCAGCGCGGCGTGCAGCTGATGCCCAACGTCAAGAACATCATCGCGGTGGCCTCGGGCAAGGGCGGCGTGGGCAAGAGCACCACGGCGGCCAACCTGGCGCTGGCGCTGGCGTCCGAAGGCGCGGCCGTCGGGCTGCTGGACGCCGACATCTACGGCCCGAGCCAGCCGATGATGCTGGGCATCGAGGGCCGGCCCGAGAGCGAGGACGGCAAAACCATGGAGCCGCTCGAAAACCACGGCGTGCAGGTCATGTCGATCGGCTTCCTGGTCGACCAGGACGAAGCCATGATCTGGCGCGGCCCCATGGCCACCCAGGCGCTGGAGCAGCTGCTGCGCCAGACCAACTGGAAAGACCTCGACTACCTGATCGTCGACATGCCGCCCGGCACCGGCGACATCCAGCTCACGCTCAGCCAGCGGGTGCCGATGACCGGCGCGGTGATCGTCACCACGCCGCAGGACATCGCGCTGCTCGATGCCAAGAAGGGCATCAAGATGTTCGAGAAGGTCGGCGTGCCGATCCTGGGCATCGTGGAAAACATGGCGGTGCACATCTGCTCCAACTGCGGCCACGTGGAGCACATCTTCGGCTCCGAAGGCGGCAAGAAGATGGCCGAGCAGTACCAGATGGAGTACCTGGGCGCGCTGCCGCTGGACATCAACATCCGCCTGCAGGCCGACAGCGGCAAGCCGACCGTGGTGGCCGACCCCGATGGCGAAGTGGCCGGCATCTACAAGGCCGTTGCGCGGCAAGTGGCCGTGGGTATTGCCGAGAAGGCCAAGGACTTCTCGGCGAAGTTCCCCACAATTTCGATCAGCAAGAACACCTGATCGGCGGCGCGCCCGTGAATCTTCTCGCGTCGATGCGCTATCTCGTTGCGCTCAGCGAGCACAAGCATTTCGGACGCGCGGCGCAGGCCTGCCACATCACGCAGCCGGCGCTGTCGAATGCGCTGCGCTCGCTCGAAAGCGAGTTCGGCGTGGTCATCGTCAAGCGGGCGCGCGCGTACGTGGGCCTCACGCACGAAGGCGAACGGGTGCTGGCCACGGCGCAGCGCATGCTGCGCGACAACGAGGTGCTGCAGCAGGAGCTGCGCAGCGAAGAAGGCCATCCGCGCGGGCGGCTGCGCATGGCGGCGGTGCCCACCGCCATTCCGATGCTGTCGCGCTTTGCCGCGATGCTGCACGAGCTGCACCCGGGCATCGTGCCGGCGGTGCTGTCGATGAGCTCGCAAGACCTGGAAACGGGGCTCGAAAGCCTCTCGGTCGACCTGGCGCTCGGCTACACCGAGCGCATGCATTTGCCGGGCATCAAGCTCACGGCATGGCCGCAGAGCGTGGAGCACTACTTTCTGCTGCGGCGCGCGGCCAAGCCATCGGCCGACCGGCTGCGCATCGGCCGGCCGGTGTCGTGGGCTGAGGCCGGCAAGCTGCCGCTGTGCCTGCTCACGCCCGACATGCACAACCGCTCCATCATCGACCAGGCGCTGCGCGACGCCGGCATCGCGCTGGAGCCGGCCATCGAAACCAACTCGGTACTTACCCTTGCATTGGCCGTGCTCGCGGGCACCGTCAGCAGCGTGCTGCCGGGGTCGATGGTCGCGGCCGTGCGCAGCTACCGCGAGCTGGAGGCGCTGCCGCTGGTGGGGCCCGAGGTCAAGACCCCGCTGGGCTTCATGACCCAGACCGGCGTGCGCCCCTCGCGCGCGCTCGATGCCGCGCTGGTGTTCCTGCAAACGCCGGCGTGGCGCGAGCAGGTGCGGCTGCACAGCGGCGCGCTCGGCGAATAACCGGCCGGCGAAGCGGGCCATCGGCCCGTGTTTCGACCCCGTGCCGGCCATTTAGTTATTGAATCGATCGATGCGCCGATCGAATTTGACGCGCCCGGGGCGGCCCCACACACTCGGTCAGCCTTCAAGCATTGATGGGGGCATTTCCGAGACATCGAAAAAAAGGCCCAGGCAGTGAACAACCACCCAGCCACGACCCGCGAGACAACCACGGCGACTCCAACGCACACCATCGTGCCGCTCGCCACCGCCGACGAGATGCGCGAGCGCATCCGCCGCAAGAGCAAGCTCAAGGGCCGCCAGCCTGAGGAGGCGGCGCTCGTCGAAGTGCGCACGCTGATCGGTGCGCGTCCGGCCGAGGGCCACCGGCGCGACCTGCTCATCGAGCACCTGCACAAGCTCAACGACGCCTTCCGCTGCTTGCACGACCGCCACCTGGTGGCACTGGCGCGCGAAATGAACATCCCGATGGCCGAGGTCTACGAGGTCGCGACCTTCTATCACCACTTCGAGGTGGTGCGCGGCGACGAGGCCGTCCCGGGCCTGACCGTGCGCGTGTGCGACGGCCTGGCCTGCGAACTGGCGGGCGCCAAGGATCTGCTGGCGCGGCTGCCTGCGCTGCTCGGCGCCGAAGGCAGCGATGTGCGCGTGATCGCCGCGCCCTGCGTCGGCCGCTGCGAGCAGGCGCCCGCGGTGGTGGTCGACCAGCAGGCCGTGCCGCTTGCGACGGAAGACAAGGTGCTGCAAGCCCTGAAATCCGTGCCGGACGAAGCTTCGGTCGCCTATTTCGACGCTGCCGCGTTCGCGCAGAAAAGCATCTCGCCGCTGCCCGGCGCGGTCGAGCGCATGCCGGCCTTCACCGACTACGCCACCTACCGCGCGCACGGCGGCTATGCGCTCGCCGCCGCGCTCGTCAACGGCGAGCAGGACGCCGAGGCCATCATCAAGACCATGGAAGACTCGGGCCTGCGCGGCCTGGGCGGCGCGGGCTTTCCGGCCGGGCGCAAGTGGCGCATCGTGCGCGACCAGCCCGCGCCCCGGCTCATGGCCGTGAACATCGACGAGGGCGAGCCCGGCACCTTCAAGGACCGCACGTATCTTGAGCGCGATCCGCACCGCTTTCTCGAAGGCCTGCTGGTGGCGGCGCAGATCGTCGGCATCGAGCAGTGCTACATCTACCTGCGCGACGAATACCACGACTGCCGCGCGCTGCTCGAAACCGAGCTGGCCCGGCTGCAGGCCGATCCGCCCTGCGCGCTGCCGCGCATCGAGCTGCGGCGCGGCGCGGGCGCCTACATCTGCGGCGAAGAGTCGGCCATGATCGAAAGCATCGAGGGCAAGCGCGGCGAGCCACGCATGCGCCCGCCGTACATCGCGCAAGTGGGCCTGTTCGGCCGCCCGACGCTGGAGCACAACTTCGAAACCCTCTACTGGGTGCGCGACATCGTCGAGAAGGGCGCCGCCTGGTTCAGCGGCTTCGGCCGCCACGGCCGCAAGGGCCTGCGCAGCTTCAGCGTGAGCGGCCGCGTGAAGCACCCGGGCGTCAAGCTCGCGCCCGCGGGCATCACGGTGCAGGAACTCATCGGCGAATACTGCGGCGGCATGCTCGACGGCCACTCGCTCTATGCCTACCTGCCCGGCGGCGCGTCGGGCGGCATCCTGCCGGCGCGCATGAACGACATCCCGCTCGACTTCGACACGCTGCAGCCCTACGGCTGCTTCATCGGCTCGGCCGCCGTGATGGTGCTGAGCCAGCACGACCGCGCGCGCGACGCCGCGCTCAACGTGATGCGCTTCTTCGAGCACGAGAGCTGCGGCCAGTGCACGCCGTGCCGCGTCGGTACCGCCAAGGCCGCGGCGCTGATGCACGCGCCCGTGTGGGACAACGCCACGCTCGAAGACCTCGCGCAGGTCATGGGCGACGCCTCCATCTGCGGGCTCGGCCAGGCGGCCCCCAACCCGATTCGCTGCATCCAGCAATACTTCCCCGAGGAGGTGGCATGAGCGCCGCGCCGGGCCGCCCCAAGCAAGCTCGCACCGCAGTGCGAAGCACGAAGGTATTCCAATGAACGCTCCCACGAAACTTGCGGAGCTGATGCCGCAAACCATCGAATTCACGCTCGACGGCCAGCCCATCCAGGCCTTCGACGGCGAGACCATCTTCAAGGCTGCCGAGCGCCACGGCGTCGACATTCCCCACCTGTGCTTCAAGGACGGCTACCGCCCCGACGGCAACTGCCGCGCCTGCGTGGTCGAGGTGAAGGGCGAGCGCACGCTGGCACCCAGCTGCTGCCGCAACGTGACGGCCGGCATGGAGGTGCAGGCCACCAGCGAGCGCGCCCTCAAGAGCCAGAAGATGGTGGTCGAGATGCTGCTGTCCGACATGCCCGACAACGGCTACAAATGGATCGGCGACGACGCGACCCAGCAGCACGGCGAACTCAGCGCCTGGGCGAAGAAGCTCGACATCGCGGTGCGGCCCGAACTCAAGGCGCTGCGCCGCGAGCAGCCGAAGGCCGACATCTCGCACCCCGCGATGGCCGTCAACCTCGACGCCTGCATCCAGTGCAACCGCTGCGTGCGCGCCTGCCGCGAAGAGCAGGTCAACGATGTCATCGGCTACGCCATGCGCGGTGGCGACAGCAAGATCGTGTTCGACCTCGACGACCCGATGGGCGACAGCACCTGCGTGGCCTGCGGCGAATGCGTGCAGGCCTGCCCGACCGGCGCGCTGATGCCCAAGAGCCACATGGGCTCGCAGCAGGTCGACCGCAAGGTCGATTCGGTCTGCCCGTTCTGCGGCGTGGGCTGCCTCGTGACCTACAACGTGAAGGACGAAAAGATCGTCAGCGTCGACGGCCGCGACGGTCCGGCCAACCACAACCGCCTGTGCGTGAAGGGCCGCTTCGGCTTCGACTACGCGCACCACCCGCAGCGCCTGACCAAGCCGCTGATCCGCAAGCCCGGCATGCCGAAGGACTTCGGCGATGCGCCGCGGCCTGGCGACTGGAGCGAGTATTTCCGCGAAGCCACCTGGGAAGAAGCGCTGGCGCTCACCAGCGGCAAGCTCTCGCAGCTGCGCGACACCTACGGCGCCAAGTCGCTCGCGGGCTTCGGCTCGGCCAAGGGCAGCAACGAAGAGGCCTACCTGTTCCAGAAGCTCGTGCGCACGGGCTTCGGCAGCAACAACATCGACCACTGCACGCGGCTGTGCCACGCCTCCAGCGTGGCGGCGCTGCTCGAAGGCGTGGGCTCGGGCGCAGTGAGCAACCAGGTCAACGACGTGGAGCATGCGGGGCTGATCTTCGTCATCGGCTCCAACCCCACGGCCAACCATCCGGTGGCCGCCACCTGGATGAAGAACGCCGCCCAGCGCGGCGCCAAGATCGTGCTGGCCGACCCGCGCCGCACCGACATCAGCCGCCATGCCTGGCGCACGCTGCAGTTCAAGGCCGACACCGACGTCGCCATGCTCAACGCGCTGATCCACGCCGTGATCGACGAAGGCCTGGTCGACCAGGAGTTCGTGCGCACGCGCGCCAGCAACTACGACGCGCTGCGCGAGAACGTCAAGGGCTACAGCCCCGAGGCGATGGCGCCCATCTGCGGCGTGCCGGCGGAAACGCTGCGCGAAGTGGCGCGCGCCTTTGCCAGCGCCAAGGGCGCGATGATCCTCTGGGGCATGGGCATCAGCCAGCACGTGCACGGCACCGACAACGCGCGCTGCCTCATTGCGCTGGCCACGGTTACGGGGCAGATCGGCAAGCCCGGCTCGGGCCTGCATCCGCTGCGCGGACAGAACAACGTGCAGGGCGCGAGCGACGCGGGCCTGATCCCGATGATGTTTCCCAACTACCAGCGCGTCGACAATCCGGCGGTGCATGCCTGGTTCGAGAACTTCTGGGGCACGCCGCTCGACGCGACGCCGGGCTACACCGTGGTCGAGATCATGCACAAGGCGCTCGCGCCCGACAGCGATCCGCACAAGGTGCGCGGCATGTACATCATGGGCGAGAACCCGGCCATGAGCGACCCCGACCTGAACCATGCGCGCCATGCGCTCGCGAGCCTGGAGCACCTGGTGGTGCAGGACATCTTCATGACCGAGACCGCGTGGCTCGCCGACGTGGTGCTGCCCGCGAGCGCCTGGCCCGAGAAGACCGGCACGGTGAGCAACACCGACCGCATGGTGCAGCTCGGCAAGCGCGCGCTCAACCCGCCGGGCGATGCGCGGCCCGATCTCTGGATCATCCAGCAGATCGCCAGCGGCATGGGCCTGCAGTGGAACTACGAGGGCGAGGAATCGGGCGTGGCCGCGGTCTACGAGGAAATGCGCCAGGCCATGCATGCGGTGATCAGCGGCATCAGCTGGGAGCGGCTGCAGCGCGATTCGAGCGTGACCTACCCCTGCCTGAGCGAGGACGACCCGGGCCAGCCGACCGTGTTCATCGACGACTTCCCGACCGCCGACGGGCGCGTGAAGCTGGTGCCCGCCGACATCATTCCGGCCGACGAGCGGCCCGATGCCGAGTACCCCTTCGTGCTCATCACCGGCCGCCAGCTCGAGCACTGGCACACCGGCAGCATGACGCGCCGCGCCTCCGTGCTCGATGCGCTGGAGCCGATGGCCACCGCTTCGATGAACCAGTCCGACCTGCAGAAGCTGGGGCTCGAGGCCGGCGACGTGATCACCGTGCAGTCGCGGCGCGGCGAGGTGGCCATCCACGTGCGGCGCGACGACGGCACGCCCAGCGGCGCGGTGTTCGTCCCCTTCGCGTACTACGAGGCGGCGGCCAACCTGATGACCAATGCCGCGCTCGATCCGCTCGGCAAGATTCCGGAGTTCAAGTACTGCGCGGTGCGCATTGCGCGCGGCGGCCAGCCGATGGCGGCGGCCGGCTACGGCACCGGGTCGGGCGTGCCCGCGGCGGTGGACTGAGGGCGGGCAGGGCGGCGAGGGCGGGGGCCATGGTTTAACCTTGGCACCAAGCTCCCGCACCGCTCCCTCGCATCACCACCGGCATGAAAACCAGAGTCCAGTTCCGCCTGCGCATCTACAGGGACGACAGCATCGCCATCGGCCCCGGCAAGATCGCCGTGCTGGAGGCGGTGGCGGAAACCGGCTCGATCTCGGCCGCGGCGCGCCAGCTGGGCATGTCGTACCGGCGCGCCTGGATGCTGATCGATGAAATGAACCACGCCCTGAGTTCCCCGGCCGTGAACACCGCGGCCGGCGGCTCGCGCGGCGGCGGCACCGCGCTCACGCCGGTGGGCGAGGAAATCGTCAAGCACTACCGCGCCATCGAGAACGCCGCGCGCCTGGCCACGGCGGCCGACGTGCGCGCACTGACGCGCCTGCTGGCGCCCTGATCCTTTTTCCCGCGCTGTATCCGAAGGGATATCGGCGCCATCCTCCCGCACCCGCCACGGACGCCCTTTCAGGGGGAGTGTCCGTTCGTGCAACAATTGCGTTGTATCTTCATGAATACGACGAACTCCCTCCTCGCCTCGGCCGACTGGTTCCCGCTGGTGCTGTCGCTCAAGGTGGCCGCGGTCGCGACCCTGCTGGCGCTCATCGCCGGCGTGGCGCTGGGCTGGGTGTTCGCGCGCAAGCGTTTTCCGGGCCACACGGTGCTCGAGGCGGTGTTCATGCTGCCGCTGGTGCTGCCGCCCACGGTCATCGGCTACGCCATACTGGTGGCGGCGGGGCGCCACAGTCCGCTCGGCAGCTGGCTGCGCGAGCATTTCGACTACTCCATCATCTTCAGCTGGCATGGCGCCGTCGTCGCGTCTGCCGTGGTGGCGCTGCCGCTGGTGCTGAAGTCGGCCAGCGCCGCCTTCGCGGGGGTCGACCGCTCGCTCGAAGCCGCCGCCAGCACGCTGCGCCAGTCGCCGTTCTCGGTTTTTTTGCGCGTCACGCTGCCGCTGGCCTGGCCCGGCATCCTGGCAGGCACGCTGCTCGCGTTCGCGCGCGCCATGGGCGAGTTCGGCGCCTCGCTGATGGTGGCGGGCTCCATTCCGCAGCAGACCCAGACCCTGTCGATGGCCATCTACGACGCGGTGCAGGCCGGCCACGACGATCTGGCGCTGCTGCTGGTGGTGGTGACCTCGCTGTTGTCGGTCACCGTGCTGGTGCTGTCGAACCGGTTTTTCTCGCTGCGCTGACCGCCTCACCCCCAATCTGAAAAACCAGCATGCGTCCGTTCCGTCTCCTGTCCCTTGTCCTGGCCGTGGCGCTGCCGCTGGTCGCAGCGGCGCAGCAGATCACGGTGTCCGCGGCCGCCAGCCTGACGGACGCGTTCAAGGAGCTCGGCCCGAAATTCGAGGCCGCGAAGCCGGGCGCCACGGTGCGCTTCAATTTCGCGGCGTCGGGCGTGCTGCTGCAGCAGATCGCGCAGGGCGCGCCGGTCGACGTGTTCGCGAGCGCCGACCAGGAGACGATGGGCCGCGCCGCCGAGCAGAAGCTCGTCGATGCGGCCACGCGCCGGAACTTCGCGAGCAATGCCCTGGTGCTGATCGAACCGGCCAAGGATGCGGTCGGCATCAAGTCGCTGCAGGACCTTGCCGGCGCGGGCGTCCGGAAAATCGCCGTCGGCAAGACCGCCACCGTGCCGGTCGGCCGCTACACGCGGCAAGTGCTGGAAGGGGTAGGGCTCTGGACCGTGCTCGAGCCCAAGTTCGTGCAGGCCGACAGCGTGCGCCAGGTGCTGGACTACGTGGCCCGCGGCGAGGTCGAGGCCGGTTTCGTCTACCGCACCGATGCGGCCGTGATGAGCGAGAAGGTCCGGGTCGCCTTCGCGCCAACGACCACCATGCCGGTGAGCTACCCGATCGCGGTGGTCGCCGAAAGCCGGCAGAAGGCGCTGGCCGGCGATTTCGTGGCCTTTCTTTCCAGCGATGCCGCGCGCGAGATGCTCGCGCGCCACGGTTTCGGCAAGCCATGATCGACGTCGACCTGAAGCTCACGGTCACCGACGGCACCCGCCGCTTCGACCTGGCGGCGCGATTCGCGACCGACGTGCCGTTTGCCGCGCTCTACGGCCCCTCGGGTGCGGGCAAGACGCTCACCTTGCAGGCCATCGCGGGGCTGCTGCATCCTTCCGCGGGCCATGTGCGGCTCGACGGCCGCACGCTCTACGATTCCGCCCGCGGCATCGACGTGCCCGCGCCGGCGCGGCGCATCGGCTACCTGTTCCAGAACTACGCGCTGTTTCCGCACCTGTCGGTGCGCGAGAACGTGGCCTTCGGCCTGACCGCCTGGCACCGGCGCCGGCTGCCGCCGCGCGAGGCCGGGATGGTGCAGTCGCTGCTCGAAGGCTTCGGCCTGGCGGCGCTGGCCGACAGCCGGCCGCAGAAGCTCTCTGGCGGCCAGCAGCAGCGCGTGGCGCTGGCGCGCGCGCTGGCCTGCCAGCCGCAGGTGCTGCTGCTCGACGAACCCTTTGCCGCGCTCAACCCCATGCTGCGCAGCGAATTGCGCCAGGAACTCGCGCAGGTGCGCCGCCAATGGGGCATTCCGGTGCTGATGATCACGCACGACATCGAGGACGTGCTGGCGCTGGCCGACGTGGCCTTCGTCTACAACCACGGCCAGGTGGTGCGCGAGATCGACCTGCACAACGCGCAGAGCCGCGATTTCGCGCTGCGCGAGGCGGGCGGCGTGCCGGCTGCCGAGGCCACGCCGCTGCACCGCAAGCTGCGCGCCCTGCTGCTGCAGGACGCAGGATGACCCTCGGCGCGAAAGCGGCATCCGGCAGCGCTACGATCGCCGCATGAATCCTTCCATCGATGTTGCCGTCGTGATGCGCCGCGAGCGCGTCGACAGCCGTTGGCAATCCTGGCGCTGGATTCTCGAAAGCGTCGGCCCCGACCAGCCCGGTTTCGGCACCGAGCCGCGCCTGCTCGAAGCGAACGAGGGCGCGCAGCGCTGGCTGCATCCGGGTTTCAAGACCGAGCTGTTCCGCGACGACGTGGAGGGCTACCACCTGAACGCCACCACGCCCGCGCCCTGCTGGTTCGTGCTGTGGCGCATGGAGGAAGAACCCACCGTCGCCGGCGAGCCGATCGCGCGGCCAGTGGTGGTGAGCCTCAGCTACAACGAGGCCGGCCGCTGGCTCGATGCGCAGGAAACGGTGGAGCAGGTGCCTGCGCCCGACGAGGTGATCGAGTGGATGCGCGGTTTCGTGCAGGTGCACTACGTGATCGAGCCCAAGCGCCGCAAGCGGCCCGAGAGTTTCCGTCCGCTGGTCGACCGCTTCGGCAATGCGGCCAGCGTGTCGACCGAGAAGAAGCGCGGGCGCGGAGCGGGCGATGTCTGAGAATTTCTTCGACCGCTGGTCGCGGCGCAAGAAGGAAGCGCGCGAAGAGGTGCCGCCTGCTCCCGCCGTGCAAGAGATGGCAGAGGCGGGCGGTGCGCGCATCGAAACCGCAACGCCGCTGTCCGCGGCGCCGAGCCCCGCGGCCGGCCTTCCCGCCGAAGGGCAAGGGGAAATACCCCCACCCACGCTCGCTGAAGCAGAAGCGCTCACGCCCGAGTCCGACTTCCGGCCCTTCATGGCCAGGAACGTTGCGCCCGAGGTGAAAAACACCGCGTTCAGAAAGCTCTTTGCCGACCCGCAGTTCAATGTGATGGACGGCTTGGACACCTACGTCGACGACTATTCCAAATCGACGCCCATCCCCGACAGCGTGCTGCGCCAGATGGCCAGCGCCAAGTTCCTCAGGCTGTTCGAGCACGAGGAAGAAGCCGAGGCGCAACAGCAGGAACCCGCCGCCCCCGCGGAAACCCCGCACGGCGCCGCACCGCCGGACGTGGCACAGTCCGAGCCTCCGGAGGAATTCCTCCCCAGCCAGCAGGTTGCAAATGCGCAACCAGCAAGCCAGAAGACCGATGACCACCACGCTGATCTGCGACTGCAACCAGACGATGCCGCTCGAGCCGAAGACGCTCGGCGCGGCGCTGGCTGAGTCGCTGCCCCTTCACTCCACCCTGTGCCGCCGCGAGGCACCGGCTTTCCAGCGCGCCATCCGCTCGGGCGACGACGTGGTGGTGGCCTGCACGCAGGAGCGCCGGCTGTTCACCGAGCTGGCCGAACAGACCGAAGGCGCGACCTCGCCGATCCGCTTCGTGAACATCCGCGAAACCGGCGGCTGGAGCCGCGACGCCAAGAGCGCCAGCCCCAAGATCGCCGCGCTGCTGGCCGTGGCCCATCTGCCCGAGCCTGATCCGGTCTCGACGGTGAGCTACGCGAGCCAGGGCCGGCTGCTGATCGTCGGCCCGCTCGACCAGGCCGAGAAGGCCGCGGCGCTGGTGGCCGATTCGCTGCAGGTCTCGATTTTTTCCACCGGCCCGGGCGCCACCGGCGGCGCGCAGGAACGGCGCTGGCCCGTGATGGCGGGACGCATCGCATCGCTCACGGGATGGCTCGGCGCCTTCTCGCTGCGGTGGACGCGCGACAACCCCATCGACCTCGACCTGTGCACGCGCTGCAACGCCTGCCTCGGCGCCTGCCCCGAGCAGGCGATCGGGCTCGACTACCAGATCGACCTGGCCAAGTGCACTTCGCACCGCGACTGCGAAAAGGCCTGCAGCGTGGCCGGCGCCATCCACTTTGGCCGGGCGCCCGAAACGCTCGATGCCGGGTTCGACCTGGTGCTCGACCTCGGCGCGAACGCGCTGATCGACTGGCATGCGCCGCCGCAAGGCTATTTCCACCTGGCGGGCGGGCTCGCGCATGCCGAAGGTCTTTCGACCCTGCTGCGCCTGCGCGAGCTGGTGGGCGAGTTCGAGAAGCCGAAATTCTTCGACTACAAGCAGAAGCTCTGCGCCCACAGCCGCAACGAGGTGGTGGGCTGCAACGCCTGCGTCGAGGTCTGCTCGGCGCATGCCATCTCGAGCGACAAGGAGCGCCAGCGCATCGTCGTCAATCCGCAGCTCTGCGTGGGCTGCGGCGCCTGCACCACCGTGTGCCCGACCGGCGCGCTGGGCTACACCTATCCGCGCACGCCCGACCAGGGCCGCAAGCTGCGCACGCTGCTGGCCACCTATCTTGGCGCCGGCGGCCGCGACGCCACGGTGCTGCTGCACAACGAAGAAGGCGGGCAGGCGCTTGTCGAACAACTCGGCCGCGCGGCCCAGCTGGGGCGCGGCAAGCCCGACGGCCTTGGCGGCGTGCCCGCGCATGTGCTGCCGGTGGCGCTGATGCATGTCGCGAGCACCGGCATCGACCTGTGGCTCAGCGCCGTGGCCTTCGGTGCCTCGCAGGTGGCCGTGCTGTCCACCGGCGAGGAGGCGCCGCAGTACCTCGATGCGCTGAAGGAGCAGATGGCCGTCGCGCAGGCGCTGCTCGCGGGCCTGGGCTACACCGGCACGCATTTCCACCTGATCGAGGCCGGCTCGCCGGCCGCGCTCGATGCGGCCCTGGCCGGCCTGCGCGCCACGCGCCAGCGCGTGCCCGCCACCGCGGCGCGCTTTGCCGTGGGCGCCGAGAAGCGCGGCACGCTCGAGATGACGCTCGACCACCTGATGGCGCAGGCGCCCGCGCTTTCGGCGCCATCGAACGATGCTGTCCCACCCCTTGCAATTCCACTGCCCGCCGGTTCCCCCTTCGGCGCGGTCACGGTGAACAAAGACAGCTGCACGCTGTGCCTGGCCTGCGTCAGCGCCTGCCCCGCCAGCGCCTTGCAAGACAACCAGAACGCGCCGCAGCTGCGCTTCATCGAGAAGAACTGCGTGCAGTGCGGGCTGTGCGAAACCACTTGCCCCGAGAACGCGATCGCGCTCGTGCCGCGGCTCCTGGCCGCGCCCGAGCGCAAGCAGCCCGTGGTGCTCAACGAGGCCAAGCCCTGGGCCTGCATCCGCTGCAGCAAGCCCTTCGGAACGCAGAAGGCCATCGAGGCGATGCTCGGCAAGCTCGCGGGCCACGCCATGTTCCAGGGAGAGGCGCTCGAGCGCCTGAAGATGTGCAGCGACTGCCGGGTGATCGACCTGTACAGCGCGCAGAACGAAATGAAGATCACGCAGCTATGAGCCAGTTTCCGGTGACGACCTCGGCCCTCGACGAGGAAATTGCGCGCGCCGAGGTCTACGGCCTGCTCGCGCGCCTCTGGTACGCGGCGCCCGATGCCGACCTGCTCGGTGCCTTCAGCGTGGCGCCGACCGAGGCGCCCGCGGCCGGTGCGTTCCTCGAGGAGCCCTGGCGGCAGCTGGTTGGCGCGGCGCGCGGCACCGACGCGGCCGCCGTGCATGCCGAGTACGACGCGCTCTTCGGCGGCATGGGCAAGCCCGAGATCTACCTGTTCGGCTCGCACTACCTGAGCGGCTTCCTCAACGACAAGCCGCTCGCGCAGTTGCGCACCGACCTGGCGCGGCTGGGGCTCGCGCGCGGCGAGGCCGTGTCCGAGAGCGAAGACCATGTCGCCTGCCTGTTCGAGGTCATGCGCTACCTTATTGCCGGCGACGACGCGGCCGTGGCCAACCTCGCGCAGCAGCAGGCTTTTTTCGCCACCCACCTGCAGCCGTGGCTGCCGGCGCTCTGCAATGCGGTGGCGCAGCACCCGAAGGCGCATTTCTATGCGTCGCTGGCCGGTTTTACTTGCGCTTTCGCCGAAATCGAGGTCCAAGGCTTCGACATGCTCGGCTGATTGACCTTTTCACAGGGAAAGCTCGATTGTCGGAACCAAGGGTCTAGACTAGTATCCAGATGTACGAAGATCAGCTCACATCTGATTTGCCCCCAGCCACTCCTGGAGATCACATGCAGGACAGCCAAGCGGCCGGCACCAAGCCGGCCTCGCGTCGAGGTTTCTTTCTAGGTGCCGCCAGCGCCGGTGCAGCGGTTGCCGCGGTTTCGGTGCTTCCCAAGGTCGCCCCGGCCCCAGCGGCCGTCGAGGCCGTTGCGCCCGCGGCGAAGCCCGCGCCTGAAAAAGGCGGCGGCTACTCGCTGAGCGAACACGTCAAGCGCTATTACAAGACCGCTTCGGCCTGAAGCGGAAGGTCCAAGATGTTGCTGACCAAGAAAACAGCCCCCGCGAACCATGTCTCGCGGCCAGGGGAGCGCGAGTCGTCCTCCCCCTTCATTCACAGCCTGCGGCGCGGCCTTTCGGGCGCGCTGCCCACCATGGACCGGCGCGCCTTCCTGCGGCGCTCCGGGCTCGGCGTGGGCGTGGGCCTGGCCGCGGGCCAGCTCACGCTGATGCGCAAGGCCGAGGCGGCCGGCGACGCACGGCCCGCCGCGGTGGGCGCCGGCAAGGTCGAGATCAAGCGCACTGTGTGCTCCCACTGCTCGGTCGGCTGCGCCTCCGATGCGGTCGTCGAAAACGGCGTCTGGGTGCGCCAGGAGCCGGTGTTCGATTCGCCGATCAACCTGGGCGCGCATTGCGCCAAGGGCGCCGCGCTGCGCGAGCACGGCCATGGCGAATACCGGCTGCGCTATCCGATGAAGCTGGTCAACGGCAAATACGAGCGCATCAGCTGGGACACCGCGCTCAACGAGATCACCGCCAAGCTCAAGGAACTGCGCCAGGCCAGCGGACCCGATTCGGTCTACTGGATCGGCTCGTCCAAGCACAGCAACGAGCAGTCCTACCTGCTGCGCAAGTTCGTGAGCTTCTGGGGCAGCAACAACTGCGACCACCAGGCGCGCATCTGCCACTCGACCACGGTCGCGGGCGTGGCGAACACATGGGGCTACGGCGCCATGACCAATTCGTACAACGACATGCGCGGCGCCAAGGTGGCGATGTACATCGGCTCCAACGCCGCGGAGGCCCATCCGGTCAGCATGCTGCACATGCTCCACGCCAAGGAGCATGGCTGCAAGATGATCGTAGTCGATCCGCGCTTCACGCGCACCGCGGCCAAGGCCGACGAATACGTGCGCATCCGCTCGGGCTCCGACATCGCCTTTCTCTTCGGCATCCTGCACCACATCTTCAAGAACGGCTGGGAAGACAAGCAGTACATCAACGATCGCGTCTTCGGCATGGACAAGGTGCGCGAAGAAGTGCTGGCCAAGTGGACGCCCGACAAGGTCGAGGAGGCCTGCGGCGTGAAAGAGGCGCAGGTGCTCAAGGTGGCGACCTGGCTCAACGAGAACCGCCCCGGCACCGTCGTGTGGTGCATGGGCCAGACGCAGCACACCATCGGCAACGCGATCGTGCGGGCCTCGTGCATCCTGCAGCTCGCGCTCGGCAACGTGGGCAAGTCGGGCGGCGGCACCAACATCTTCCGCGGCCATGACAACGTGCAGGGCGCCACCGACGTGGGCCCGAACCCCGATTCGCTGCCCGGCTACTACGGCCTGGTCGAAGGTTCCTGGAAGCACTTCGCCGCCACCTGGGGCGTCGACTTCGAGTGGATCAAGGGCCGCTTCGCGTCGCCCGCGATGATGAGCAAGCCCGGCATCACCGTGTCGCGCTGGATCGACGGCGTGCTCGAGAAGAACGAGCTGATCGACCAGGACTCGAACCTGCGCGGCGTGTTCTATTGGGGCCATGCGCCCAACTCGCAGACGCGCGGCCTCGAGATGAAGCGCGCCATGGACAAGCTCGACCTGCTCGTGGTGGTCGATCCCTATCCTTCGGCCACCGCTGCCATGGCGGCCATGCCCGGCAACCCCGACGATCTCAACAAGAACCGCGCCGTCTACCTGCTGCCCGCGTGCACGCAGTTCGAGACCAGCGGCTCCGTCACGGCGTCGAACCGCTCGCTCCAATGGCGCGAGAAGGTGATCGATCCGCTGTGGGAGAGCCGCAGCGACCACATGATCATGCAGCAGTTCGCCGACCGCCTGGGCTTCGGCAAGGAACTCAGCAAGAACTACAAGATGCAGAAGGTCAAGGGCATGGACGAGCCCCTGCCCGACGACATCCTGCGCGAGATCAACAAGACCTGCTGGGCCGTCGGCTACACCGGCCAGAGCCCCGAGCGGCTGCAGGCGCACATGCGCAACATGGACGCCTTCGACGTGCGCACGCTCAAGGCGAAGGCCGGCGTGAAGGACAAGGTCAACGGCTACGACATCACGGGCGACTACTTCGGCCTGCCGTGGCCCTGCTACGGCACGCCCGAGCTCAAGCACCCGGGCTCGCCCAACCTGTACGACACGTCCAAGCACGTGATGGAAGGCGGCGGCAATTTCCGCGCGAACTTCGGCGTGGAGCGCGACGGCAAGAACCTGCTGGCGGAAGACGGCTCGCATTCGCTCGGCGCCGACATCACTACCGGCTACCCCGAACTCGACCACGTGCTGCTCAAGAAGCTGGGCTGGTGGGACGAGCTCACCGAGGCCGAGAAGCCGAAGGCCGAGGGCAAGAACTGGAAGACCGACAGCTCGGGCGGCATGATCCGCGTGTTCATGAAGAACCACGGCTGCCACCCCTTCGGCAATGCCAAGGCGCGCGCGGTGGTCTGGAACTTCCCCGACGCGATCCCGCAGCACCGCGAGCCGCTCTACGGCAACCGGCCCGACCTGATGGCCAAGTACCCGACGCACGATGACAAGATGGCGTTCTGGCGCCTGCCCACGCTCTACAAGAGCGTGCAGCAGAAGAACATCGCCGACAAGGTGCACGAGAAATTCCCGTACGTGATGACCTCGGGCCGGCTGGTCGAATACGAGGGCGGCGGCGAGGAAACCCGCTCGAACCCCTGGCTCGCCGAGCTGCAGCAGGAGATGTTCATCGAGATCAACCCCAAGGTGGCGGCCGAGAAGGGCATTCGCAACGGCGAGCGCGCCTGGGTGCACACGCCCACCGGCGCCAAGCTCAACGTGCAGGCCCTGGTGACCGAGCGCGTGGGGCCCGACACGGTGTTCATGCCGTTCCACTTCTCGGGCCATTGGCAGGGCGTCGACATGCTCGGCTACTACCCGGCAGGCGCGGCCCCCGTGGTGCGCGGCGAGGCCATCAACACCGGCACCACCTACGGTTACGACAGCGTGACCATGATGCAGGAAACCAAGACCACGGTCTGCAACGTGGAAAAGGCATAAGGTAAAGCAATGGCACGAATGAAATTTGTCTGTGACGCCGAGCGTTGCATCGAGTGCAACGGCTGCGTCACGGCCTGCAAGAACGAGAACGAAGTGCCCTGGGGCGTGAACCGCCGCCGCGTGGTCACGCTGAACGACGGGGTGCCGGGCGAGAAGTCGATCTCGGTGGCCTGCATGCACTGTTCCGACGCGCCCTGCATGGCCGTGTGCCCGGTGCAGTGCTTCTACCGCACCGAAGAAGGCGTGGTGCTGCACGACAAGGACGTGTGCATCGGCTGCGGCTACTGCTCGTACGCCTGCCCCTTCGGCGCGCCGCAGTTTCCGTCGCAAGGCACCTTCGGCGTGCGCGGCAAGATGGACAAGTGCACTTTCTGCGCCGGCGGCCCCGAGGCCAACGGCTCCGAAGCCGAGTTCGAGAAGTACGGCCGCAACCGGCTCGCCGAAGGCAAGCTTCCGGCCTGCGCCGAGATGTGCTCGACCAAGGCGCTCTTGGCCGGCGACGGCGACGTGGTGGCCGACATCTTCCGCACCCGCGTGGTCCAGCGCGGCAAGGGCGCCGAAGTCTGGGGCTGGGGCACCGCCTACGGCTCGCAGCAGGCGGGCACGCCGCCGGCCGGTGGAGTGCAGAAGTGAAGCGCCGCCAGGGCCTCGTCTTCGCGGGCGTTGCGCTGGTCGCAACGTGCCTCGCGGCCTGCGGCGAGAAGCCGCAGACCAATGCGCAGGGCGTCAAGCACGACGCCGTGCCCTGGAGCGGCACGGGCACGAAGGAGAACGCCGGCACGGTGTTCACCGCGCCCGGCTGGAAGGTCGGTGACAAGACCGCCTGGCAGCAGCAGCTCAAGACCCGCGCGCAGAACGGGCAGAACGAATACAACAAAGAGAACTGAACGGAGCGCCCATGAAGCAAGTGCTGACCGCTCTGGTTCTTTGTGCCGCGCTGGGCTCGGCCTTCGCGCAGGCGCAGCCGCCGGCCGCCCCTGGAACGACAGCTGCACCTCCCGCAGCCACGGCCGCGCCGGAGCCCGCCGCGGGCGGCATCCGCGGCCAGAACATCTTCGAGGTCAAGCCCGAAGCCAGCGCCGACCCCAACTACGCGAACCAGACCAATGGCGAGCGCATGAAGGTGCAGCCCGGCAACAACGCGCCGATGTGGCGCCAGGTGGGGCAGGGCGTGACCGGCTACAGCAGCCTGCCGAAAAGCGAGGCGCCCGAGGCCGGCAACCTGATCCAGCCGTTCGTGCAGTACCCGGGATCGCGCTTCACCAATGCCGGCGAGGCCTGGCGCCAGGTGCGCAACGACTGGATCATTCCCTACGGCGCCGCGCTGCTGTTCGTCGTGCTGCTGGCACTGGCCATCTTCTATTTCACGCGCGGCCCCATTCGCCTGCATGGCCAGGAAACCGGCCGCAAGATCGAACGCTTCACGCCCTTCGAGCGGGCAACGCACTGGTCGAATGCCACCGCCTTCGTCACCCTTGCGCTCTCCGGCATCGTGATGGCTTTCGGCAAGTTCTTCCTGATGCCGTGGATGGGTGCTGCGCTCTTCGGCTGGATTGCCTACGCGCTCAAGAACGTCCACAACTTTGTCGGGCCGCTGTTCGTGGTGACGACGGTGTTCATGGTCTTCACCTTCATCCGCGACAACCTTCCGCGTGCCAGCGACCTCCAATGGCTCGCGCGCTTCGGCGGCCTCTTCGGCGGCAAGGAAGTGCCGTCGCACCGCTTCAATGCGGGCGAGAAGCTGGTCTTCTGGGGCGGCGTGCTGTTTCTCGGCCTGTTCGTCATCGGCTCGGGGCTCTTCCTGGACAAGCTGCTGCCGGGCTTCGTCTACACGCGCGGCGAGATGCAGGTGGCGCACATGGTCCACGGCATCGCAACCTTGCTGATGATGGCGATGATCATGGGCCACATCTACATCGGCACGCTCGGCATGACGGGCGCCCTCAAGGCCATGCGCACCGGCTACGTCGACGAGACCTGGGCCAGGGAGCACCACGAACTCTGGTACGACGACATCGCCGCGGGCAAGATCCCTGCGCAGCGCACGGTGCCCGCCGATTCGGCCGCACCCGCCGCGCGGCCCGTGAGACCCGCCGAAGGAACGCCCTCATGAAGCTGCCGTTGAATCTCATTTCCGCATCGCTGCTGGTGCTCGCGCTGGCCGCGCCCGCGGCATGGGCCAAGCTGCCACCGCCGCCCGCCACCCCCGAGGCCAAGGCCAAGGCCGCCGAGACCGCTGCCAAGACCGCCTGGAGCGGCAAGGTCGATGCCTTCAAGCTGTGCCAGGCGCAGGACCGCGTCGCGGCCAAGTACCGCGCGAGCGCCACGGCGGCCGGCAAGCCGGTGCCGGCCGCGCCCGCCACGCCGCCCTGCGCCGATCCCGGCCCCTTCGCTTTCACGCCGCCAGCGGAGGCCAAGCCGATCGAGGCTTCGGGTGCGCATTCGCCGGCCACCACGGCCGCATCGCCTCCGAGCACCACGCAGCCTGCCGCCACCACCAATCCCACGCCGAAGGCGCAGTGACGACGCCGCTGTCGTTGCCGCTCCCACGTCTCACCCAGGCCCGCGCCGCGCTGACGCGCGAGGTCGAGGTGGTCGATGAGCATGGCGCGCGCGGGACCGTTTCCATTCCCGCCGAGCGCGATCTCACGGTGTATGTGGACCGGCGCGAACTCGTCACGCTGATGACGCTCGGCGCCCAGCCGGAGCTGCTGGTGCTGGGCTACCTGCTGAACCAGCGCCTGATCGAAGCGGCCAGCGACGTCGAATCGGTCACGGTCGATTGGGAGGTCGGTGCCGCCGCGGTCAAGACGCACGCGGGCATCGACCGCATCGAGGAGCGCACCGCAAAAAAAGTGGTGACCACCGGCTGCGGCCAGGGCAGCGTGTTCGGCGACCTGATGGCCGACATCGACAGCCTCGAGCTGCCGCCCACGCGCATGACGCAGGCGCAGCTCTATGCGCTGGTCAACGCGATCCGGCTCCAGGAGAGCACCTACAAGTCGGCCGGGTCGGTGCACGGCTGCGCGCTGTTCACGCTCGAGCCCGGCGGCACGGAGGTCACGATGCATTGCTTCGTGGAGGATGTGGGCCGCCACAACGCCATAGACACCATCGCGGGCTGGTGCGCCATGCAGCCGCCGGATGCGCTGGCAGGCGACCGCGTGTTCTACACCACCGGCCGGCTCACGAGCGAAATGGTGATCAAGTCGGCACAGATGGGCGTGCCCATCGTGGTCTCGCGCAGCGGCATCACGCAGATGGGCCACGAGGTGGCAACGCGCGTGGGCCTGTGCGCGATCGGCCGCGCGACCAACCGGCACTTCGTCTGCTACGCGGGCGTGGAGCGGCTGGTGCTGCAGCCGGAACTCGCGCGCCGCAGCCCGGCATAGTCACCCTGCCGGCGCTAAGCCCCTGAAAAGGCGCTGGCGCACCCGCGTCGGCTATCGTCTCGCCCATGAATGCCTCTTTCCGCCTTGGCTGGCGCACCCTCTGGCGCGATCTGCGTGCCGGCGAACTGCGCCTCTTGATCGTTGCCGTGGTGCTGGCCGTGGCCGCGCTCACGGCGGTCGGCTTCTTTGCCGATCGGCTGAAGGGAGGCCTGCAGCGCGATGCGCGGCAACTGCTCGGCGGCGACGCGGTGGTCGTGAGCGACAACCCCACGCCCGAAGCCTTCGTCGCGCAGGCCCGCGCCTTCGGGCTTCAGGGCTCCGGCACCTACGGCTTTCCGACCATGGCACGGGCCAGCGATGCCCAGGGCGGCGCCAGCAAGCTGGTGGCCCTGAAGGCCGTGGCCGCGGGCTATCCGTTGCGCGGCAATCTGCAGACTGCGAGCGCCCCCGATGTTCCCGGCACCCTCACGCGCGACATTCCGCCGGCGGGCGAGGTCTGGGTCGATGCCTCGCTGCTCGACTCGCTGGCGCTCAAGGCGGGGGACACGCTTCTTCTTGGCGACACCGGCCTTCGCATCGGCCGCGTGATCACGCTCGAACCCGACCGGGGCGCGGGCTTCATGAGTTTTGCGCCGCGCGTGATGCTCAACCAGGCCGATGTGCCGCGCACCGGCCTCGTGCAGCCTGCGAGCCGTGTCGGCTACCGCTATGCCGTGGCGGGCGAGAACGCGGCCGTCAAGCGCTTTTCCGACTGGGCCGAGGCCGCGATCAAGAAGGGCGAGCTGCGCGGCGTGCGGCTCGACTCCTTCGAGGGCGGGCGCCCCGAAATGCGCCAGACGCTGGACCGCGCCGAGAAATTCCTGAGCCTGGTCGCGCTGCTCGCGGCGCTGCTGTCGGCCGTGGCGGTGGCACTGGCCGCGCGCGGCTTCGCGGCCAGCCATCTCGACGACTGCGCCATGCTGCGCGTGCTCGGCCAGAGCCAGCGCACCATCGCGCTGGCCTACTCGTTCGAATTTGCCGTCGTCGGCCTCGTGGCCAGCAGCCTCGGCGTGGCGATCGGCTTCGGCGTGCATTACGTGTTCGTGGTGCTGCTCGCGGGGCTGGTGGAAGCGGCGCTGCCCGCGGCCACCCTGTGGCCCGTGGCCTTCGGCCTGGGCATGGGGCTCACGCTGCTGTTCGCCTTCGGCCTGCCGCCGGTGCTGCAGCTGGCCAGGGTGCCGCCGCTGCGGGTGATCCGGCGCGACGTCGGCGGGCTCAAGCCCGCGTCGCTCGCGGTGCTGGGCATTGGCGTGGCGGGCTTCGCGGCCTTGCTGATCGCGGCCAGCAGCGACCTGAAGCTGGGCCTGATCGCGGTGGGCGGCTTCGCGGGCGCTGTGGCCGTGTTTGCTCTCCTGAGCTGGCTCGCGGTGAAGGTGCTGCGCCGCAGCGTCAATGAAACCACCGCGCCGCGCTGGCTGGTGCTGGCCACGCGCCAGATCTCGGCGCGGCCGGCCTACGCAGTGGTGCAGGTCAGCGCGCTGGCCGTCGGCCTGCTCGCGCTGGTGCTGCTGGTGCTGCTGCGCACCGACCTGGTCGCGAGCTGGCGCAAGGCCACGCCGCCCGATGCGCCGAACCGCTTCGTGATCAACGTCATGCCCGACCAGAGCACGGCGTTCCAGAAATCGCTGCGCGATGCCGGCGTGAACAAGTTCGACTGGTATCCGATGATCCGCGGCCGCCTGGTGGCCGTCAACGACAAGCCGGTGTCGCCCGACGACTACGTTGAAGACCGCGCCAAGCGCCTGGTGGACCGCGAGTTCAACCTCAGCAACAGCGTGGCGGCGCCGGCACACAACAGCATCGTGGCGGGGGCGTGGAAGCCCGATGCGCCGGGCGAAGTGAGCGTGGAAGAAGGCCTGGCCGAAACGCTCGGCCTCAAGCTCGGCGATGTGCTGCGCTTCGACATCGGCGGCATGCAGAACGATGCGCGCATCACATCGCTGCGCAAGGTCGACTGGGGCTCGATGCATGCGAACTTCTTCGTGATGTACACCGTGGCCGCGTTGCCCGACGTGCCGGTGACCTACATGGGCGCCTTCCGCGCGCCCGAGACGCGGGGCTTCGACAACGCGCTGGTGCGCAGCTACCCCAACGTGACCAACGTCGACATGAGCGCCACCATCAACCAGGTGCAGCGCGTGCTCGACCAGGTGATCCGTGCGGTCGAGTTCCTGTTCGGCTTCACGCTCGCGGCGGGGCTGGTGGTGCTGTTCGCCGCGGTCACCGCCACGCGCGAGGAGCGCGCGCGCGAGTTCGCGGTGATGCGCGCGGTGGGCGCACGGGCCAGCCTGCTGCGCCAGGTGCAGCGGGCCGAGCTCGCGGGCGTGGGCCTGCTGGCGGGCTTCCTCGCGAGCATCGTGGCGTCGGCCATCGGCTGGGGCCTCGCGCGCTACGTGTTCGACTTCACCTGGACGGCGTCGCCCCTGGTGCCGATCGCCGGTGCGCTCGCGGGCGCGGTGCTGGCGCTGGCCGCAGGCTGGTGGGGCTTGCGTGACGTGCTGCGCAGGCCGGTGGTCGAGACGCTGCGGCGCGCGGCGGAATAGATTTTTCTTCCGGCAAGGGCGGGCAGGGCGGAGAGCGTCGGGGCGCCGGCTGGCGTGATCAGCGAGCCGGCGGCAAGTCTTCCCTGAACATGTGCTCGCTCGCGAAGTCCACGAAAGCCCGCACCTTCGGCGACAGCTGCCGGCTCGACGGCCACAGCGCCGAGAACTGCCCCTGGCGCACCAGGTGCGTTTCGAGCACGCGCTGCAGTTCGCCGCGGCAGAGCGAATCGCGCGCGAGAAAGTCTGGCATATAGGCCACGCCGAGGCCGGCCACCGCCGCGCCGAGCATGGCTTCCATGTTGTTGCAGAGCAGGCCGGGCGGCAGCTGCGCGGGCAAGCCCGGCAGGTCCCACTCCTCGATCTTCCCGCCGGTCACGAACTTGTAGCGCAGGCAGCTGTGCTGGGCGAGGTCGGCCGGCATTTGCGGCACGCCGTGGCGCGCAAGATAGCCCGGAGATGCGACGAGCACGAAACAGAACGGACCGAGCCGGCGCGCCACGAGCTGCGAGTCGATCAGCTCACCGCTGCGGATCGCCACGTCCACGCCTTCGGCGATCACGTCGACCAGCCGGTCGTTGAAGTCGAGGTCGAGTTCGATCTCGGGATAGCGCGCCTTGAAGGCCGGCAGCATCGGCAGCAGGAAGCGGTAGCCGATGGTCGGCAGGCTCACGCGCAGGCGGCCGCGCGGGGCCGCCGCGGCGTCCTGCATCATCGCGCGCGCATCGTCGAGCTCGTCGAGGATGCGGCGGCAGCGCTCGTGGAACATCGCGCCTTCCTCGGTCAGCCGCACATGCCGCGTGGTGCGATGGAAAAGCCGCAGGCCCAGCTGCTGCTCGAGCCGTGCAACGTTCTTGCCCACGGCCGAAGCCGAGATGCCCAGCAGCCGGCCGGCCTTGGCAAAGCTCAGCAGGTCGGCGGCCCGCACGAAGGATTCGAGTCCACTGAAGCTGTCCATGGATTGGCAACCTGGGGTTGGGAGTGTGAGGATCAAAGGTGCCATTCTCATTCCATTGATTCCTTTCTATCTTCTATGCCTTCGTTCTCCTTCTGCGTGAAAGCCTTCGATGACTTCGTCTTCCCACAAGAACTGGCTGCTGGCCGCTGTCTGCCTGGCGGCGCTGGGCATGCCGCTGAGCTTCACCGGCCCGGCGGTGTGCTGCCCGCGATCCGCGATGCGCTGGGCGGCAGCCCGGTGCAACTCAACTGGGTGACCAACGCCTTCATGCTGAGCTTCGGCGCCACGCTGATGGCGGCGGGCGCCCTGGCCGACGCCTATGGCCGCAAGCGTGTCTTTCTGCTGGGGCTGGCGGTGGTTGCGCTCAGCAGTTCGCTGCTGACGCTCGCGCCCGGCATCGTTGCCTTCGATCTCGCACGTGCGTTGCAGGGGCTGGGGTCGGCCGCCGCCTTCGCGGCGGGCACGGCGGCGCTGGCGCAGGTGTTCGACGGCGCGGCGCGCACGCGGGCGTTCAGCCTGATCGGTACTTCGTTCGGCGTGGGGCTGTCGTGCGGCGCCATTCTCTCGGGCTGGCTCGCCGAATCCTTCGGCTGGCAGTCGGTGATGCTGACCCCCGGCGCGATCAGCCTCGCTGCGCTGTGCATTGCGGCGCCGAGCATGCGCGAGTCGCGCAACCCGGACGCGATGGGGCTGGACATGCCGGGCACGGTCACGTTCACCGGCGCGCTGAGCCTGCTGACGCTCGGCGTGCTGCAGGCGCCCGGCAGCGGCTGGGGCAGCCCGTGGGTGATCGCCGCGCTGGCGGGCGCCGTGCTGACGGGCGCGGCTTTTATCGCCATCGAGCGGCGCGTGGTGCATCCGATGCTCGATCTCTCGCTGTTCCGCTTTCCGCGCTTCGTGGGCGTGCAGTTGCTGGCCGCAGCGCCGGCCTATGGCTTCGTGGTGCTGCTGGTTCTGTTGCCGATCCGCTTCATCGGGCTGGAGGGGCGCAGCGCGCTGGAGGCGGGCAGCTTCATGTTCGCGCTCTCGGGGCCGATCCTCGTGGTGCCGACGCTCGCGGCCTCGCTCGCGCACCGGTTCTCGGCAGGCGCGATCTCGGCCGTGGGCCTGCTGGTGTGCGCGGCGGGGCTGTTCTGGCTCAGCCGCTGCGCGCCGGGCACGCCGCTGCACGTCATCGTGTGGCCGCTGCTGCTGATCGGTGCGGGCATCGGATTGCCCTGGGGCCTGATGGACGGGCTCGCGGTGAGCGTGGTGCCGCGCGAGCGCGCGGGCATGGCGTCGGGCATTTTCAACACGGTGCGGGTGGCGGGCGAGGGCATTGCGCTCGCGCTGGTCGGCGCCGGGCTCACGGCGCTGGTCGCATGGCAACTCGGCCGCTTGCCGGCGCATCCCGCCGCGACATCGCAGCAGGCGGCGCAGCGGGTGACGACGGGCGACCTGTCGCAGGCCCTTGCACTGTCGCCGGGCGTGGACCGCGCGGCGCTGTTGCAGGCCTACGGCGCGGCCTTTGGCACGCTGCTGTGCGTGCTGGCCGGCGTCACTGTGCTGACGGCGCTGGTGGTGTTCGTGTTCCTGCGCGGGGAGACGCACGCTGAAGCGGGCGCGGTGGCTTTGGAGTCGTCGGCCTGTTGAACGGCAGGGTCAGGCGCGGAGCGGGGCGTCACAAAAACATGGTGGATCTTCCTGTCCAATAGCGGCATGGACTATCCACCGAACGAGCTCGCAGAGCGCCTGACCGAACTCGAGATCAAGTCGAGCTATGCCGAAGACCTGCTGGAACAACTCAACATGACGATCTACCGCCAACAGCAGCAGATCGACAGCCTGATCCTGCAGGTCACGCAGCTCAAGCAGCAGAGCCAGAACGCGGGGCAGGATGGGGCGGCGCGCAACTTGCGCGACGATCTGCCGCCGCATTATTGAGAGCCTTGTTCCAGGGCGCGCTCCCGCCGACGGGGTACCTTGCTCCGCGAATGTCCTCCGGCCTGCGGCCTCCCCCTTGATTTCGCTGCGCAAGGCACCCCATCAGCGGGATCGTTATGCAGAGCGGTCGTTGATCGGCGGTACACCACGAGTGTGCCCAGGTGCACAGGGCATCGGGTGCTCCCCGCAGCGAAATCAAGGGGGAGGCCGCAGGCCGGAGGACATTCGCGGAGGGGAGTACCCGGTGTCCTGTGCACGCGCCCTGAACAACAGCGCCCCGAACAACAGCGCCAAGAACGAGAGCGCCGTTCAGTTCACTCCAACAAGATTCAGCCGTGCGAATGCCAGAGCACCGCAAAGAAGTGGCAGGTGCTGCCCGCCAGCACGAACAGGTGCCACACCGAATGCGCAAAGCGCACCTTGTTGTCGAACAGGAAGACCACCGCACCTGCGGTGTAGAACAGCCCGCCGGCCACGAGCCAGCCCAGGCCCGCCGGTGACATGCGTTCGTACAGCGGCACCGCCGCCATCAACGCCATCCAGCCCATCGCCACATAGAGCCCGGTCGACCACAGCGGATGCCGCAGCCGGTTGAACAGCTTGGCGCCCACGCCCAGCGCCGCCGCGGCGCAGATGCAGCCGAACAGCGTCCAGCCCCACGGCCCGCGCAGCACGCCGAACAGGAAGGGCATGTAGCTGCCCGCGATGAAGAGATAAATGGCCGCGTGGTCGAGCCGGTTGAACCAGGCCTTGGCCCGGCCCATCGGCAGCGCGTGGTACAGCGTGGAGATCAGGTACAGCACGATGGCCGTGCCCGCAAAGAGCGAGGCGCCGACCACGCTCGCGGCCTGGCCCCGCTGCGAGGCGCTGTAGATCAGGATGGGCAGCGAGGCAATGGCCAGCAGCAGGCCGAGGCCATGGCTCAGCGCATTGAAGATCTCTTCCATCGTGGTCTGGCTGCGGACCGCGGACGCCGGCTTGTCGAGGTTCATGTTTATTTCACCTGCTGCTTGCCGAGCTTGCGCGCCAACGTGCGCCGGTGCATGCCCAGTCGCCGCGCGGTCTCGGAAATGTTGAAGCCGGTCTCCGCCAGCATCTCGTGGATGCGCTCCCATTCGAGCGTCTTGATCGAGGTCGAGCGGTTGGTCAGCTCGACCTCGGTGGTGCCGGCGGCGCGGCCGAAGGCGGCCTCGATGTCGTCGGTGTTCGAGGGCTTGGCCAGGTAGTGGCAGGCACCGAGCTTGATGGCCTCCACGGCCGTGGCAATGCTGGCAAAGCCCGTGAGCACCACGATCAGCATCTTCGGGTTGTGCCGGTGCAGCATCTGCACGCAGGCCAGGCCCGAGGCCTCGCCGTTGAGCTTCAGGTCGACCACCGCATAGCCGGGCGACTGGGCCTGCAGCAGCGTTTCGACCTCTTCGGCATTGCTCGCCTGCGTGACCGCATAGCCGCGGCGCTCGAACGACTTGCCGAGCGTGCGCGCGAAGGCCGCGTCGTCCTCGACGATCAGCAACTGGCGTTCAGCTTCGGCGGTTTCGGTCATGGGCTTCCGTTTCGATGGCAGTGTCGATGACTTCGGTCTCTTCGTCTTCTTCTTCTTCTAGCACGACGGCCGCAAGCGGCAGCGTGATGGCCACGATGGCACCGCCCTCGGGCCGGTTGTGCACCGCCACCCGGCCGCCCAGCGTGCGCGCCACGTTGACCACCAGGAACAGCCCGAGCCCGCCGCCCGGGCGCCCCTTGCTCGACTGGTAGGGCTTGCCGAACTCCTTCAGGATGGCCGGCAGGAAGCCTGGGCCCGCATCGGTGACCGTGAGGGTCAGCGCATCCGCATCGTGCGCCACTTCGAAGCGCAGCCAATGCGGCGAGGCTTCCAGGGCATTGTCGAGCACGTTGCAGATCATCTGCTTCAGGGCCGAGTCGGAGACCATGGGCAGGTCCTGGCCAAAGCGGTTCTGGTAGTCGAAATCTTCCACCGGACGCGTGGTGCGCCATTCCTCGACCAGCTCGTCGAGGAAGGTGCTCACGGTGGTTTCTTCCGACGACTCGCCGCGCGCCTCGCCGGCCGACAGCAGGATGCCGCTCACGATGCTCTTGCAGCGCTGGATCTGCAGCTCCATCTCGGCCACCTCGGTCAGCAGCTCGGGGTCGGAGCTGAAATGCGGCAGCCGGCGCCAGTCGCCGAGGATCACGGCCAAGGTGGCCAGCGGCGTGCCCAGCTCATGCGCGGCACCCGAGGCGAGCAGGCCCATGCGCACGATGTGCTCCTCTTCCGACGCGCGCTGGCGCAGGTCGGCCAGCCGTGCATCGCGTGCGCGCAGGTTGCGGCTGATGCGCGTGATGAACACCACCAGCAGCGCCGCGTTGAGCGCAAAGCAGATCAGCATGCCCTGCACGTAGGGGCTCCACAGGCCGCGGTCGTGGTCGAGCGGCAGCGCGAGCGGGCGCGAGAAAAGCGCCAGCCCCGCAAAGCAGACGCTGGTGACGACCACGATGGTCCAGGTCGACCAGGCCTTGAGCAGCACCGCGCCCAGGATGACCTGCAGCAGGTACAGGAACACGAAGGGGTTGGTGGCGCCGCCGCTCAGGTAGAGCTGGGCGGTGAGCGTGGCCACGTCGACCAGCAGCGCGAGAAAGAGCTCGCCGTTGGTCACGCGGCGCGGGCTGCGCGAGCGCAGCAGGCTCACCCCGTTGAAGAGCGCGAGGCAGGTCAGCACCTGCAGCATGTGGTCCAGCGGCAGCCGGATGCCGAAGCCGTAGTGCACGAGCAGGATGGTCGCGACCTGCCCGACCACCGCGAACCAGCGCAGCTGGATCAGCTGCTGCATGTTCTTGTGGCCGGTGGCGTTGTCCAGGCTCGCGACGCCCGCGCGCGGCGGGTGCAGTTCGCCTGCCACCGCGAGAGGCTCAGTCGCGGCGGGCATCGGGGCGGGAGGTGGCGTCGGCATGGGCGGTATTTTCGCCGCTGCCGCCGTCGGCAGCGCGGGCGCGCCTGCGCCCGTCGCGCCAGGCGTACCAGGCCGCGCCCAGGACCATCAGCGCGAGGCCGTACCAGGTGATCGCGTAGACCAGGTGGCTGTTGGGAAAGGCAATGACCGTGAGACCGGCGGCCGGCCAGGCAGGCGCCGCGGCGGATGAAGAAGAGGGGAGCGCCTCGGCATCGACGAAGTACGGTGCCACATTGTCCAGCCCCCGCGCCGCGGCAATGGCCTGCACGTCGCGCGAGAACCAGCGTTCGCCGGCCGGCTCGTTGTTGCGCAGGAAGCCGCCCTTGGGCTCGGTGATGCGCAGCAGGCCGGTCACCGCGGTTTCGCCCGTGGGCTCGGTGGCCGCGCGGGTGGCGCGGTCGCGCGCTTCGGGCGGCACGAAGCCCCGGTTGACCAGCACGACGGTGCCGTCCGCAGCCTGCAGCGGCGTCAGCACCCAGAAGCCGGCGCCGAGCCGCGTGCTGGCCTGCACCAGGGTCTCCTTGTCGTGGAGGAAGGTACCGGTAATGCGCAGATGCCGGTATTCGTCGTCGACCGCGTTCACGCGCGGCCAGCGATCGCGCCCCGGAGCATCGGTGGCCGGGGCATGCACCCGCTGTTCGACGCGGGCGACGAGATCGAGCTTCCAGGCCCTGCGCTCGACCTGCCAGGTGCCGAGCGCGAAGAAGCCGGCAAAGGCCAGGGCCGCACAGACCGCCAGAGCCACCCGGGCCGCCGCGCTGCGCTGGCGGCTGGCCGGGGCGTGGTGGGCGCTGGGGTCTGGCGGCGGGAGCGTCAAGGCATGTTCTTCATGTCGTGCACCGACATCGGCATCATGTTGGTGTTCATGTGGTACATGACCCAGAGCGAGCCGGCCAGCGTGATCACGACGAGCACGATCGTGAAGATCAGCGCCAGCATGTTCCATCCGCTCTCGGACTTGGCGTCCATGTGCAGGAAGTAGATCATGTGGACCACGATCTGCACCGCGGCAAAGCCGAGGATGACGAGCGAGGTGGTGTGCGTGCTGGCGAGCACCTTGCCCATCACGAGCCAGAACGGAATCGCGGTCAGGATCACGGCCAGCACGAAGCCGGTCATGTAGCCCTTGAAGGTGCTGTGGCTGACGGGGCCGTCGTCGTGATGGTCGTCGTGGGCGCCATGACCGTGCGCGGCGGTGTCGGTGTGGGCGTTGCTCATGCCATCGATCCCATCAGGTAGACAAAAGTGAAGACGCCGATCCACACCACGTCCAGGAAGTGCCAGAACATCGACAGGCACATCAGGCGGCGGCGGTTGGCGGCGGTGAAGCCGTGCTTGGGCAGCTGGATCATCAGCACGATGAGCCAGACGATGCCGAAGGTCACGTGCAGGCCGTGAGTGCCCACCAGCGCGAAGAACGACGACAGGAAGGCGCTGCGCTGCGGACCCGCGCCTTCGTGGATCAGATGCGCGAACTCGTAGAGTTCGAGGCCGATGAAGCCCGCGCCCAGCAGGCCGGTGACGACCAGCCAGGCCAGCGTGCCGCCCATGCGCTTCTTCTGCATCTCGAGCACGGCGAAGCCATAGGTGATCGACGAGAACAGCAGCAGCGAGGTGTTGACCGCCACCAGCGGCAGGTCGAACAGGTCGGCGCCCGAAGGGCCGGCCGCGTAGCTGCGGCCCAGCACGCCATACACCGCGAACAGGCAGGCGAAGACCAGGCAGTCGCTCATCAGGTAGAGCCAGAAGCCCAGCAGCGTGCCGTTTTCGGGATGGTGGTCGTTGCCGACGTGGAACAGTTCGAACACGGGCGGCTTGCCCGTCTGATCGCTGTGGGCGTGCACGCCCGCGGGGGTTTGGAGGGCGGTGGTATCAGACATGGGCTGCTGCCAGGAGTCGCGTGCGGGCGTCTTCGGTGCGAACGACTTCTTCCGCGGGAATGTGATAGTCGCGCTTGTAGTTGAAGGTATGGATGATCACGGCCGCCAGCATGGAGACGAAGCCCACGCCCGCCACCAGCCACATGTGCCAGATCAGCGCGAAGCCGCAGATCGCAGCCAGTGCCGCGATGATGAAGCCGGCGGCGGTGTTCTTGGGCATGTGGATGGGCGTGAAGCCATCGAGCGGGCGCTCGTAGCCGCGCTTCTTCATGTCGGTCCAGGCGTCGTTGTCGTGGATGCGCGGCGTGAACGCGAAGTTGTAGGCCGGCGGCGGCGATGAGGTCGACCATTCGAGCGTGCGGCCGTTCCACGGGTCGCCGGTGGTGTCGCGCAGCGAATCGCGGCGGATGTAGCTCACCACCAGCTGGATCAGGAACGAGGCGATGCCCAGCGCGATCAGCACGGCCCCGAAGGCGGCGACCTGGAACCAGATCTGCAGTGACGTGTCCTGGAAGTGGCTCATGCGGCGCGTGACGCCCATCAGGCCCAGCACGTACAGCGGCATGAACGCGACCCAGAAGCCCACCAGCCAGAACCAGAACGAGCACTTGCCCCAGAACGGATCGAGCTTGTAGCCGAAGGCCTTCGGGAACCAGTAGGTGATGCCCGCCAGCATGCCGAACAGCACGCCGCCGATGATCACGTTGTGGAAGTGGGCGATCAGGAACAGGCTGTTGTGCAGCACGAAGTCGGCCGGAGGCACCGCGAGCAGCACGCCCGTCATGCCGCCGATCACGAAGGTGATCATGAAGCCGATGGTCCACATCATGGGCAGCTCGAAGCGGATGCGGCCCCGGTACATGGTGAAGAGCCAGTTGAAGATCTTCGCGCCCGTGGGGATCGAGATGATCATCGTCGTGATGCCGAAGAACGAATTCACGCTGGCGCCGGAGCCCATGGTGAAGAAGTGGTGCAGCCACACGAGGTACGACAGGATCGTGATCACCACCGTGGCGTACACCATCGAGGCGTAGCCGAAGAGGCGCTTGCCGCTGAAGGTGGAGACCACCTCGGAGAAGATGCCGAAGGCCGGCAGGATCAGGATGTACACCTCGGGATGGCCCCAGATCCAGATCAGGTTCACGTACATCATGGCGTTGCCGCCGAGGTCGTTCGTGAAGAAGTTGGTGCCGACGTAGCGGTCGAGCGACAGCAGCGCGAGCACGGCCGTGAGCACCGGGAAGGCGGCCACGATCAGCACGTTGGTGCACAGCGAGGTCCAGGTGAACACCGGCATCTTCATCATCGTCATGCCGGGCGCGCGCATCTTCACGATGGTGGCCAGCAGGTTGACGCCCGAGAGCAGGGTTCCGACCCCCGCGATCTGCAATGACCAGATGTAGTAGTCGACCCCCACGTCGGGGCTGAAGAGAATGCCCGACAGCGGCGGGTAGGCCAGCCAGCCGGTCTTGGCGAATTCGCCGACGAACAGCGACGCCATCACCAGCCCGGCGCCGAAGGTGGTCATCCAGAAGCTGAAGTTGTTCAGGAACGGAAAGGCCACGTCGCGCGCGCCGATCTGCAGCGGCACCACGAAGTTCATCAGGCCCGTGACCAGCGGCATGGCCACGAAGAAGATCATGATCACGCCGTGGGCGGTGAAGATCTGGTCGTAGTGGTGCGGCGGCAGGTAGCCCATGTTGTCGCCGAAGGCGACGGCCTGCTGGGCACGCATCATGATGGCGTCGGCAAAGCCGCGCAGCAGCATCACCAGGCCCAGCATGATGTACATGATGCCGATCTTCTTGTGGTCGATGCTGGTGATCCAGTCGCGCCACAGCATGCCCCACAACCTGAAGTAGGTGAGCGCGCCCAGGACGGCAACGCCGCCCAGCACCACCGCCGCAAAGGTTGCGAGCAGGATCGGCTCGTGGAGCGGAATCGCCTCCCAGGTGAGGCGGCCGAAGACGAGCTTCGTCAGGTCAAGGTTCTCGGGCATCGTCATTCTTCGGTGGTGCACATCGCCGTGACGTACTTGCGGGCCGGCGAATTGATGTTGATGTTGTCGGGCTGCCAGGCTGGCTTGGTGGCGACGTTGAAGGCGCCGGGCTTGCCCAGGCCGCCCTCGGCGTCAATGGCCATCATTTGCTTCATGCACATCTTGTTGCGGTCGACGCAACGGTTGAGGATGGCGTCGTACAGGTCGGGGGCCACGGCGGCGTAGTGGCGCACCGGGTCGCGCTCGCTCGGCGCTTCGAGCTTCAGGTAGGTTTCGCGGGTGAGCTCGCCGTTCTGGCCGGCCTTGGCCTTTTTCACCCACTCTTCGAAGCCGTCACCGCTCAGGCCATGGAACTTGAAGCGCATGCCCGAGAAGCCCGCGCCGCTGTAGTTGGCCGAGAAGCCCTCGAACTCGCCCGGCTTGTTGATGACCGCGTGCAGCTTGGTTTCCATGCCCGGCATGGCGTAGATCTGGCCGGCCAGCGCGGGAATGAAGAAGGAGTTCATCACCGAGGTGGCCGTGATCTTGAAAGTGATCGGCCGGTCGACCGGCGCGGCCATTTCGTTCACCGTGGCAATGCCCTGCTCGGGGTAGATGAAGAGCCATTTCCAGTCGAGCGCCACCACTTCAACCACCAGCGGCTTGGCCTCGGCCGGGATCGCGCGCTCGGCGTCGAGCCGGCTCAGCGGGCGGTACGGATCGAGCGTGTGGGTGCTGATCCAGGTGATGGCGCCGAGCGCGATGATGATCAAGAGCGGCGCGGCCCAGATCGCGAGTTCGAGCTGGGTGGAGTGGTCCCAGTCGGGGCTGTAGTCGGCCTCCTTGTTCGACTGGCGATAGCGCCACGCGAAGAAGACGGTCAGCGCGATCACCGGAATGATGATGATCAGCATCAGCACGGTGGAGACGACGATGAGGCGTCCCTGCTGATTGGCGATGTCGCCGGAAGGGTTCATGAGCACCGTGTTGCAGCCTGCCAGCAAGGCAAGCGGAAGCAACAGGGGCCATCGGCGAAGAGATTTGAGGGTGGGCATGCCGAAAGAAAGAAGTGCGTGGGCTGCGCAAAGACTCCACAATCTACGACCAAAGGCCTCCGCCGCCTATTGGACGTTTTGTCCTATGGCGGGAATCCTCATTCGGTGAGACGCTTGGAACCTCTGTTCAATGGTCTACCTTTGTCACTGTCGGTGACACCCGAATTAAAAAACGCAATGACGACGACGTCCAGCATCAGTCCGCAAGGCGCACAGCCTGTGCCGAACACGTCCGGAAGCGACGCCCGGCAGGGCGACGAGCATTCACACATCGCACCGGGCGAGATCGCCGTTGGCGTGATCATTGGCCGGGCGTCGGAATATTTCGACTTCTTCGTCTACGGCATTGCCTCGGTGCTGGTGTTTCCGGCGGTGTTCTTTCCATTCGAGGCGCGCCTCGAAGGAACCCTCTACGCCTTCGTGGTTTTTTCGTTCGCGTTCATTGCGCGGCCGTTCGGAACTGTCATTTCAATGGCCATCCAGCGACGGTTCGGGCGAGAAGCCAAGCTCACGATTGCGCTGTTCGTGCTGGGAACCTCCACCGCGGGCATTGCCTTCCTGCCGGGCTACGCGAGCATCGGATTCACATCGATCGTGCTGCTGTCGGTGTTCCGCTTTGCCCAGGGCCTGGCGCTCGGCGGCTCGTGGGACGGCCTGCCGTCGCTGCTGGCGCTCAATGCGCCGCAGAACCGCCGCGGCTGGTACGCCATGCTGGGCCAGCTGGGCGCGCCGCTCGGCTTCTTCGTGGCGAGTGCGCTGTTCGCCTACCTTTACGCCAACCTGCCGATCAAGGACTTCCTCGACTGGGGCTGGCGCTACACCTTCTACGTGGCCTTCGCGATCAATGTGGTGGCGCTGTTCGCGCGGCTGCGGCTGGTGGCGACCGAAGAGTATTCCCGCCTGCTCGAAGAGCGCGAGCTGCAGCCCACCAGCGTGGTCGAGCTGACCCGCTCGCAGGGCGCCAACCTGCTGATCGGCGCGTTCGCCGCGCTGGCCAGCTATGCGCTGTTCCACCTGATCACGGTGTTCCCGCTGTCGTGGATCACGCTGTACTCCGACCAATCGATCACCGAGTTCCTGGTGGTGCAGATGATCGGCGCGGTGCTTTGCGCCGGCGGCATCGTGGCCTCGGGCCTGATTGCCGACCGGGTGGGTCGCCGCTTCACGCTGGGCGGCCTGGCCGCGATGATCGCGGTGTTCAGCGGCTTCGCGCCCACGCTGCTCGACGGCGGCCGCGTCGGGCAGGACATCTTCATTCTGCTGGGCTTCGTGCTGCTGGGCCTGTCATACGGCCAGGCGGCCGGCGCGGTGACCTCGAACTTCGAACCCAAGTACCGCTACACCGGCGCCGCGCTCACGGCCGACCTGGCGTGGCTCATCGGCGCCGCCTTCGCACCGCTGGTGGCGCTGGGGCTGTCGGCGAATTTCGGGCTGGCCTATGTGAGCGTCTATCTGCTGTCCGGTGCGGTCGGCACGCTGGCGGCGCTGGGGCTCAACCGGGCGCTGGTGCGCGACTGAAGGGTCTCAGCCTTCTCCGCGGAGGCGTTCCGCCTTTTGCGCCAGCTCGACCGCCTCGATGACCTGGTGAATCGACAGCGGGCCGGGCAACTCGATCTCGGCCGAAATAACGCTTTCCAGTGCCTCCTGCCCCGCACGTCCGGCCAGCCAGGCAAAGGCCGACGTGATCGAGCCGCCGCCGAACCTGGCGCTCAGCGCCTTCGATGCTGCCCGGCTGACCTCCGCAAACGACGCATGGTCCGCTGCGCTCGACGCCGCACGGACAACAACACAAAACGCTGCGAGCTTTTCGGCCTCGGTGCGCAAGCGGCGGGTCTTGCCTTCGCTTTGTGCTGCGTGCCCGTGAAGCGCCGGTTCGAGAGCGTCGGTGAACACTTGAATCTCGCGCCCTTCCACCCAGGTGGAGTCTGCGCGCGACAGAAGCCCGACCGGCCGGCCGCGGGCCTCGGACGCCCGCTCGGCGGCTGCCTGGGCCACCGGTGCCTGCGCGGGATGCCAGACAAGAAGGGGCGAACGGGCGGTGCCGCGCACCGCCCATCGGCCGGCGGAATTCAGGCAGCGCACATCGCGGGCATGCGATCCGCCGTGCGGCTCCGATGCCGATGTCGTCGGCTGATGGTCCGCGAGGGACAGGAGCAGGTAGTGTTCGAGTGGCATCAGTGCGTCAGATTTCGGGAGCCATCGATTGTCACCGCAGGGCCGCTTCGATCACGCTGGCTTAGGATTGCCTCATGTTCGCCGCCGCCATCTTCGACATGGACGGGCTGCTCATCGATTCGGAACGGCCCATCATGGCCGCCTGGATCGAAGCGGCCCGAACGCTCGACATCGAGCTTTCACAGAGCCACTACCTGCAGGTAGTGGGCCTGGCTACTGCAGAGTCCGAGGTGATTCTGGGCACGCTGCTCGGCGGGCCCGAGGCCTATCGGCACGCCATCGCGCACGTCCGCAAGCGGCTGCAGCTGCAGCGCGCGGACGGCCTTCCGCTGTTTCCCATCAAGCCCGGCGCGGCCGAATTCCTGGGCGCGCTGCGGCAGCGCGGAACGCGCTGTGCCGTGGCGTCGTCGTCGACCAGCGGGCAGATCCAGGCCTGCCTCGGCAGCCTCGACGTGCTCCATCATTTCGAGGCCTTTGCGGGCGGCGACGAGGTGGCGCGCGCCAAGCCCGATCCGGCGCTCTACCTGCTTGCGGCCTCGCGCCTCGGCGTCGATCCGGCGGAATGCGTGGCCTTCGAGGACAGCGAGAACGGCGCCAAGGCTGCGCTGGCGGCGGGCCTGCGGGTGGTGATCGTTCCCGATCTCAAGCACCCGCCCACCGCGATCGTCGAGCAGGCGCTGCATGTGCTCGATTCGCTGCACGATGCCATGGCGCATGTGCCGCGCTGGTTTCCCGTGCCGCTCGCGTAGTTCGGGTTCAGAGCACTTCGTCGCGCAGCTGCGGAAACACCTTCGACACCTTGGCGAGCAGGTAGTCGCCGTAGCGGCCGTTGAAGGCGTGCACGTTGGCGCGGTCCCAGCGCTCGGCGCTGTCGTCGCGCGCCTGGGCACCCGCCAGGCCCTCGATGGGCTGCACGCGCGCTTCGAAGTCCGGATCGAAGAATAGCGGGAACGAGAGCCGGTCGCGCCCCGAGGTGTTGCGCTTCACGCGGTGCGGTGTCGACTTGTAGAGCCCCCCGGTCATGCGGTCGAGCATGTCGCCGATGTTGCAGACGAAGGAGCCCGGAATCGGCGGCGCGTCGATCCAGCCACCGGGCGTGTGCACGGCGAGGCCGCCCACGTCGTCCTGGTGCAGGATGGTGAGCAGGCCGTAGTCGGTGTGCTCGCCCACGCCCCATTGCACGTCGAGCCCTTCGGGCACGGGCTGCGAGGGGTAGTTGAAGAGCCGGAACAGGATCAGCGGGTCGGCCGTGTAGCGCTCGGCAAAATACGCCGCCGGCAGGCCGAGGCTCAGCGCAATGCCTTCCATCAACCGGTGGCCCAGCTGCGTGACGGCGGCCATGTAGTCGAGGATGGTTTCGCGAAAACCCGGCAGGTCGGGAAACAGGTTCGGACCGTGCACCGGCGTCTTCGCCTGCACCCGCGGATGCGACGCGGGCAGCTCGGTGCCAAGGTAAAGGCCTTCCTTCCAGTCGGGCCGGCCCGAGGTGAGTTCGCCGCCGAGCGGAAAGTAGCCGCGCCAGGCGCGCCCGCCCAGGGCCATGCGCCATTGCATCTTTGTCTCTGTGGGCAGTTCGAAGAATCGACGGCTCAGATCTTCGAGCCGCTGCACCAGCGCCGCGTCGACGCCGTGACTGGTGACATAGAAGAAGCCGTGCGCGCGGCAGGCGGCGCCGATCTGCGCGGCCACATCGTCGCGCCCGGGCGCGCCGGCCACGAGCGCCGCGACGTCGATCACGGGAAGCTTCTGCGTGTCGGTCATGGTCGTGAGGAGCATGTCACACGTCGCGCGCGAACGGCGAGCGGATGTCCGAAAGAAACTGCTGCGCACGCGGATGCCGCGGCCGGTTGAAGAAGTCGTCGGGCGTCGCGCGTTCGAGCACCTTGCCCTCGTCCATGAAGAGCACGCGGTCGGCCACCTCGCGCGCAAAGCCCATCTCGTGCGTCACGCAGACCATGGTCATGCCGTCGCGCGTCAGGTCGCGCATCACCAGCAGCACCTCGCCCACCATCTCGGGATCGAGCGCGCTGGTGGGCTCGTCGAACAGCATCAGCGGCGGCTGCATGGCGAGTGCGCGCGCGATCGCTACGCGCTGCTGCTGGCCGCCCGACAGTTCGCTCGGCCACGCATTCGCCTTGCTGGCCAAGCCCACGCGCTGCAGCAAGGCCATCGCGCGCTCGTCGGCCTCCTTGCGCGAGAGGCCGCGCAGCTGCATTGGCGCCATCGTGCAGTTCTGCAGCACCGTGAGGTGCGGGAACAGGTTGAACTGCTGGAACACGAAGCCGATGCGCGAGCGGAACGCGTTCACGTCGGTGCCCGGCGCATGGATGTCCTTGCCTTCGATGAGGATGCGGCCCGACTGGATCGGCTCCAGCCGGTTCAGGGTGCGGATCAGCGTCGACTTGCCCGAGCCCGAAGGGCCGCACACCACGACCACTTCGCCCTTGCGGATGGTCTCGTCGATGTCGACCAATGCCTGGTAGCTGCCGTACCACTTGTTGACGTTCTGCAGTTCGATCATGCGGATACCTTAGGAGCCGAAGCGGAATTGGCCACAGAGATGCCGCGCCGCGCGAGCCGGCGTTCGAGCCAGTAGGCGAAGCGCGACAGGCCGAAGCACAGGATGAAGTAGGTCAGGCCCAGGATCAGGTAGATCTGCGCGGGCTTGGTGAACACCTGCGTGTTGATCTGCGTCGCGATGAACGACACCTCGGCCAGCCCGATGATGTAGCCGAGCGAGGTTTCCTTGATGGTCGAGACGAACTGGTTCACCAGCGAGGGCAGCATGCTGCGCAGCGCCTGCGGCAGCACCACGAGGCGCATCGCGCGGCCATAGTCCAGGCCCAGCGCGCGGGCGGTTTCCATCTGGCCGCGCGGCAGGCCCTGGATGCCGGCGCGCACGATCTCGGCCAGGTAGGCCGCATCGAACACCACGAGTGCGATCAGCATGGTGGTGAACTGGTCGGTCTTCACGCCCGTCACGCTCGGCAGGAAGAAATAGGCCCAGAAGATCACCATCAGCAAGGGGAGGCCGCGCACCACGAAGACGAAGCCTGTCACTGGCCAGCGCAGCCAGCGCCACGGGCTCACGCGCGCCAGGCCAAGCACGATGCCCAGCGGCAATGCGAGCACCAGCCCGCAGGAGGCGAGCAGCAGCGTCAGCACGAGACCGCCCAGCGGCCCGTTCGGGTACTGCCCGATGAGGAAGTAGACCCAGTAGTCGTTGATGATTTCCAGCATCTGGTCGACGGCTCTAGATGGTTCTTACCGGAAAGCGGTGGTGATACCAGGTGGCCAGCCCCGTGATCGCGAGCGACACCGACAGGTACGCCGCGCTCGCGAATGCGAACGACTCGAAGCTGCGGAAGGTGGCGCTCTCGACCTGCCCGGCCTGGTACATCAGCTCGGCCACGCCGATCACGGTGGCGATCGAGGTGTTCTTCCACAGGCTCAGCGTCTGCGAGATGAGCGGCGGCACCGTCACGCGCAGCGCCTGCGGCAGCACCACGCGGCGCATCGTGCCCAGGAAGCCGAAGCCCAGCGCACGGCCGGCCTCGAACTGCACCGTCGGAATCGCGCGGATGCCGCTGCGAATGTCTTCCGCCATGAACGCGGCCGTGTAGAGCGAAAGCGCAATGATGGCGCTGTAGGCCTCGATGTGCCCCGCATAGAGCCATTGCTTGATCCCTTCGGGCAGCAGCTCTGGCGCGCCGAAGTACCAGAACAGCATGTGCGCGAGCAACGGGATGTTGCGGATCGATTCCACGTAAGCAAAGCCCAGCCAGCGCAGCGGCGCGAGCGGCGAAAGACGCAGCAGCGCCACCACCAGCGCGATCGGCAGCGCCAGCACGAGCGAGGCCGCGAGCAGCTGCAGCGACAGCCACAGGCCCGCGACCAGCATGTCGTGGTACTTGCCGGTCAGCAGCAACGAGTAGTCGAACAGGGGCATGGGGGGCGACAGTATCACCGCCGCGGGGGGCTTGGCTCCCTCCCCTTCCGGGGGAGGGTTGGGATGGGGGCACGGCGGCGATCGATGCGTCGCAGCCTGTGCAAACGCCGCTTGCCCCCATCCCGGCCTTCCCCCAGCGGGGGAAGGAGAAACGCCGGATCAGTCGATCTTGTCGCTCTCGAGCTTGAAGTCGCGCGTCTGGAAGCCCGAAGCCGTGTTCGGCCCGTACCATTTCACGAAGATCTTCTGCGCCTCGCCCGACTTCTCGAGTTCGCGCAGCGTGTCGTCCACCACGGCCTTGAGGCCGCTCTCACCCTTCTTGATGCCGATGGCCAGCGCCTCGGTGCTCAGGTTCTGCTTGAGCACCACGTACTGCGCCTTCTGCGGGCCGAGCTTGGCGTAGCTGCGCAGCAGCGCAGCCTCGTCGTCCACGTAGCCCACGCCCTTGCCCTGCTGCAGCGCCTGGAAGGCTTGTTGGCTGGTGTCGAAGGTCACGACCTCGGCCGTGGGCACGGCCTTGCGGATGTTGGGCTCCTGCGTGCCGCCGCGGATGGTCAGCACCTTCTTGCCGGCAAGCTGCGGCACGTCGGTGATGCCGCTGTCCTTCTTCACGATGGCCTTCTGGCCCGTCACGAAAGTGGTCAGCGAGAAGTCGATCTGCGCCTCGCGTTCCTTGTTGTGCGTGAGGCCGGCCGCCACCAGGTCCACATGGCCCTGCTGCAGCTCGGGAATGCGCGCGGCCACCGCGATCTGCTTGAGCACTGGCTTCACGCCGATCTTCTTCGCGATGGCGTTCACCAGGTCGACTTCGTAGCCGACGATCTGCCGCGTCTTCGGATCGATGAAGGTCGCGGGCTCGTCGGTGCCGAGCACGCCGACCACGAGTTCGCCCTTCTTCTTGATGTCGGCGAGCTGATCGGCATGGGCGGCGATGCCCGTCAGCAGGGTGGAGGCGGCGAGGGCCGCGGTGAGCAGGGTGTGGCGCATGGTTGTTCTCACTCCGGATGAAAAAGACGAAGGGCTGGACCCTATCAACAAAACCCGCGATTATTAAATCCTCAATCGACATATGCATATGGCCTTGCCGGATCGGCCCTGGCATGGCCTGGGTTAAATTCGCGGCGCGAAAACCTGCGCCCCCGGCCCCCGCGGCATCCATCTTCAGCGAGTTCCCCATGATCATCAAACCGCGCGTGCGTGGCTTCATCTGCGTCACCGCCCACCCTGCGGGCTGCGAGGCCAACGTCAGGCAGCAGATCGGCTACGTCAAGGCGAGGGGAAAGATCGCTGGCGGACCCAAGAAGGTGCTGGTCATCGGCGCATCGACCGGCTACGGCCTGTCCGCGCGCATCACCGCGGCCTTTGGCTGCGGCGCCGATACGCTCGGTGTCTTCTTCGAGCGGCCCGGCAGTGAAAGCAAGCCCGGCTCGCCCGGCTGGTACAACTCGGCGGCCTTCCACCGCGCGGCGGCGCAGGAGGGCCTCTACGCCAAGAGCATCAACGGCGACGGCTTCTCGGACGACGTGAAGCAGAAGGCCATCGATGCGATCCGCGAAGACCTGGGCCAAGTCGACCTCGTCGTCTACAGCCTGGCCGCGCCGCGGCGCACGCATCCGAAGACCGGAGAGGTCTTCAACTCGACGCTCAAGCCCATCGGCAAGGCCGTGAGCCTGCGCGGCCTCGACACCGACAACGAGGTCGTCAAGGACACCGTGCTCGAGCCCGCCACGCAGAAAGAGATCGACGACACCGTGGCGGTGATGGGCGGCGAAGACTGGCAGATGTGGATCGACGCGCTGCAGGCCGCCGGCGTGCTGGCCGATGGCGCGAAGACCACCGCCTTCACCTACCTGGGCGAGCGGATCACGCACGACATCTACTGGAACGGCTCCATCGGCGCCGCCAAGAAGGACCTCGACCACAAGGTGCTCGGCATCCGCGCCGGCCTGGCCGCCAAGGGCGGAGACGCGCGCGTCTCGGTGCTGAAGGCTGTCGTCACGCAGGCGAGTTCGGCCATTCCGATGATGCCGCTGTACCTGTCGCTGCTGTTCAAGGTGATGAAGGCCGAGGGCTCGCACGAAGGCTGCATCGAGCAGGTCTACGGGCTCTATGCCGACAGCCTCTATGGCAGCGCGCCGCATATCGACGAGGAGGGGCGCCTGCGTGCGGACTACAAGGAGCTCGATCCCGGTGTGCAGGCGCGTGTGATGGCGCTCTGGCCGCGGGTCACGAGCGAGAACCTCCACGAACTCACGGATTTCGCGGGCTACAAGAGCGAGTTCCTGCGCCTCTTCGGCTTTGCGGTCGACGGCGTGGACTACGAGGCCGACGTGAATCCCGACGTGGACATTCCGAACCTCGTGCAGGCCTGACAGGCGCGCAGAGGGATACTCCCGCCATGCAGATTCACGAAAAGCCTCCCGCCGACACTCCCTTCGAATGGATCGGCGGCGAACCCAAGGTGCAGGCGCTGGTCGATCGCTTCTACGACCTGATGGAGCTCGAACCGGCCTATGCGCAGCTGCGCGCGGTGCACGGCCCGAGCCTCGACAACGCACGCCAGCGCCTCTTCTGGTTCCTGTGCGGCTGGCTCGGTGGGCCGCAGCACTACACCGACCGCTTCGGCCACCCGATGCTGCGCGCGCGGCATCTGCCGCAGAGCATCGGCGGCCACAGCATCGGCATCAAGGAGCGCGACCAGTGGCTGGCCTGCATGGACCAGGCCATGGGCGAGACCGGCGTGCCCGAGGGATTGCGCGCACGCTTGCGCGACTCTTTCTTCCAGACAGCAGACTGGATGAGAAACCGCGGCGAATAAATAGAACAGACAACGACTCCGAAAGATCCTCTTCAATGAATTCCATCGTCATCATCGGCGGCGGCCACGCCGCGGCCCAGCTTTGTGCGGGGCTGGCTGAAGCCGGGCAGGGCGCACGCGTGCACCTGGTCTGCGAGGAGGCTTGCGAGCCGTACCACCGGCCGCCGCTGTCGAAGGCCTTTCTCAGGAGCGCCGAGGAGACCACGCAGCCGCACAAGGCCGCCGACTGGTACCGCGAAGCGGGCATCACGCTGCATCTGGGCGATGCGGCCGTGGCCATCGACCGCGAGGCGCACACCGTCACCTTGCGTTCGGGCGCGATCCTGCCGTGGGAGCGGCTGGTGCTGGCCACTGGCACGCGCGCGCGCCAGATGCCCGACCTGAAGCCGGGGCTCGAGAACGTCGCAAGCCTGCGCGCCGCGGACGAGGCGCATCGCCTGCGCTCGCGGCTGGCCGATGCGCAGCAGGTCACGGTGCTGGGCGGCGGCTTCATCGGACTCGAAGTGGCGGCCACCGCCAAGGCGCTCGGCAAGAGCGTGCAGGTGATCGAGAGTGCGCCGCGGCTGCTGGGCCGCGCGGTGTCGCCCGAGCTATCGGCGCATGTGCTTGCGACGCATCGTGCGGCGGGCATCGACATCGTGCTTGGTGCGCGCACGGGCGCCTTCGAGGTCGAGGGCGACCGGCTGCTGTCGATCCAGGTCGATGGCGTGAAGCAGCCGGTGGACCTGCTGCTGCTCGGCATCGGCGCCGTGCCGGAGACCGCACTGGCGCAGGCCGCGGGCATCGAGTGCGCCGACGGCATCGTGGTCGATGGCCACATGCAGACCAGCGCGGCCGACGTGCTTGCGGTGGGCGACTGCACGCGCTTTCCCGATCGCCGCGCGGGCCGCGCGCTGCGGCTCGAATCGGTGCAGAACGCCAACGACCAGGCGCGCACGGCCGTGGCCACGCTGACCGGCGCGCCGCGCCCGCACGACGCGGTGCCATGGTTCTGGTCCGACCAGGGCAGCATGCGCCTGCAGATGGTGGGCTTGATGCCGGCCGAAGGCACCCCGGGGCTCGCCAGCGTGCGCCGCGCCGGCCCCAAGCCCGAGGCGTTCTCGCTGTTCCACTATGTCGACGGGCAGCTGGTGTGCGTCGAATCGGTCAATGCGCCGGTCGATCACATGATGAGCCGCAAGCTGCTCGAAGCGGGGCGCAGCCCCGATGCGGCGGCGATGGCGGATGCCTCGATACCGCTGAAGAACCACTTGTCCTAGCGGCCTGCCGCAGTCAGCGCCGCGCCGGCGCCAGCAGAACCACCAGTGCGCCGGCCCCGCCCTCGGCCGGCTTGGCCTGCACGAAGGCGATCACCTCGTTCTTCTGGATCAGCCAGCGCTGCGCCTTGGTCTTGAGCACCGGCTGCTTGCCGGGCGAGCCCAGGCCCTTGCCGTGCACCACGCGCACGCAGCGCAGCCCCTGCTTGTAGGCGGTGCGGATGAAGCCGCCGAGCGCCTCGCGCGCCTCGTCGCTGCGCAGGCCGTGCAGGTCGACCTGCGCCTGGATGCTCCAGTCGCCCTTGCGCAGCCGCGCGGTCACGTCGGTGCCGATGCCGGGGCGGCGAAAGCTCATGGCGTCGTCGACGTCGAGCAGGGTGGTCACATCGAACTCGTCGGACAGCGACTCGCGCAGCACGCGCTGCTCGTCGAGCTGGTGCTGCACCGGAATGGGAGCCGGCGGCTCGGGCGCGAGCGGCACCGCAGCCTTGCGGCGCAGCGGCTCGGTCGCACCGATGGCGCGCGCGAACAGGTCTTTTTCGGCGGCGCGCCTGCGCTCCGCCACGGCCTTGGCGGCTGCCGCCGCCGCTTCACGCTCGCGGGTCTCGGCCAGCGTGCGCTGCACCTGCTTCAGATCGGCCAGGTTCTTGATGGGCGGGTTGCGGGAGGCCATCAGAGCAGTCCTTTCTCGGCCATCGAAAAGCTCTGGCCGGCGCTGACGATCACATGGTCGAGCACGCGCACGTCGATCAGCGAAAGCGCGGCCCTGAGCGTCTGGGTGAGTGACTCGTCGGCCCGCGAAGGTTCGATGCTGCCGCTCGGATGGTTGTGCGACAGCACCACGGCCGCGGCCTGGTGGTGCAGCGCACGCGTGACCACTTCGCGCGGGTAGACGCTGGTCTGGGTGAGCGTTCCGCGAAACAGCTCTTCGAGCACGATCAGCCGGTGCTGCGCATCGAGAAACAGCACCGCGAACACTTCGTAGGGGCGCGATCCGATGTGCAGCTGCAGGTACTGCTTGACCGTCCCGGGCGAGTCGAACACCGTGCGCTCCTTCAGGCGCTCGGCCATGGCGCGGCGCGCCAGCTCGAGCACGGCAATGAGCTCGGCGCGCTTGGCATCGCCGCCCATGCCCTTGATCACCTTCAGATCCTCGGCGCCGGTCTGCAGCAGGCCCGAAAGGCCCCCGAAATGGTCGAGGAGCTCCTGGGCCAGTTGGAGCACGTTTTTTCCCGCCACGCCCGTGCGCAGCAGCAGCGCCAGCAACTCGGCGTCGGCCAGTGCGGCGGCGCCCCGCGCGATGAGCTTTTCGCGCGGGCGGGCGTGGGCGGGGAGATCCTTGAATGCCATCGAAAACCTGGGTGAAACCTTGAAAGAGCGGGTGGAAGCCCCGGCTCCTTAAAATGCAGTCCAGTTTATCGGGACACCCACCTTGTCTTTGCCTACCTCCGCTGCACCCATGTCCCACGTTGTGACTTCCGGCTCGTTCCTGACCCTGCATTACCGGTTGGCCGGTCCGGCGGGCGACATCATCAACACTTTCGCCGACAAGCCCGCGACCCTGTCGCTGGGCACCGGCGAGCTCTCGCCCGCCATGGAGCAGCGGCTCATGGGCCTGGAAGAGGGCACCCATGCCACCTTCGAGCTGCCCGCCGGCGAGGCCTTCGGCGAGCGCAATCCCGAGATGCAGCAATGGGTGGCCAGGAAGCTGCTCGCGCAGATGGGCGACCCCGACGAGCAATACGCGGCCGGCGACGTGGTGCAGTTCCCCACGCCCGACGGCACGGGCAGCTACGCGGGCGCGGTGATCGAATCGAACGAGACCGCGGTGCGCTTCGACTTCAACCATCCGCTGGCCGGGCAGCCCGTGACCTTCGAGGTCCGGTTGATCGGGGTGCTATGACGCCCCCACGCTCATCGCTTCGCGTATCGCCGCCCCCCGAGGGGGCGCGTGCCTCCCTTGGGACGGTCCGGCAGGAGGCACGATGAACCCGAACATCGAGGAAGTCATCCTCGCCGAGCCGCGCGGCTTCTGCGCCGGCGTGGACCGCGCGATCGAGATCGTCGAGCGCGCCATCGCCAAGTTCGGCGCGCCGATCTACGTGCGCCACGAGATCGTGCACAACACCTACGTGGTCAACGAGCTCAAGGCCAAGGGCGCGATCTTCATCGAGGAACTGTCCGACGTGCCGCCCGGTGCCACGCTGGTGTTCAGCGCGCATGGCGTGAGCAAGGCGGTGCAGCAGGAGGCGCGCGACCGCGGCTTCGACGTCTTCGATGCCACCTGCCCGCTGGTGACCAAGGTGCACGTCGAGGTCGCCAAGCTCGCCAAGGAAGGCTACGAGTTCATCATGATCGGCCACAAGGGGCATCCCGAGGTCGAAGGCACCATGGGCCAGCTCTCGAGCGGCATCCACCTGGTGGAGGACGTGGGAGACGTCGCAAAGGTGTCGCCCGCGCAGACCGAGAAGCTTGCCGTGGTCACGCAGACCACGCTCAGCGTGGACGACGCGGCCGAGATCGCGGCAGCCGTGCGCGCGCGCTTTCCGAAGGTGCGCGAGCCCAAGCAGCAGGACATCTGCTATGCCACGCAGAACCGCCAGGACGCGGTGAAGATCATGAGCCCGCAGGTCGACCTTGTGATCGTGGTCGGCAGCCCCACCAGCTCCAACAGCAACCGGCTGCGCGAACTGGCAGAGCGGCTGGGCACCGAAAGCTACATGGTCGATTCGGCCGACGAGCTCAAGCCTGAATGGTTCGAGGGCAAGGGCCGGGTCGGCCTCACGGCCGGCGCCTCCGCCCCCGAGATCCTGGTGCGCGAAGTGATCGACCGCGTGAGGGCGCTGGGCGCCGTGTCGGTCCGCAAGATGGACGGCATCGAGGAAACCATCAAGTTTCCGCTCCCCAAGGGCCTCAAGCTCGACGACATTCCTCCTCCGGGACACATCTCTTGAACAACGAAAACACCCACTGGCGCTCCGAAACAGAGAGCGCCTCCCGCAGGCTGCGCGAACGCGCCGGCGGCTTCCTGCGCCAGACCTCGCTCTGGAAGCTGCCGGCCTCCGCCTTCGGCCTGGCGGCGCCGGGCGCGGAGGTGTGGCTCAAGCTCGAGCACATGCAGGTGAGCGGCAGCTTCAAGGCGCGCGGCATGATGAACCGCCTGCTGGCCAACGACATTCCCGAAAGCGGCGTGATCGTGGCCTCGGGCGGCAACGCGGGCATTGCCACCGCAGCGGCGGCCAAGGCGCTGGGCGTGCGCTGCCAGGTGTTCCTGCCCGGCGTCTCGCCCGAAGCCAAGCGCGCCCGCCTGAGGGCGCTCGGCGCCGAAGTGGTGGTGGTCGGCGAGCTTTATCCCGATGCGCTGGCGGCCTGCCTTGCGCGGCAGAAGGAAACCGGCGCGCTGCTGACCCATGCCTACGACCAGCCCGAAGTCGTGGCCGGTGCGGGCACGCTCGGCCAGGAGATCGAGGCGCAGGGCGGCCTGCCCGATTCCGTGCTTGTGAGCGTGGGCGGCGGCGGGCTGATCGGCGGGCTCGCCGGCTGGTTCGAGAAGCGCGCCCGCGTGGTGGCGCTCGAGCCGGAAAAGGCCCCCACGCTGTACCGCGCCCGCGAAGCCGGCGAGCCGGTCGATGTAGCTGTGGGCGGCATTGCCGCCGATTCGCTCGGCGCGCGCCGCATCGGCGCCATTTCCTGGGACATCACCCAGAAATACGTGCAGGACGCGCTGCTGCTGTCCGACGAATCCATCCGCACAGCGCAGCAGTGGCTGTGGAAGGAAATGAAGCTCGCCGTCGAGCCGGCCGCCGCGCTGCCGCTGGCGGCATTGCAGACCGGCGCCTACGTGCCGCGCGAAGGCGAGAAGGTCTGCCTGATCGTCTGCGGCGCGAATGTCGATCCGGCCACTGTGGCCTGAGGGCGAGGCGGCCGCCTTATTTCTCGCAATTGACCATCCACGGCACGCCGAACTTGTCCTTCAGCATGCCGAAGCCGGCGGCCCAGAACTGCGGGCCGTACGGCATCGTGACCTCGCCGCCCTCGGCCAGCGCGTCGAAGAGCTTCTTTCCTTCGTCCACGCTGTTGCCCTGCACCGAGAGCGAGAAGCCCTTATAGCCCTCGAACGGCATGCCGGGCGGCGTGTCGGAGGCCATCAGCTTGTGGCCGCGGGCTTCCAGCGCGGCGTGCATGATCTTGTCCTTGTACGCGGCGGGCGTTTCGGCGCCCATGGGGCTTTCGCCAAAGCTCATGCTGAAGACGACCTTGCCGCCCAGCGCCTTGGCGTAGAAGGTCAGTGCCTCGGCCGCGTTGCCGTTGAAAGTCAGATAGGCTTGCATCGCTTTTTCCCTTCGATGGAAGTGTGGGGAGCGAGATGCTACGCCCACCTAAAATCCCCCTATGCTTGACATCACCCTGCTCCGCAAAGACCTGGCCTCCGCTGTGGCCGGCCTCGAAAAACGCAAGAAGAACCAGCCCTACCTCGACGTGTCGGCGTTCACGGCGCTCGAGGCCGAACGCAAGACGCTGCAAACTCGCACCGAGGAGATCCAGGCCCGGCGCAACACGCTGAACAAGCAGATCGGCCCGCTCAAGGCCAAGGGCGAATCGGTCGATGCGCTGATGGCCGAAGTCAACGCGCTGAAGGCCGAGCAGGAATCGCAGTCCAAACGCCTCGAAGAAATCCAGCCCGAACTTCAGGCGCTGCTGCTGGCCGTGCCCAACCTGCCGCACGCCAGCGTGCCGGTCGGCGAGGACGAAGCCGGCAACGTCGAAATGCGCCGATGGAGCCCGCAGGGCGGCGCCGGCGCGGACGCCGCGCCGCTGCCCTTTGCCGCCAAGGACCACGTCGACCTGGGCGCGCCGCTGGGGCTCGATTTCGAGATGGGCGCCAAGCTCGCAGGCTCGCGCTTCACCGTCATGAAGGGGCCGATTGCCCGGCTGCACCGCGCGCTCGCGCAGTTCATGCTCGACACCCAGACCGAAAAGCACGGCTACGCCGAGTGCTACGTGCCCTACATCGTCAACGCCGCCACGCTCAGCGGCACCGGCCAGCTGCCCAAGTTCGAGGGCGACCTGTTCGCCGCCAAGAAGGGCGGCCAGGACGGCGAGCCCGCGCCCGACCATTCGGCGCTCTACCTGATCCCGACCAGCGAAGTGCCGCTGACCAACTTCGTGCGCGACGAGGTGGTGGCCGAGGCGCAACTGCCGATCAAGCTCACGGCCCACACGCCGTGCTTCCGCTCGGAAGCCGGCAGCGCCGGCCGCGACACGCGCGGCATGATCCGCCAGCACCAGTTCGACAAGGTCGAGATGGTGCAGATCGTCCATCCCGACACGAGCTACGACGCGCTCGAACAGATGACCGGCCATGCCGAAGCCGTGCTGCAGGCGCTGGAGCTCCCGTACCGCGTGGTGCTGCTGTGCACCGGCGACATGGGCTTTGGCGCCACCAAGACCTACGACCTCGAAGTCTGGCTGCCGGCGCAGAACACGTATCGCGAAATCAGCTCGGTCTCCAACTGCGAAGCCTTCCAGGCGCGCCGCCTGCAGGCCCGGTTCAAGAATGCGCAGGGCAAGAACGAACTCGTCCATACGCTCAACGGCTCGGGCCTGGCGGTCGGCCGCACGCTGGTCGCGGTGCTGGAAAACCACCAGAACGAAGACGGCTCGATCAACGTGCCCGCCGCGCTGCGGCCCTACCTCGGCGGGCTGGAACTGCTGCGCGGTTGAGCGGCCTGGGCTTCAGAAGCCTCGTTTTTGTCTGCTATAATCGCAGGCTCGACAGCACCGGAGAGGTGGCAGAGTGGTCGAATGTACCTGACTCGAAATCAGGCGTACTAGCGATAGTACCGAGGGTTCGAATCCCTCCCTCTCCTCCAAGAATGGCCCCGCAAAGGGGCTATTTTTTTGCCTCTTCCACGGCCCGGCCGTCGGTAGGCGCGAAACCGGGGCCTTTCGTTTCCGTGCTTCTTGCGTTTTCCCGGCCACTGCAGACGAGTGCCGTGCCGAGCTTCGAAGCAACTGTATCGGCCCGTTAAGATCGCACGTCCCCATGCCCCCGCATGCCGGGATTTTTCCGTAGTCGAATGAACAAAAGGCTCCGCGCCACATGGCCAATCCGTCGATCGCGAGCGTGACACCGGTCCCGGCTTCGGCCGACGAAGCTGAATCCTGGGTGCGCGGCGAGCTGATCCGCAGCCTGATGCGCTCGGCGCGCGGGTCTTACCTGGTCTCTGCGGCACTGATGCCGGCGATGGTCGGCCTGAACTGGAGCTATGTGCCCCGGTGGGAACTGCTGACCTGGCTCGCCGCGGGCCTCATTGCCACGGCCTGCCGCGCCTGGGGCGCCAGGGTCTATGCGGTGCGCTATGCCGGCAGGAGCGCGGCGGCGCAGCAGCAGTTCACCGAGCGCTACGGCTTCGTCTGGAGCACCAGTGCGGTCGTCTGGGGCCTGTCGATCCTGCTGTTCTTCGAGCGCACGCCGCAGGTCAACCAGTTCATGAGCTGGCTCATCGTGGCCGGCGTCGGAACCGTTCCGCTCAACGGGCTGGCGCTGCATCCGCCACTGCTCAAGCGCTACGTCAACACGCTGTTCATCACGATGCTCGGGGCGGTCCTGATCCGGCTCGTGAGCATCAACATCGCGGAGCCTCATTTCCAGTACGGCTTCCTGATGCCGATCCTGCCGATCCTGCACTGGTTCCTGCTGCTGCGCGCCGGCCGCCACATCCACGAGACGGCGCGCAACAGCCTCGAGCTGCTGTTCCACAACCACATCCTGATCAAGTCGCTCACGCAGCAGCGCCAAGCCGCGGTGGCGGCCGTGGCCATGAAGAACCGCTTTCTCGCGAGTGCCGCGCACGACATGCGCCAGCCTGTGCTGGCCCTGTCGCTGTATGCCGACTGGCTGCGCAACGAACCGGAACTGGTGCTGGAGCTTGCACCCAAGATCGTTCGCGCCACGCATGCGGTGAATGCGCTGTTCGATTCGATGTTCGACCTGGCGCGCATCGATTCGGGCCAGGTGCGGCTGCACATCGAGCGCGTGGACGTGGCCGAACTGCTGCATGACCTCGAACTGCAATACCGCCCGGTGGCCGAAAGTCGGGGCCTCGATTTTCGCGTGCACGTAACCGAAGGCAGCTTCCTGACCGACCCGATCCGCGTGCGCCGCATGATCGGCAACCTGCTTGCCAACGCAATCAAGTACACCACCGACGGCGGCGTGCTGCTGGCCTCGCGGCAAAGCCGCGACGGCCTGCGCGTGGAGGTGTGGGACACCGGCATCGGCATCGCGCCCGAGCACCTGCGCGACGTGTTCCTGGAGTTCTACAAGGTGGCCGACCACGCCGGCACCTCCGACGGCTTCGGCCTGGGCCTGGCCATCGTCGCCCGGCTCTCGCATGTGCTGGGCCATCCCGTCAGCGTGCGCTCCCGCCTGGGCAGCGGCAGCGTGTTCCGCGTCGCCCTGCACGATGCCGATGAAGCCGTGGCCCAAGCCCGCGTCAGCGCCTCCGGCGGCTAAGCCAGCGGCCAAAAAAAAACCGCGCACAAGGCGCGGTTCAATTCTTCCAGGAACACCGCGGAACCGGCTTTGCCGGGCCGCTGGTGTTGCCCCCGGTAGGGGGTTGGCGTAGCGACACGAAGTGCGCGAAGACTGGGGGTGAGCCAAGTGCCACCGTGGAACCGGCTTTGCCGGGCCACTGGTGTTGCCCCCTTGAGGGGGAGGCGGCTACACGAAGTGAGCCGCTTCGGGGGTGGGCTCAGTTACCGGAAAGCAGCCCGTTGGTGCGCGCGTAGTGCAGCGCCTGCGTGCGGCTCTTCACGCCCAGGCGGCGGAACAGGCGCCACAGGTGCACCTTCACCGTGTGTTCGCTGATCTCCAGGTCGGTGGCGATGTCGCGGTTGCTCATGCCCTTGTCGAGCATGGCGATCAGCTGCGTCTGGCGCTTCGACAGCTTGCTGTTGCTGGCCAGCGCCGGCTCGTCCGCCTCTTCCGAACCTGCCATGAGCAGGCCGCGCAGCGCAGCGGCCAGTTCGGCCGAGCTGGCCGATTTCTCGATGTAGGTGTCGGCGCCGGCCTCGATGCAGGCGTCTTCCATGTCCCCGGCCGGTGCCGCCGAATAGACGGCGATCGGCACGTTGGGATAGACCTGCTTGACAGCGACCACGCCCGAGACGCCATTGGTGTCGGGCAGCTTCAGGTCAAGGCAGAAAAGCGTTGGCGCGCCGCGCTGCTGAACCGAACTCGCGAGCTTGTCGAGGCGCTCGAGCTCGACGATGTTTTCGGCCGGTCGCAGACGCCGCAACACCATCACGATCGCGTCGCGCATCAGGGGGTGGTCGTCGATGACATAAATGCTCATGTTTTCTTCCTTAGTGATCGCACCGTCTTCTCTTCTCTGTCCTCGGCGGGTAAGCCGATGGATATTGCCGGATCAACTTCCATTGGTAGAGGTTGTTGTTTCCGCCAGTGATTCCAGCGCCTCTTTCGCGGCGCGCAATTCTTCCGGGCCGGCCGGCTCGAGCTGTTCGGCAAGCGCGGCCAGTGCCGCGCCGCGCTGCTGCTGCAGGGCGGCGATGGCGCGGCCGGCTTCCTGCGGCGAAGCGAATCCGCGGCTCTGCAGCAAGGCGGCGCCGTGCGCGTCGAGCAGCTTGAAATAGAACAGCCCGTCGCGCTCGCGGTATTGCTTGAAGCTTGGCTTGGCGACCTTGGCCGCCTTGCGCGCACCGCCCTTGTCGCGCCCTGCCGCAAGATTGCGCAGCCCCACCGCGTGGCGCAGCTCGGCCATGAAGGGGCGCGCGAGCTTGCGGGCCTTTTCGGCGCCGACGAGCAGGATGCGCTCGATCTCGGCCGGGTCGTTCATCAGCGCTTCGTAGCGCGCGCGCAGCGGCGCCACTTCGTGGTCGATGCGCTCGAACAGCATCTGCTTCGCGTCGCCCCAGCCGATGCCTTCGGCATAGGCCTTGCGCAGCGCCTCGGTTTCCTCGCCGGTCGCAAAGGCCTGGTAGATCTGGAACAGCGCCGAGCCTTCGGTGTCCTTGGGTTCGCCGGGCGCGCGCGAGTCGGTCACGATGCTGGCGATCTGCTTTTGCAGCTGCGCGCGCGGCGCGAACATCGCAATCGTGTTGCCGTAGCTCTTGCTCATCTTGCGGCCGTCGAGGCCGGGCAGGGTGGCGACGGCATCGTCGATCTCGGCTTCGGGCAGCGTGAAGTGCTCGCCGTACTGGTGGTTGAAGCGCTGCGCCATGTCGCGCGCCATTTCGATGTGCTGCACCTGGTCGCGCCCCACGGGCACCTTGTGCGCGTTGAACAACAGGATGTCGGCGCCCATCAGCACCGGGTACATGAAAAGGCCCGCCGTCACGTCGGCATCAGGGTCTTCGCCCTTGGCGATGTTCTTGTCGAGCTGTGCCTTGTAGGCATGGGCGCGGTTGAGCACGCCCTTGCCGGTCACGCAGGTGAGGAACCACGTCAGCTCGGGAATCTCGACGATGTCGGACTGGCGGTAGAAGGTGACGCGCTCGGGGTCGAGCCCGCAGGCCAGCCAGCTGGCGGCGATCTCGAGCGTGGAGCGCTGGATCAGCGCCGGCTCCTGCACCTTGATGAGCGCGTGGTAGTCGGCCAGGAAGAAAAAGCTCTCGACGCCCGGCGCGACGCTCTGCCGAACCGAATGGCGGATCGAGCCGACGTAGTTGCCGAGGTGCGGCGTGCCCGACGGCGTGATGCCGGTCAAGACGCGCAGGGGAGCGGAAGAAGACGAAGCCATGGGAGGAGGAAGAACTTAACGCAGCAAAGCCGTGAGCGGTGAGATGAGCAGGTTGATGGCCGTGTAGCCGACGTCCATCAGCGGACGCAGCCAGAAGGTGCTGACGATGCCCGCGAGCACCAGGCCCATCACGATGAAGAAACCGAAAGGCTCGATGCGCGCCAGGAAATTCTGCGCGGCTCCGTTGGGAAGCAGGCCTGCGAGCACGCGGCCGCCGTCGAGCGGAGGCAGCGGAAAGAGATTGAAGGCCCACATCACGAGGTTGACCAGCACGCCGCCCTGCGCCATCTTGATGAAAAAGGTTTCATCGATGCCGGCCGCGACGAGCCCCACGAGCACCAGCGCCCAGACAATGGCCTGCACGAAGTTGGACGCAGGGCCTGCCAGAGCCACCCAGATCATGTCGCGCTTCGGATGGCGCAGCCGCCCGAAGTTCACCGGCACCGGCTTGGCATAGCCGAACAAAAAGGCCCCGCCGGTTGCGAAGTACAGCATCAGCGGCATCAGGATGGTCCCGATGGGGTCGATGTGCTTGAACGGATTGAGCGTGACGCGGCCCATGACCTCGGCGGTGTTGTCGCCGAAATGGCGCGCCACATAGCCGTGCGCCGCCTCGTGCACCGTGATCGCGAAGACCACGGGCAAAGCGTAAATAAGTACGGTCTGTATCAGGTTGGAAATATCCACTGGGCGATTGTGTCAGACGGAGTGAAAGTCGCGGTGCCGCTCGTCAGAGGCCAAGCACCGCCAGCGCGCCGCGGCCCTGCCGCACCACCACCGGATCGTCGCCCGTGCCCATGGGCGTGAGGTCCACCACGGTGGTGGGTTGCGAAGGGCAGGCGCCGGCGTCGATGACGGCGCCGATCTGCTTTTCGAAACGCTCGCGGATGGTCTGCGCATCGTTCAGCGCTTCGGTTTCGCCGGGCGCGATCAAGGTGGTGGCCAGGAGCGGCGCGCCGTGCAGCATCAGCAGTTCGAGCAGCACCTTGTGGTCGGGCACGCGCAGGCCGATGGTCTTGCGCTGCGGATGGCTCACGCGCCGCGGCACTTCCTTGGTGGCCTCGAGCAGGAAGGTGTAGGGCCCCGGCGTGGCGGCCTTCAGCAGCCGGTACTGCTTGTTGTCGACGCGCGCGTAGTTGGCCAGCTCGCTGAGGTCGCGGCACAGCAGCGTGAGATGGTGCTTCTCGTCGACCTGGCGGATGCGGCGCAGCTGGTCGACCGCGTCCTTGTCGTCGAGGTGGCAGGCCAATGCGTAGCTCGAGTCGGTGGGCACAGCCACGATCTCTCCGCGCTGCAGCAGCGCGGCGGCCTGCTTCAGCAGGCGCTGCTGCGGGTTCTCGGGATGGACTTCGAAATACTGGGCCATGAAAAAGACTCCTGATCAGGATTCGGCCGGCTCGATCGGCACGCGCCGCTCGCGCACCGTGAGCCAGGCGCCGGCCGCGCCGCAGACCGCGATCATTGCCATGCCGATGAGCGAAAAGCGGTCGGGTACGTGCGAAAAGACAAGCCAGCCGCCGAGCATCGCAAAGGCGATCTGCGCATAGAGGTACGGGGTGAGCGTGGATGCCGGTGCGCGCTGGTAGGCCAGGATGAGAATGAAGTGTCCCACCGTGCCCATGAATCCCATGAGGCACAGCAAGGCCCACCAGTGCCACGAGGGCAGGGCCGTCCACGCGAAGGGCAGCGCCAGCGAGGCGATCAGCGCGCCCACCCAGCCGGTATAGAAATGCATCGTGAGCGGATTCTCGGTCTGCGCGAGCCTGCTCGTGAGCACCTGGAACCACGCGTTGGTCAGCACCAGCCCGATCGGCAGCAGCACGGCCCAGCTGAACGCATCGCCGCCCGGCCGCAGGATGACCAGCGTGCCGGCGAAGCCGCCGGCCACCAGCACCCAGCGCAGCACGGAGACCTGCTCCTTGAGCGTGGTGGCTGCAAGCAGGGTGATGACGAGCGGCGCAATGAGCACGATGGACGTGAACTCGGCCAGCGGCATGTAGCGCAGGCTCAGGAAGGCCAGCGTGCTCGACACCAGCAGCAATGCGCCGCGCAGCAGCTGGTAGCGCGGGTGCTGCGTGCGCAGCAGGGCAGTGCCGTGCCGCGGCAGCAGCACCGCGGTGGTGGCCACGGCCTGGAAGGCATAGCGGAACCACACGCCCATGAGAATGGGCACGGCGGCGGTGGAGGTCTTGGTGGCGGTGTCGAGCGTGGCAAAGCAGGCCACCGCCACCAGCACCATGCCGATGCCCGAGAGGATGCGTTCGGATTCGAGGTCGCGCGTCTGACGCGCCGCGGCGCGGGCACTCGCCAGTGCCGCCGATGCAGCGCCGTCGCTGCCGGACCCGGGGCTCTGGCTCACTGCTGGATGCGGTGGCTGAGCAGTTCCCACACCGGCGTGAGCGCACCGGGCAACGGTGGCAGCTTGCCGAGATCGCAATGGCTTTCGTCAGGGCTGTGGAAATCGCTGCCGCGCGAGGCGGCGAAATCGAACTCGAGCGCCTTGTCGGCGTACTCGACGTATTCGGCTGTCGTGTGGCTGCCGGTGACGACCTCGATCGCCTGCCCGCCATGCGCCTTGAATTCGAGGAACAGCGCATATTCCTCGTTCGCGGTGAACTTGTAGCGCCCCGGATGCGCGATGACCGCCATGCCCTTGGCGGCCGTGATCCAGTGCACTGCATCCTTGAGCGAGGCCCAGCGGTGCGGCACGTAGCCGGGCTTGCCTTCGGTCAGGTACTTGCGGAACACCTCGGAGGTGTCGCGGCAGTGGCCCTGCTCGACCAGGAAGCGCGCGAAGTGGGTGCGCGAGATCAGTTCGGGGTTGCCGACGAACTTGAGCGCGCCTTCATACGCGCCCTGGATGCCGACCTTGGCCAGCCCCTCGGACATTTCCTGCGCGCGCTTGCCGCGGCCACCGCGCGTGTCGTAGAGGCCCTGCGTCATCGCGGCATCGTCGGGGTCGAAGCCCAGGCCGACGATGTGCACGGTTTCGTTGGCGAAGGTCACCGAGATTTCGGTGCCGGTGAGATAGCGGATGCCGTTGGCGCGCGCCGCGGCGGCCGCGCGGTGCTGGCCGCCGACCTCGTCATGGTCGGTGAGCGCCCAGAGTTCGACCCCGTTGGCGGCGGCGCGCGCGGCCAATTCTTCGGGCGTCAATGTGCCGTCGGAAACCACGGAATGGCAGTGCAGATCGGCATTGAGGATGGAGGACACATTTGCATTCTATGGGGTCTGGAACATCGATGCGGGCGCATGGATGCTATTGTGGATGCTATTAAATAAATAGCATTACTGCGACGGCCGATGCGGCTCAGCGCTTCTTGCGAAAAGCCGCCCACGCGGCCACCGCGGTGAAGCTCGCGACGATCGCCACCACGATCCAGAACCCGTGCCTGTCCTCGGCCAGCGGAATGCCGCCCACGTTCATGCCGAACAGGCCCGCCAGGATGTTGATCGGCAGCGCGAGCACGGTCACCACCGTCAGCACGAACAGGCTGCGGTTGTTGTCCTCGTTCACGTTGGCGGCAATTTCCTCTTGCAGCAGCTTGATGCGCTCCTGCAGCGCCTGCATGTCGCGCAGCACCACCGAGAACTCCTCGGCCCCGCCGCGCAGTTCCTGCGCGTCGGGCTCCACCATCCAGGCCGGCGGCCCCTGCAGCAGGCGGAAGAGGGCGGCGGGTTCGGGCGCCAGCAGGCGCTGCAGCCGCACCAGCAGCCGGCGCAGCACGCCGAGCCGGGCGCGCTTGTGGTCGAGCCGGCCGGCCAGAAGCTCGTCCTCGATGCGGTCGATGCGCGAAGTGACGCCGCGCACGATCTTCACCAGCACGTCGGCCTGCGCGCGCAGCAGGTGTTCGAGCAACTCGGTGCTCGAGCGGGGCGCGTCGCCGGCCTTGACCGCCGTTCGCAGCGCGTCGACCGAGCGCAGCGGCTTGGTGCGCGCCGTGACCACGAGGCGCGGCCCCACGCTGATCCAGAGCGTGGAGATGTCCGACGGCTCGAAGCTGAACTCGAAGTGCACGTCGTTGATGACCGCGATCAGCGAATCGTCGGCGCGCTCGATGCGCGTGGAGGGCAGGCCCTCGTGCAGCGTTTCGTAGAAGGTGTCGGAGAGCCCTGCATGGCGCAGCAGCCAGCGTTCCGCCTGGGCGTGGCTCAGGTTGAAGTGCAACCACGCGTAGGCACTGCTCGAGATTGCGTTGCTGCCCTGTTCACCGAGCCATGCCGCAGCCTGCGCCGAGCCGATCGCCCGCACGGGCTCGGGCGCCATGGCGTCGAAGAGATAGCCGCAGATCAGTCCGGCTTCGTCGCCGCCGTATGAATTGGCGGCCAGGTCGTGGAGTGCCGGCAAGGTGCGTTGAATCAGGAAAACGGAGGGGTGTGCCCCGGATGGTGTTCGCCCTATGTGACAACTTCGTGTCGGCAACCCGCAGGCCGTCACGCAACGGTCATGTGCGGCGGGCAGCATGCTTCGTTCCACTCCGTTCCTCTTTTCCTCCCATGATGCTGACGAGCGCACTTCCAGACCACGAAGACCTGATGCAACGCATCGCCCGCGACTTGATCGACAGCTATGACGAGGAGCTCGAGCTGGAGATCGAAGACCGCAACATCGACGGCCTCGACCCCGCCGCGCATTCGGGCGACAAGGCCGCACGCCAGGCCTACTTCAAGGAACTGTTCCGGCTGCAGGGCGAGCTCGTGAAGCTGCAGGACTGGGTGCAGCACAGCAAGCAGAAGGTGGTCATTCTTTTCGAGGGCCGCGACGCGGCGGGCAAGGGCGGCGTCATCAAGCGCATCACCCAGCGCCTGAATCCGCGCGTGGCCCGCGTGGCCGCGCTGCCCGCGCCCAACGACCGCGAACGCACGCAGTGGTACTTCCAGCGCTATGCCGCGCACCTGCCGGCCGCCGGCGAGATGGTGCTGTTCGACCGCAGCTGGTACAACCGCGCCGGCGTGGAGCGCGTGATGGGCTTCTGCACCGACGACGAGTACGAGGAATTCTTTCGCACCGTGCCGGAGTTCGAGAAGATGCTGGTGCGCTCGGGCATCAAGCTCATCAAGTACTGGTTCTCCATCACCGACGACGAGCAGCACATGCGCTTTCTCGGCCGCATCCACGATCCGCTCAAGCAGTGGAAGCTCAGCCCCATGGATCTCGAAAGCCGCCGCCGCTGGGAGGAATACACCAAGGCGAAGGAAATCATGCTGGAGCGCACCCACATTGCGGAGGCGCCATGGTGGGTGGTGCAGGCGGTCGACAAGAAGAAGGCGCGCCTGAACTGCATCAGCCACCTGCTGGGCCAGCTGCCCTACCAGGAGGTGCCGCATCCGCCGGTGGAACTGCCCGCGCGCGAACGCCATGCCGACTATCTGCGCCAGCCGGTGCCGGCCAGCATGGTCGTGCCGGAGATCTACTAGGGCCTTTTTTGGACCGCCGGTGCTTTGCGTCACACTGCGCCATGGCCCGCCGTTCCACCGCTTCCCTGTTCGCCCGCGCGTATGAGCGCAACCTGAAGGCCCTTACCAAGATCACGCTCGGCAACAGCAAGCGCGTGACGGGCCGGATGCAGCGCGCAACCGCCAAGCGGCTCAAGCCGCCGCCGGGCAAGGGCGACTGGCTCGGCGGCATGGCGCTGGGCCCCGGCGGCGCGCGCGGCTATCACCTGTTCCGCCCGGCCGATCTCAAGCTGGCGCCCGGCGAGAAACTGCCGCTCATGGTCATGCTGCACGGCTGCGGCCAGACCGGGCGCGACTTTGCGGCCAGCACGCGCATGAACGCGCTTGCCGTGCGCCAGCGCTTCCTGGTGCTCTACCTGGAGCAGGACAGGCTGGCCCATCCCCAAGGCTGCTGGAACTGGTATGAGCGGCGATCCGGCAAGGCCGACGCCGAGGCCGCCACCTTGATGGCGGCCATCGACCAGGCCTCGATGCTCTATCCCGTGGATCGTGAACGCATCGCGCTGGCGGGCCTGTCGGCCGGGGCCAGCATGGCGGCGCTGCTGGCCACGCGCTATCCGGCGCGCTTTCGCGCCGTGGTCATGCATTCGGGGGTGGCGCCGGGCGCCGCGAAATCCTCGGCCACGGCCCTGGGCGCGATGCGCGGGCAGCACACGCCGCCGATGCCGACCACCGCGGTCGGCAAGGCCATGGGCGCAGCCGCCGTGTTCGCGAGCTTGCCGCCGATGCTGGTGATCCATGGCGAAGCCGATGCCGTGGTGGCACCGAGCAATGCCATCAGCAGCGCGGCCGTGTGGGCCACGGCCGTGGGCGCCAAGCCGGGGCCCGCGCGCACGCTTCAGCGCGGCAAGCGGCACGCCATGCGGCTGACCGAGTTCCGGCGCAAGGGCCGCACGCTGGTCGTGCTGTGCGAGATCGCAGGACTCGGGCATGCCTGGAGCGGCGGCACTGCCGCTACGCTTTTCAGCGACCCGGCCGGGCCCGATGCCACGCGCATGGTCTGGGCCTTTGCGGCGGCGCAGTTCAGGCGCGCGGCCAGCACCAAGGCGGGCCTTCCAGCGAACGCCTAGGCGGCAGCGCCGCTGCGCGCCGCGGCACGCCATGCGCCCGGTGCCATGCCCATCCGGCGCTTGAAGGCCTTGCTGAAGGCGGCTTCCGATTCGTAGCCCACCGCGCCTGCAATCGCGCCGACGGCCGCATGGCCCTGGCCGAGCATGTTGCCGGCCCTGAACATGCGCCAGTGCGTC